>NZ_JBFAAE010000001.1:0-396605 GCF_040639575.1 Streptosporangium sp. NPDC023825 | reverse complement strand
CCTCTCGAAGGCTTACCTGACGCCCTCTCCGTCCCTCTCGAAGGCTTACCTGACGCCCTCTCCGTCCCTCTCGAAGGCTTACCTGACGCCCTCTCCGTCCCTCTCGAAGGCTTACCTGACGCCCTCTCCCTCCTGCTCGAAGGCTTACTTCGTAAAGGCCACCTAGGGGCCCGGCCGCGCCAGCCGGGCGGCCCTGCCTTCCAGATAGCGCTGCTCGGGAAGGCTGGTGGTGCGCCGCGCGGCCTCCCGGTAGCCGGCCCGGGCGGCCTCGTGGTCGCCGGCCGTCTCCAGCAGGTGGGCGCGCACCGCGTGCAAACGGTGGTGCCCGGCCATCCGGTCGTCGGCCTCCAGGGTCGTGAGCAGGGCGAGCCCGGCCTTCGGGCCCCGCACCATCGCGAGCGCGACGGCGTGGTTCAGCGTGACCATCGGGTTGGGGGCGAGGTGTTCGAGCAGCTGGTACAGCGCGAGGATCTGCGGCCAGTCCGTCTCCTCCGCGCGCACCGCCTCGGCGTGCACCGCGGCGATCGCGGCCTGGAGCTGGTACGGGCCGAGCGGGGCCCGCGCCAGCACGTCGGTGACGAGCGCCACCCCCTCGGCGATCGACGTCCCGCTCCACAGGCTCCGGTCCTGCTCGGCGAGCGGGATGAGCGCGCCACCGGGGCCGGTGCGTGCCGGCCGCCGGGCGTCGGTGAGCACCATGAGGGCGAGCAGCCCGGTCACCTCGCCGTCGTCGGGCAGCAGTCCGTGAACGGCGCGGGTGAGCCTGATCGCCTCGCCGGTCAGCTCGCGGCGCTGCAGGTCCGGACCCGAGGTGGCCGTGTAGCCCTCGTTGAAGATCAGGTAGAGCACGTGCAGGACCACCCGCAGCCGCTCGGCCCGTTCGTGTTCGGGAGGCGGCGCGAAGGGGATGGCCGTGCTCTTGATCCGCTGCTTGGCCCGGCTGATGCGCTGGGCCATGGTCGTCTCGGGGACGAGGAACGCGTGGGCGATCTGTGCGGTGGTCAGACCGCCGACGGCCCGCAGGGTGAGCGCGATCTGCGAGGCGGGGGTCAGGGCGGGGTGGCAGCACAGGAACAGCAGGGTCAGGGTGTCGTCCCGCTCGCCGGTGGGTTCGGCGTCGGCGGCGGGTGACAGGAACTCGTCGGCGGGCGCCCGCGCCGCGACCATGTTCTCCCTGCGGCTGCGCGCGTACTCGCTGCGCAGTTCGTCGGTCAGCCTGCGGGACGCGACCGTGATCAGCCAGCCTCGGGGGTTGTCCGGCAGGCCCTGCTCGGGCCACTGCAGGGCGGCGGCCAGCAGCGCCTCCTGCACCGCGTCCTCGCACGCGTCGAAGTGCCCGTAGCGCCGGACGAGCACGCCGAGGACCTGCGGCGCGAGCTCGCGCAGCAGGTCCTCGGCCTCGGTGGGAACGGTCACGCCTCGGTGCCTGCCCCGTCCATGATCGGCCGTACCTCCATCGCGCACAGCCGGGCGTCCGGCCAGCGCGCGGCGATCTCGGCCGCCCGCTCGGGGGTCTCGCAGTCGATCACGCAGTATCCGGCCAGGTGCTCCTTGGCCTCCAGGAACGGCCCGTCGGTGGTCGCGGGGACGCCGTCACGCACCCGCACGGTCCTGGTCTGCGACGGATCGGCGAGCGCCTCCCCGCCGACCCACTCCCCGGAGTCGGCGAGTTCCTTCATGAGGGCGTCGGCCTCGCCCATCAGGCCGTCGAGCTCCTCCTTGGAGAGGGTCTCCCAGATCGCGGTGTTGCTGTAGATCAGCAGCATGTACTTCACGGTCTCGCTCCTCGTGCTCGCGGCGCCCGGTGCGGGTGCCTCTCACAGGCAGGTCGGAGCGGGGGAGCCGGTCTCGACATCCGTCCGCGCGGGGGAGGGTTCTCGCCCTCCGCGGGGCGCGGGTGCCGTCCCCGGCCGTACGGCGGTTCGGACCCGGGCGTGCGGGCGCCCTCCGGTGCTCCACTGCTCTGCTGCTTCGATGTTTCGATGTGGAGAAACTACCGGAGCGGACCGGTTCGGACGGGCTGCCGGGTGGGTCGCTTCCTGCGGGCCGCCGGGTGAGCCGGTCTCGTGGCCGGCGCGGGGCCCGCAGGCCCGCACCGGCGGTCCGGGGAGGTTCGGGGTCCGGGGAAGGATCAGCGGTTCGGGAAGGTCAGAAGAAGGCCGCGCGCCGGGGAAGGGAGCGGGTGTCGTCCTGCTGCGGCAGCAGCGCGTCGGCGCACTCCGGGCAGGCGAAGAGGGCTGTGCCGTCGGGAAGGCGGCCGATCCTGATCCGCGGGCGGGGCCACTTCTTGTGGCAGGCCACGCAGGCGTCGCCCTCACGCTGGGTGCGGGTCAGCCCTTCCGGATCGAAGGTCATCGTGACGTGTGCCGTTCTGGGCGGCCCCCAGTTCATGCTAAATACCTCCAGCGTGGTGACCCCTTGTTTTCTCCCGTGGCTCGGCCGTGGGGAGGACGTCGACACGTTTCCTGTGTTGATCGCGCACTTTCTTATCGGAACCGTTATAACGCGGTCGCAGCCCGTGATCGCTGTGGCGGATGCCAAGCGGGGGTTAAATCACGGCCTACATGCGAGCCGTATAACGGCAAAAGGGACACTCGACATCAAGCCGGGTGCCCCTTTTGGTGCGTTCTAAACGATCAGACCTCGTTCACGGCCTTCTCCAGGATCGCGAGCCCCTCCTCCAGGAGGTGGTCGGGGATGACCATCGGCGGCAGGAAGCGCAGCACGTTGCCGTACGTGCCCGCGGTCAGCACGACCAGGCCCTCGGCGTGGCACCTTCTGGCGATCTCGCCCGCCGCCGTGGGGTGCGGCTCCTTGGTGCCGGGGACGACCAGCTCGATGGCGATCATGGCGCCCCGGCCGCGCACGTCGCCGATCACCGGGTTCCGCTCCGCCATGGCGCGCAGCCGGGGGAGCATGGTCTCGCCGATGCGGCGGGCCTTCCCGGTCAGGTCGTCGGCCTCGATGCTCTCCAGCACGCCCAGCGCCGCCTCGCAGGCGAGCGGGTTGCCGCCGTAGGTGCCGCCGAGGCCGCCTGCGTGGACCTTGTCGAGGATCTCGGCGCGGCCGGTGACGGCGGCCAGCGGCAGGCCCCCCGCGATGCCCTTGGCGGTGACGATGATGTCGGGCACGATGCCCTCGTCCTCGCAGGCGAACAGGTGGCCGGTACGGGAGAAGCCGGTCTGGACCTCGTCGGCGACGAAGACGATGCCGTTGGCGCGGCAGAACTCCAGGATCCTCGGCATGAAGCCCCTGGCGGGCTCGATGAAGCCGCCCTCGCCCGCGATCGGCTCGATCACCACGGCGGCGACGTTCTCAGCGCCGATCTCCTTGGTGATCTGGTCGATCGCCTGGGCCGCGGCCTCCTCGGCGCAGTTCTCCGGGCCGGTGGGCCAGCGGAACGGGTAGGCCAGCGGCACCCGGTAGACCTCGGGGGCGAACGGGCCGAAGCGGTGCTTGTACGGCATGTTCTTGGCCGTCAGCGTCATCGTCAGCAGGGTCCGGCCGTGGTAGCCGTGCTCGAAGACGACGACCGCCTGGCGGCCGGTGGCGTGCCGGGCGACCTTGACCGCGTTCTCCACGGCCTCGGCGCCGCTGTTGAGCAGGAAGGTGCGCTTCTCGTGGTCGCCGGGGGTGAGCTCGTTGAGCCTCTCGGCGACCCGCACGTACGACTCGTACGGCGTGACCATGAAGCAGGTGTGGGTGAAGTCCGCCACCTGCCTGCGCACCCGCTCGACGACGCGCGGGGCGGAGTTGCCGGCACCGGTCACCGCGATGCCGGAGCCGAAGTCGATCAGCGAGTTGCCGTCGGCGTCGACCACGACACCGCCCCCGGCGTGGGTCACGAAGACGGGCAGCGTGGTGCCGATGCCCGGGGGCACGGCGGCCTGCTTGCGCGCGAGCAGCTCGCGGGACCTCGGGCCGGGGATCTCGGTGACGAGGCGGCGCTCCTGCGGAAGCGAGGGGCCGCCCTCGGTGACGGTGCTCATGATGTGAAGCTATGTCGCGAATGCCGGTGTGCCGATGATGCACTATGGCAAAATTGCAGGGAGCAGAATAGACATAACGTATAAAACGGGGGTGGTGGTGGCGCCGACGCTGAGCACCGTCATGCGGCGGCTGCCGCTCGGGCTCGTCGTGCTCGCCGGGCGGGAGGCGCTCGACCGGCCGGTGCGCTGGGTGGCGGTCAGCGAGCTGGAGGACCCCACCCCGTTCCTGGAGGGCGGCGAGCTCGTCCTCACCACGGGCATGCGCCTGGACGCCGGCAACGCCGGTCCCTACGTCGAGCGCCTGGTCGCCAGGGGGGTCGCCGGGCTCGGGTTCGGCGTCGGGCTCGGGCACGAGACGATCCCCGAGGCGCTGGTCGAGGCCGCCGCGCGGGCCGGGCTGCCGCTGGTCGAGGTGCCGCGCGACACCCCGTTCGTCGCCATCGGCAAGACGGTCAGCGAGCTGATCGCCGCCGAGCAGTACGACGAGCTCAGCAACGCCTTCGCCGCCCAGGGCCGCCTCACCCGCGCCGCGCTGCGCCCCGAGGGCCCGCGCGCGGTGATCGACCGCCTGGCCCGCGAGCTGGGCGGCTGGGCGATCCTGCTCGACGAGGCGGGGACCGTACGGCACCTGGCGGGCAGGGGCGCGGCGGCGGCCGCCGGAGACCTCGGCCCCGAGTTGGAGCGGCTGAGGAGGATCACGAGCCAGGGCGCCCCCGCGAGCGTGGCGCTCTCCTCACCCGAGGAGCACGTCATCGTGCGGCCCCTCGGGGCCCGCCGCGTCAGGGGGTTCCTCGCCGTCGGCACCGGCCGGTCCTTCACCCCGGTCGCGCACACCGTGGTCAACGCCGCCGCGTCCCTGCTGACGCTCGCCGTCGAGCACGGCGGGGAGCACCTGGCCGCCGAGCACCGGGTCCGCTCCGCGGTGCTGCGGCTGCTGCTGGCCGGGCAGGCGGACGCCGGGCGCGAGACGCTGGAGCGGCTGGGGGAGCGGCTCGACGGCGGGCCGCTGGTGGTGATCGCCTGCGCCGGCGAGCCGGAGGCGCTGCTGGAGGCCGCCGGGAGCGAGTTCGCGGCGGCCGACGGCGACGCCGGCGGTGACAGGGTGGTCCTGCTGGTCCCGGCCTCGCGGGCCGGTGCCGTGGCCGCGGCGCTCGGCGAGCACGGCCTCGTCGGCGTCGGCGACCCGGTCGGTCTCGGCGACCTGCGCGCGGGGCTCGACCAGGCCGGCCGGGCGCTCGCCGCGGCCGGGCACGGCACCGCGCGGGTGGTGCGCTTCGCCGACCTGGCGGGCCAGGGACTGCTCTCCCTGCTCGACGCCGACGTGGCGGAGGCGTTCTCCTCGGCGCTGCTCGCCCCGCTCAGGGAGTCCGGCTCGCGCGCGGACCTGCTGGGGTCCCTGCGCGCCTACCTGGACTGCAACGGCCACTGGGACGCGGCGGCGCAGCGGCTCGGGGTGCACCGCCACACCCTGCGCTACCGCATGCGCCGGGTCGCGGAGCTGGTCGGCCGCGACCTCGAGGATCCCGCGGTCCGCGCCGAGCTCTGGGTCGCCCTGGCCGTCGCCAGATGACGGCCGCGCCCGGGGACCCGGGACGGGGCCGGGATGGAAGTGGCCGGAGCCCCCGTCCGGAGCGCGCCGTCAGGAGCGGTGGCGGTCGACGACCAGGTAGCGGGAGATGACGGCGTAGGTGACCGTGTCGTAGGTGTTGCCGTCGCGCAGGTGCCCGGCACGTTCCAGGCTGATCGCGCCCTGGGCGGCGGCCCACACGGCGTCGGCGATCTTCCTGGGCTGGGTGGGGACGATGTATCCGGCCGAGATGCAGTCGGCGATCACCCGGTCGACGATGTTCAGCGCCGCGCGGGCGAGGGTCCTGGCCCGCTCGCTCGGCACGAAGCCGGGGATCGCGCGCTCGAACATCAGGGCGTAGTAGCCGGGCTCGTCCAGCGCGGCCTCCCGGTAGGCGGGGCCCAGGGCGATGAGGTGCTCCAGCGCGTCCTTGCGCGAGGGGACGGCCTCCAGGCGGCGCCGGAAGCGCTCGAAGCCTTCCAGGTACAGGGCCTCGGCCAGGCCCTCCTTGCTGCCGAACATGGTGTAGATGACGGTCGTCGAGCATCCCGCCTCGGTGGCGATGCGGCGCATCGACAGGCTCTCCGGCCCGACGGTGACCAGCAACTGGCTGGCGACGTCGAGCAGCCTGGCGCGAAGCTGGTCCTGGGACGCCCGTTCACCGATCAGATAGGCACCCTGAAGGCCGCGCGGCGCCGAGGAGGTCATGCGCCCACGCCCTTCCACTCTCATCGTCCATCCGGTGACCTAGCCACGCCCGGGATCATTCAAACCGGCACCTGTAAGGAATATCCCCGAATACCCCTGTTTTCGTTACAGGGGGCGGGGAGCGGGTTTTATGCGGAACGGTGTGCCGCCACGGGGCTGTTGTGCGGAGTGGAGTAAGGCCGCCTCCGCGCCGGTGACATAGCGTCGGAGCATGGACGTGCGCCCCTTCTGGCTCGCCGGACGCCCCGCCACGGGCGAGGCCGAGCTCACCGTGACCAACCCGCATGACGGCCGCGTCGTCGCCGTCTGCTCCGTGCCGACCGACGGCCAGGTCGAGGAGGCCGTCGCCGCGGCGGCGGCCGTGAGCAAACGGGCGGCCGCGCTCCCGATCCACGTGCGGGCCGAGGCTCTCGCGCACGTCTCGCGCCGCCTGGCCGAGCGGGCCGACGAGATCGCCGCCCTGATCACCGCCGAGAACGGAAAGCCGATCTTCTGGGCCCGTGGCGAGGTCGCCCGCGCGGTCTCCACCTTCAGGTTCGCGGCCGAGGAGACCCGCCGCCTCGGCGGCGAGACCGTGCGCCTGGACACCGAGGCCGCCTCCGCCGGCCGCCTCGCCTACGTCTCGCGAGTCCCGTACGGCCCGATCCTGGGCATCAGCCCGTTCAACTTCCCGCTCAACCTGGTGGCGCACAAGGTGGCCCCCGCCATCGCCGTCGGGGCCCCGATCGTCCTCAAGCCCGCCCCGGCGACGCCGGTCTCCGCGCTGGTCCTGGGCGAGATCCTGGCCGAGACCGACCTGCCCGAGGGCATGTTCTCCGTGCTCCCGGTGTCCAACGACAGCGCCGGCGCGCTGGTCGAGGACCCGCGCCTGCCGGTGGTCTCCTTCACCGGCTCGGCCCCCGTGGGGTACGCGATCATCGACCGGGTCCCGCGCAAGCACGTGACCCTGGAACTGGGCGGCAACGCCGCCGCGGTCGTGCTCGCCGACGCCGACCTCGACTGGGCCGCCTCGCGGATCGCGCTGTTCTCCAACTACCAGGCCGGTCAGAGCTGCATCGCCGTCCAGCGCGTGATCGTCGAGGAGTCGGTCCACGACGACTTCGTGGCCCGGCTCGTCCCGGCCGTCGAGGCCCTGGTCACCGGCGACCCCGCCGACGAGAAGACGCAGGTCGGCCCGCTCGTGTCGGCCGACGCCGCCGAGCGCGTGGAACGGTGGGTCGGCGAGGCCGTCTCGGCGGGGGCCCGCCTGCTGACCGGCGGCACCCGCGACGGCGCCGCCTTCGCGCCGACCGTGCTCGCCGACGCACCGGCCGACGCCAAGGTCTCCCGCGAGGAGGTCTTCGGCCCCGTGATGGTCGTCCAGAAGGTGGCCGGGGTGGACGAGGCGTTCGCCGCGGTCAACGACTCCAGGTACGGGCTGCAGGCCGGGGTGTTCACCCGCAGCCTCGACAACGCCTTCAAGGCGAACCGGGAGCTCGAGGTCGGCGGTGTGATCATCGGTGACGTGCCGTCGTACCGTGCCGACCAGATGCCCTACGGAGGGGTGAAGGACTCGGGGGTCGGCCGCGAGGGTCTCCGCTCGGCCATCGCCGACTTCACCTACGAGAAGGTCATGGTGCTCACCGGCCTGACCCTTTAGAACCGGCCGCTTAGAACCGGCCGCGTCCCGAGCGCCGTCTCAGCGCCGGGATCACGACGCGCCGCCTCCGCGCCGGGGTCACGACGCGGAGGCCGTGGCGTAGAGGGTCTTGGCGGAGTCGCCGAAGTAGGGGCCGTACATGGTGTGGCGGTCGTCGCTGTACTTGAAACTGCTCACCGAGACGATCGTGCCCCGGCCGGTGGAGGCGTTGAAACCGCTCAGCCACGGACCCCCGCTGGATCCGGCGGTCATGTCGCAGCGCATGCCCTGGTCGCCGGTCTGCCCGTTCGGGTCCTCGCGCAGCGGGCCCGCGCAGTAGACCAGGTGCTCGCCGTCGTAGGGCGAGTCGGCGGGGAATCCGAAACCGCTGGCGAGGCGCCCCCTGGGGGCGCCGAAGGCGATGTCCTGGCCGCCGACGGCGTCGCCGAGGTGCTTGCCGCCGCTGGTGTTGACCGCCACCATGCCGATGTCGTGGCTGTCGTCGCCCTCGCGCGACCAGGGGCCCGCGACGAACATGCGGCGCGCGGTGTACTGCCCGTACGGGCGGCGGCCCTTGCTGTAGCCGGGGACGAAGGTCCAGTTGTCGGCCCAGGCGCCGGTGCCGTCCTTGACGCAGTGCCCGGCGGTCACCACCAGGTCCTTGTTGGCGCTCTTGACCGAGCTGGCCGAGCACACGAAGTCGCTGCCCTTGATGGTGAGGAACACCCGCCCCGTAGTGCGCCCCACCACCCCGCCGGAGGTCCAGCGGGCGCCCGCGGTGCGGGACGCGGCGCCGTGCGGGCTCCGGCGGGGGACCACCCCCTGCCCGGCGGCGGAGAGCCGCCCGAGCATCCCGGTGACCTTGGCGAGCCGGTCGACGGGGAGCGCCGAGGCCATCCGGCTGGGGGTCCAGTAACCGAGCACGCGCTCCCGCTCCGACGCGGTGGGAGCGGTCGCGTGCCCGACGACGTCCGGCATGCCGGACGCCGAGCCTGTTTTCTGGGCGAATGGTGTGACGAGGGTCTTCACGGCCCGCTGCCCGGACGCGGTGGCCGTCTGCCAGGTGGCCGTCGCGCCGGTCGTCGGGGCGCTCAGCAACCCGGCGACGAGCGGGGCGGCCGCAAGCAGGGGGAGGCTTGAGGTCATGAAACCCGAGTTTGCACTACGAGGGGTGTTCTTGTGATTACTTCTGGTGAATATCAGGGGGTGCCGGTGGTCTGGGCGGCCTCGTAGACGGCCTGCGCCTCCGTCCCGAAGTAGGGGCCGAACATCCAGCCGGTGGCGAAGGCGTACTTGAAGCTGTTCACCGAGTTGAGGGTGCCCAGGCCGGTGCTCTCGTTGAAGTCGAGGAACCAGGGCCCGCCGCTCGACCCGCCGGTCATGTTGCAGTTCAGCCCGATGTCGCGGGACATCAGGAAGTCGTCGAACGCCCGCCCGGCACAGTAGATCAGCCTGGAGCCGTTGTACGGCGCGGCCGCCGGGTAGCCGAAGGAGTGCATCTGCCGGCGGCGCGCCTGGTTGAAGGAGACGCCCTGGCCGCCGACCACGTCGGTCAGCGACCTGCCGTTCAGCGGGGCCACCACGGCCGAGGCCACGTCGTGGTTGACGTCCTCGCTGTTGTTCCACTGCGGGGTGGTGTAGAGGGTGGTCGCCACCCAGGTGCCGTGCGGCCGGTTGCCGTTCTCGTACCCCGGCACGAACACCCAGTTGCCGTGGAAGGCGCCGCCCATCCTCACGCAGTGCCCCGCCGTGATCACGGTGCTCTTGTTCTCGCTGGTCACCGCGTTCGCGGAGCAGGAGGCGTTGCGGCCCTGGTAGGTGAAGAACACGCGTCCGGCGGTCTTGACGATCGCCCCGCCGCGGGTCCACGCCGCGCCGGTGGAGGCCCGGACGGCCGCCGAACCCTTGGTGGCCGTGACGGCGTCGCCGTCGGGCTCGGTCGCGGGGACGGAGACGGGGTCGGCCGCGGCCTGGGCCGCGATCGCCCCGGCGGTGAGCCGGGCGCCGTCCTTCTCGGGGACGAGGGCGGCGAGCGGCCGGGCCGCCTCCATCTTCGCCTCGGTCCAGTAGCGCTGGACGGTCTGCTGCTCCTTCCTGGTGTCGGCCGCCTCCTTCTCGACCGGCTGGGGAACGGCCCGCGCCGAGGTCCGCGCCGAGGTGACGCCGCCCCCGCCCGCGCCCGCAGCGTTCGCAGCGCCCGCTGTGCCCGCTGTGGCACCCGTGCCGGCGTCCGCCGTGGCGCCGTGCGCGATCGTCGTGGAGAGCAGGGTGCTTCCCGCGATGGCGGTGAGAATAGGGACGAGCCGTGCCTTGCGCCGCATATGTACCTCCCGAGGGCCTGTTGCTGTTCCGGGAAGCTAGTGCGCCGTACGTACGCATTTCTCAGGCTTTACAACTATTGATATGACGAAATTCGGACTTAAATACTGACTTTTATCCCGTGTTTCATGTCTAACAGATTTTCGCCATGATCCAGTCTGATCATGAGTGGTACGGCCCGCCACGACCGATTCGACAGCGCGGCCCGAGCCGGGAGAATGGGGCGGTGCAGCCAGACACCGTCCGTTCCGTCATCCTGCTCGGCTCGACCGGGTCCATCGGGACCCAGTCCCTCGACGTCATCGCCCGCAACCCCGGCAGGTTCCGGGTGGCCGCGCTGGCCGCCTACGGCGGCCGGATCGACCTGCTCGCCAGACAGGCGGCCGAGTTCCGGCCCGACGTGGTCGCCGTCGCCGATCCCTCCGCCGTGCCGGAGCTGCGCGAGGCCCTGACCGCGTACGGGGCGGGCGCGCGCGTGCTGGCCGGGCCCGAGGGGGTGGCGGAGGCCGCCGCCCTGCCCGCCGACATCGTCCTCAACGGCATCACGGGGGCGCTGGGGCTGACCTCCACGCTGGCCGCGCTGGAGGCAGGCCGGGTGCTCGCGCTCGCCAACAAGGAGTCGCTGATCGTCGGCGGGCCGCTGGTGAAGCGCCTGGCCAAACCCGGCCAGCTGATCCCGGTCGACTCCGAGCACGCCGCGCTGGCCCAGTGCCTGTGGGCCGCCGGGCCCACCGGCCCCGACGCCTCCGCCGTGCGCCGCCTGGTCGTCACCGCGAGCGGCGGGCCCTTCCGCGGCAGGTCGCGCGCGGACCTCGCGGACGTCACCCCCGAGCAGGCCCTCGCCCACCCCACCTGGTCGATGGGGCCGGTCATCACGGTGAATTCCGCCACACTCGTCAACAAGGGCCTCGAGGTCATCGAGGCCCACCTGCTCTTCGACATCGGCTTCGACCGCATCGAGGTCGTCGTCCACCCGCAGTCGGTCATCCACTCGATGGTGGAGTTCGTCGACGGCTCGACCATCGCCCAGGCCAGCCCGCCGGACATGCGCCTGCCCATCGCGCTCGCCCTCGGCTGGCCCGAGCGGGTCGCCGACGCCTCCCCCGCGGTCGACTGGACCACCGCCCACACCTGGACGTTCGAGCCGCTCGACGACGAGGCCTTCCCCTCCGTCGCGCTGGCCCGCCACGTCGGCGCGGCCGGTGGCACGGCCCCGGCCGTCTACAACGCCGCCAACGAGGTCTGCGTCGAGGCCTTCATGGCCGGGCGGCTGCCGTTCCTCGGCATCGTCGACACCGTGGCGGCGGTGGTCTCCGAGCACACCGTGACCGAGGCCGGTTCGGTGGCCGAGGTCCTCGATGCCGACTCCTGGGCACGGATACGGGCACGCGAGCTCACCGGGACTGCCTAGACTGATGAGTGTCGTCGACACTTCAAGGGCTGAAAATGACTTCTGTTGCTCTCGGAATCCCGTCCGTAAGGACCAGGCCGATCGCCGAGCGACGCATATCCCGTCAAATCATGGTCGGCTCCGTCCCCGTGGGCGGGGACGCGCCGGTCTCCGTCCAGTCGATGACCACCACGGTCACCGCCGACGTCAACGCGACGCTCCAGCAGATCGCCGAGCTGACCGCCTCGGGCTGCCAGATCGTCAGGGTCGCCGTCCCCTCCCAGGACGACGCCGACGCGCTGCCGATCATCGCCAGGAAGTCGCAGATCCCGGTGATCGCCGACATCCACTTCCAGCCGAAGTACGTCTTCGCCGCGATCGAGGCGGGCTGCGCGGCGGTCCGGGTCAACCCCGGCAACATCAAGAAATTCGACGACAAGGTCGGTGAGATCGCGCGCGCGGCCGGCGAGCGCGGCGTGCCGATCCGGATCGGCGTCAACGCCGGCTCGCTCGACCCCCGCCTCCTGCAGAAGTACGGCAAGGCCACCCCCGAGGCGCTGGTGGAGTCGGCATTGTGGGAGTGCTCGCTGTTCGAGGAGCACGGCTTCCGCGACATCAAGATCTCCGTCAAGCACAACGACCCGGTCGTGATGGTCCAGGCCTACCGCCTGCTCGCCGCCCGGTGCGACTACCCGCTCCACCTCGGCGTCACCGAGGCGGGTCCGGCCTTCCAGGGCACGATCAAGTCCGCGGTCGCGTTCGGCGCCCTGCTCGCCGAGGGCATCGGCGACACCATCCGCGTGTCGCTGTCGGCTCCTCCGGTCGAGGAGGTCAAGGTCGGCAACCAGATCCTGGAGTCGCTCAACCTGCGCGAGCGCGGCCTGGAGATCGTCTCCTGCCCCTCCTGCGGGCGCGCCCAGGTCGACGTCTACACCCTGGCCGAGCAGGTCCAGGCGGGGCTCGAAGGGCTGAAGGTCCCGCTGCGCGTCGCGGTGATGGGGTGTGTCGTCAATGGCCCCGGCGAGGCCCGCGAGGCCGACCTCGGGGTCGCGAGCGGCAACGGCAAGGGCCAGATCTTCGTCAAGGGCGAGGTCATCAAGACCGTCCCCGAGTCGCAGATCGTGGAGACCCTGATCGAGGAGGCCCTGCGCCTCGCCGAGGAGATGGGCGTGGAGGTCGACCTCGACGACGACGCCCCCGGCCCCCAGGTCGTCGTCAGCTGACCGCTCGATCCTCTGATCCCTCCGGCCGGGCGGCCGGAGGGATTTCCGCCCGCCCCCGGTATCGCGCCGGGGTGCGGGCTGCTTCGTGTGGCGGCCTCCCCTCCGCCGGCTCCGTATCGGGGTGGACCGGCCCTTGCGTGAGGTTCCCGCGCGTGACCTGATACCAGGGCGGACCGGCTCTTCCGTGAGGTCCCCGCGTGTGACCTGATACCGGAGTGGACCGGCCCTTTCGTGAGGTTCCCACACGTGACCCGATACCGGGGCGGACGGGCTCTTCCGCGACATCCCGCTCGATGTCTACGCCCGACCTCGTGTCATTACACTTAGCAATCATCTGACTACACTTTGCCAGGCATCCGGCTGTGTTCCGGATGGTCGCGCCGCCCCCGGGAGACCATCGCCTCTGCCGTACGAGTAGGGGGATCACACAGTGAAGAAGAGGGTCGTCGGGATCGCCGCGAGCATCGCGATGCTGGCCGCGGCGGTGGGGGTGCCGCAGGGGGCGGTGGCCCAGGAGAGACAGGGGCTGGTCTGGGGGCCCTGCGAGGGGGCGACCCCGGTGACCGGGGCGGTGCCCGCTCCCGCCGGACGGGTGGACAACCCGATGGAGTGCGCCACCGTGAGGGTGCCGCTCGACTACGCCAACCCGCACCAGACCATCGGCATCGCCCTGAACCGGATCAGGGGGAAGGCCACCCACGACCGTCTCGGCGCGCTGCTGGTCAACCCGGGTGGTCCCGGGGCGTCGGGCCGGGACCTGGTCAGGGGCGTCGCGGCGGGTCTTCCCGAAGGACTGGCCGACCGGTTCGACGTGATCGGGTTCGACCCGCGCGGAGTGGGGGCGAGCGAGCCCGCGCTGAGGTGCGTCGACCCCAAGAAGTACTACGAGGCGCCCCGCCCCGACCAGGTGCCGGTCACCAGGCGCGACGAGAGCGTGCTGATCGCCCGGGCCCGCAAGTACGCCCAGGCGTGCGGCGAGCGGTGGAGCTGGATGCTGCCGCACATGACCACCGAGAACTCCGCCAGGGACATGGACGTGATCAGGGCGGCGCTCGGCGAGTCGAAGATCAGCTTCCTGGGTTACTCGTACGGGACCTACCTCGGCGCGGTCTACGCGACGCTCTTCCCCGACCGGCTCAAGCGGCTCGTCCTGGACAGCGTGGTCGATCCGCGCGGCATCTGGTACCGCTCGAACCTCGACCAGAGCATCGCCTTCCAGGACAGGCACGAGGACTTCCTGAAGTGGATCGCCCGCCACAACCCGGTCTACCGGCTCGGCGCCACCGAGAGGGCGGTCTCCTTCGCCTGGGACGCCATGCGGGACCGGCTGGGCGACCGCCCGGCCGGAGGGGTGGTCGGGCCGAGCGAGCTCGACGACGTCTACACCCTGGGCGGGTACTCCGACGCCGTCTGGCCGCAGCTGGCCAAGGCCTTCTCCGCCTACGTCAAGAAGGGCGAGGCGACGCCCCTGGTCAACACCTACCGCAAGCACGCGGTGAACGACGCCAAGGACGAGAACAGCTACGCGGTCTACCTCGCGGTGCAGTGCCGCGACGCCGCCTGGCCGCGCGACTGGGCGCGCTGGCGGGCCGACATGACCAAGGCCAACGCCAAGGCGCCCTTCCTCACCTGGCCCAACGCCTGGTACAACGCACCGTGCGCGTTCTGGCCGCAGCAGGCGGGCAGGCCCGTGCAGATCCGTGACGACGCCAAGCTGCCGCCGGTCCTGCTGATCCAGGGCGAGCGCGACGCCGCCACCCCGTACGCCGGTGCGGTGCGGATGCGCGCCCTGTTCCACCGCTCGCGGCTGCTGGCCGTGCCCGGCGGCAACCACGGGGTCGCGCTCAACGGGAACGCCTGCGTCGACCGGCGCCTGGCCGCCTACCTCAGGGAGGGCACCCTTCCCGGCGGTCGCCAGAGCTCCGGCACGCCGGACGCCCGGTGCCCGGGAATCCCCGCGCCCGTACCGGTGGTCGCCCCCGCGACCGTCCGCGTTCCCGCCGGGCACACGGCAGGACGAGGTGACCAAAGCAGGTAGATGAGAGGCTCTGTGTTGGTTCCTGCCAAATTCGAGGGGGTCGCGTAGGCTGAGCACGTGATGCTGCGCACAACGGCGTCGCGCGTGCTCGACGACAACGATCGAGACGAGGTCCTGGCGCTTCTCGACACCGACCCCGTCGGCAATGTCTTCGTCGCCTCCAGGGTCCGTTCGGTCGGGCTCAATCCGGCCAGGCTCGGTGGCCAGATGTGGGGGTTCGGGCCGCGCGGCGGCCTGACCTCCATCTGTTACGCCGGGGCGAACCTGGTTCCGGTCAACGCCGGTACGGACGCCGTCTACGCCTTCGCCGATCGCGCGCGCAAGCAGGGCCGCCGCTGTTCCTCGATCGTCGGCCCGGCGGACGCGGTGGAGGTGCTCTGGGAGCGGCTGGAGCCGTACTGGGGAGCCGCCCGCGCGATCCGCTGGGCACAGCCGGTCATGGTGACCGGTGAGCCGTCGCCCGTCCCCGCCGACCCGCTGGTGCGCCGCGTCCGGCCCGAGGAGTTCGACATCCTGCTTCCGGCCTGCGTGGCGATGTTCACCGAGGAGGTGGGCGTCTCCCCGGAGCTCGGGGACGGCGGCGCCCTCTACCGGTCCAGGGTCGCCGAGCTGATCAGGATCGGCAGGTCCTACGCCCGCATCGAGGGCGGCAAGGTCGTCTTCAAGGCAGAGATCGGTGCGGTGACGCCGCACGCCTGCCAGATCCAGGGCGTCTGGGTCCACCCCGACATGCGAGGGCGCGGCCACGCGGTGGCGGGGATGGCCGCGGTGATCAAGCACGCGCTCGACTACTTCGCCCCCGTGGTGTCGCTGTATGTCAACGACTACAACGCCCCCGCCAGGGCCGCCTACCGCAGGGCCGGTTTCGTCGAGGTCGGCACCTTCATGTCGGTGCTCTTCTGAGGTCTCTCCGCCAGGCCTGCCAGGCCTCCTGTGAGGCCCGGACTCAGGGGCTGCGGACCAGCCGGGTCACGAGGTGCTCCAGCTCCGTCTCCGGATCCGCGGTGAGGCCGGCGTGGACCGGGCCGGTCTGCACGATCGTGCTGCGCGGAGCGGTCAGCCAGCGGAAGCGGCTGCCCAGCGGTTCCCCGGTCAGGGGTCCCGAGTCACTGCCGCAGGAGCGCTGGTAGGCGCCGAGCGCGTGCCGTACCCCGTCGAGGTCCACCCCGGTGTCGAGGGCGCGCAGGCGCGCCTCGTCCAGCTCCACCCGGGCGCACAGGTAGCCGCGGGGCTGGCAGTACAGCAGCACGCCGGCGTTGATCAGCTCGCCGCGCTCCACGCGGGGGATGACCCGGATGACCGCGTACTCGTAGACGTCCTTCACCGGTTGTCCTTCCAGAACGCGCCCACCGAGCCGGTCTTCCTCTCCTGGTCCTGACGGGGCTCCTGACCCGAGGGCCGTGGCAGCCAGGTGCGCGGTCCCTGGGCGCGGGCCAGCAGGTGCTCGACGTACGCCTGCCGCACGGCCTGCGCCCCGTCGAACCCCGGCTCGTCCTCCAGCCACTCGTCGGGGACCTCGTCCACCACCCCGTCGAGCAGGTCTCTGGTGATCAGATCGCTGAACTCGGCGTCGGCCTCGGGCATCCGGGTGGCGAAGGGCGCCATCACGTGGTCGCTCGCGTCGAAGTCGCGCAACGGGTTGGCCGAGGGCCAGTTGTGGTGGAACCAGAGCGCCGCGCCGTGGTCGATCAGCCAGGTGTCGCCGTGCCACAGGAGCAGGTTCGGGTTGCGCCAGCTCCGGTCGACGTTGTGGATCAGCGCGTCGAACCAGAGCAGGCGGGAGGCGAACCCGGCCTCGGGGGGCCAGGCCAGCGGCTCGAAGCCCAGCGCGCCCGGCAGGAAGTCGACCGCCAGGTTGTTGCCCTCGCTGGCCTTGAGCAGGTCCTGGATCTCCTCGTCGGGCTCGCGGGCGCCGAGCTGCGGATCGACGTCGATCACCTTCAGCTCGGGCGTACGGAATCCCAGGCGCCGGGCCAGCCCGGCGGACACGATCTCCGCGACCAGGACCCGGCGACCCTGCCCGGCACCGCGGAACTTCACGACGTGGGTGCCGAGGTCGTCCGCCTCCATGATCCCGGGCAGTGAGCCGCCCTCGCGCAGCGGTGTCACGTAACGGGTGGCTTTGATCGCTTCAAGCACCTCGCCAGGCTACCGGGTCGGCTCGCGGTTCCCGCCCGGGCGGGGGTCCGTGCGGGGCGAGAGGCGGAGGGAGGAGAGGTCAGGGGGGACGGGGGAAAGGGCCGTGAGAAGGAGGACGGTTCGTGCGGGACGGGCGGCGAAGGGAAGGACGGGAAAAAAGAGAAAGGGGGGAAAGGAGGGAGAGGGGGGAAGGGGGAAAGAGCCGTGAGAAGGAGGGCGAGGAGAAAACGGCACGGTGGGCCGGAAGAAAAGGCGGCCGCGTATTCGGGGGATGTGTTATGCCTTGCCCTGGCCTGAGCATCACATGAGTGTCACGGTGAGGAAGACAAGACCTTCATTCCCGTTGACTGTCGGCGATGCTTCTTCTTGAGTGAGAAGGGTGGCGGCGAGGGGAGGCTCGCGTGCCGTATGCGCAGCCGCTCAAAACGGGGGATCCGGCGGGGCTCGGTGAGTACGAGATCATCGGGCGTCTCGGAGAGGGTGGGCAGGGGGTGGTCTACGTCGGGGTGCGCCCCGACACCGGCTCCGAGCCCTACGCGGTCAAGCTTCTGCACGGTTCGGTGGGGGAGGACCCCGAGGTCTTCCTGCGCGAGGTGGAGCTGGCGAAGCAGGTGGCCCGGTTCTGCACGGCCCAGGTGATCGACGCCGGGCTGGACGGCGACCGCCCCTACATCGTCAGCGAGTACGTCGACGGCCCGTCGCTCCACCGCGAGGTCGCGGTCAGCGGGCCCCGCGAGGGAGGCAGGCTGGAGCGCCTGGCCATCGGCACGGCCACCGCGCTGGCGGCCATCCACCGGGCAGGGATCGTGCACCGCGACTTCAAGCCGCAGAACGTGCTGCTCGGTCCCGACGGGCCGAGGGTCATCGACTTCGGGCTGGCCAGGGCACTGGACGCCGCGGCCACCCAGAGCGGGCGCGGCGCGGGCACCCCCGCCTACATGGCGCCCGAGCAGGTGGAGGGCGCCGAGATCAACCCGGCGGCCGACGTCTTCGCCTGGGGTGCCACGATGTGCTTCGCCGCCAACGCCCACGCGCCCTTCGGGCAGGACTCGATCGCGGCCGTCCTGAACCGGATCCTCACCGCGGCCCCGCAGCTGGGCCGTCTCGACGGGCTGCTCGGCGCGCTGGTGGTCGACTGCCTGGACAAGAATCCCCGCAACCGCCCCACCAGCAGGGAGCTGCTGCTCGCGCTGCTCGGCGACGACGGGGGCCGGTCGGTGATCGAGTCCCGCTCCTCGCCGGTGCCGGGATTCCCGCCCGCGCCCGGCGGGCCTGACGTCTCCGGCCCTGCGGTCTTTTCCGGCCCTTCGGCTCTCTCCGCTCAGCCCGGTGCCACGGGCCTTTCCGGCCGGTGGGGCACGACGGGGACCGGCCGGCGGGCCGGGCTCGGCGGGACCGGTGAACCGGGCGGCGCGTCCTCGGCGGGCGCGAGGCCCGGCGGGCGCGCGTTCCCCGCCGGAGGCGAGGACTTCGACGAGCCCAGGACCCACCCCGGGCAGGCGGCCACCAGGGCCTCGGTCGCGGTCTCCGGCGCGCTGCTCATCAGCGCCGCCGTGCTGGTGGGAGTCCTGGTCCCGGCGCTGAGCGGCGTCGCGCCGGGCGGCGCGCCCGTCCCGCCGGTCGTCCCGGCGGTGGAGTCCACCCCCCAGGACGACACCACGTCGCACGAGGGCAGGGCGAGCGCTCCGATCAAACCGCTCCCGGCCCCGCCGACGGTCCCGGCCAAGCCCCCGCGCGCGGAGGGCGTCAAATCCTCCCCCCTGCCGCCCCCCGTCGCCACGGTGGTCGTGCCCGCGCTCGTCGGGCTGGATCGTTCCGAGGCGGCGCGCCTGATCAAACGGGCCGGGCTGGTCACCGGGGCCGTCAAGGCGGTCAACTCCGGCCGGCCGCTCGGTGAGGTGCTCGCGAGCAGCCCGGCGCCGGGGACCGCGCTGCCGAAGAGGGGCAGGGTCGACCTGCAGGTCTCCGGCGGCACCCAGGTGCCCACGCTGGTCGGCCTCGCCAGGAGAGCCGCCCAGGCGGCGCTGGCCCAGGCGGGGCTGGTCGTCGGCGGGGTCGGCACGCGCTGCTCGGACCAGCCGGCCGGGCGGGTGCTCGCCAGCACCCCCGGCGCGGGCAGGCGTGTCTCCCCGGGGAGCGCGGTGGAACTCGTCGTCTCCAGGCACGGCGTCCCGGTGCCGCCGGTCGCCGGCCAGAGCACGACCGACGCCTCCAACACCCTCGCCGGGGCGGGGTTCGCCGTACGGACGCGGGCGCGGCTGGTCACCGGCGCGGGCCAGGACGGAGTGGTGCTGGCGCAGAGCATGGCGCCCGGCACCTGCGCCAGGCCCGGTGCGACGATCGTGATCACTATCGGTGTCGGGGGCCAGAGCGGACCCGGACCCGGACCGGGGCCGGGGGAGAGCACCGAGCCTCCCGATCCCACGGTCCCGCCGGCGCCCGTTCCCGGGGAGGCCGCCCCTTCCGGGTGAGGCGTCCGGGATGACGAGACGCCGATAGCCCGGGAAGGGATGCTTCAGAGGGAGGCCAGCACCATGGCCAGGAGGGTCTTCCTGACCTCTTCCTCGGGAAGATCGATCGTCTTGACCACCGACTGGAGCGAGCCGAGGACGGCCCAGGCCCAGATCCGGCGGGCGGGGTCCGGGTCGGGCCCGGCCAGGCGGCGGTAGATCGCGTCGCGGAAGGCGCGGATGGCCTCGCCGGGGGAGCCGGGGGGCGCGTCGTCGGCGCCGCTGATGTCCTCCATGATCAGCCGGATGATCGCCCGGTGCCTGACCGTGAAGGTCACCAGGGCCTCGGCGAAGGCGCGGTCGTCGGCGAAGTCGTCTTCGATCAGGGCCACGATGTCCTGGCCGGCGGGGGCGATGAGCTCCGTGGCCAGGCGGTCCTTGGGATGGAAGTGGTAGGCGACGGCCGTCTTCGTCAGGCCGACGGCGGAGGCGATGTCGGCGAGCGAGGTCGCCGCGTAGCCGCGTTCGGCGAACAGCTGGCGGGCGGCGTCGAGGATCCGCTCACGCGTGTCGTGCCCGTGCTCGAGTGTGGTCATCGTCTCAGTCCCACGTCACCTAGAGCATTTCCGGATTTGTCCCCCTACTCTTTTACCGTAGGTTCTGTACGAGCGTACAGTACGGCTTTTCAGGACGTTTGACACTCAAAGCGGGGCGGTCACCGATGTCTGGTTTGCTGGGGCGGCTGGGAAGCTGGTGCGCGAGGCACGGCAAGGCCGTCCTGGCCCTGTGGGTGGTCGCGGCGGCGCTGCTGACGGCGGGATCGGTGTTCTTCCCCGGCCCGGTCAGCAACGACGTCAGCATTCCCGGCACCGACGCACAGCGGGCCGTCGACCTGATGAAGGACGGCTTCGGTCCCGGGTACGGGGTGGGGAGCTCGGCCCAGATCGTTCTCTACTCGCCCGACGGCCCCCTCATCTCCGAGGACAGGAAGCGCGCGGTGGAGCGCGCCGTGGACCGGATCCGCGACGTGCCGCACGTGAAGGAGGTGAAGTCCCCCTACCAGGTCGGCGGTCTCGCACCCAGCCTGGAGATCGGCATCATCGCGATCAAGCTGGAGGGGAACGACACCGCCAAGCTGGCCGAGACCACCAAGCTCCTCTCCGCGGCGGCCGAACCCGCACGGGCGGCGGGCATCGAGGCGGTCCCCGCGTCCTCGGGCAGCCCGGCGGACAAGGAGATCAAGACCGGGACCAGCGAGATCATCGGTGTGGTCTGCGCGCTGCTGGTGCTGCTGCTCGCGTTCGGCACCCTGGTCGCCGCGATGATCCCGATCTTCACCGCGTTGATCAGCATCGCGACCGGGCTCGGCGTGGTGAGCCTGCTCGGCCACATCGTGGACGTGCCCAAGCAGGCGTCGATCATGGCGACGATGATCGGCCTCGGCGTCGGCATCGACTACGCGCTCTTCCTGCTCAGCAGGCACCGCAAGCTGCTCGCCGACGGCCTGCCGGTCCCCGAGGCGGTCCGCCGGACGGCCGCCGGCTCCGGCGGCGCGGTGGTGTTCGCCGGCGGCACCGTGATCATCGCGCTCAGCGCGCTCATGCTCGCCGGCTTCCCCCTGCTGCAGACGCTCGGCTGGATCACCGGCATCTCGGTCGTCTGCGCGGTGGTCACCTCGGTCACGCTGGTCCCCGCGCTGCTCGGCCTGCTCGGCCACCGGGTCAACGCGCTGCGCCTGCCGTTCACGGGGCGGCGGGGCAGCCACGGCTCCTCCGGCTGGGCCTCGCTGGGCAACTGGGTGGCCCGGCGGCCGTGGAGCGTGCTCGCGCTCAGCGTCGCCCTCCTGGGCGCGCTGGCCGCGCCCGCGCTCGCCCTCAAGCTGGGTACGCTCGACAACGGCTACGCCGACCGCGGCACCGACACGCGGCGCTCGTACGAGCTCCTGCAGGCCGGGTTCGGGCCCGGCATGAACGGCCCGCTCGTCGTGGTGGCGGACCTGGACACCAGGGTCGTCGACCGGGAGCCGGCCCCGGCCGTCCTGGGCAACCTGAAGGAGCGCGTCGCGGACGTCGAGGGAGTGGTCCACGTCGGCGACCCGGTCCTCAACAGGGGCGGTACGGCGGCGCTGGTGCAGGCGATCCCCGCCTACGCCCCCGGCGACCCCCGGGCGCTCGAGGTGGTCAAGGCGGTGCGCGCGCTCGACGTCGAGGGAGCCCAGGTGCACGTGGGCGGGCAGGTCGCCGGCATGGCCGACGCCGGTGACAGGATCTCCGGACGCACGCCCCTGGTCGTCGGCGTCGTGGTCCTGCTGAGCGCGCTGCTGCTGCTCCTGGCGTTCCGCTCGCCGGTCGTCGCGATCAAGGCCGCGCTGATGAACCTGGTCTCCCTCGGTGCCGCGTTCGGCGCGCTCTCGCTGGTCTTCTCCCTGGGACTGGGCAGCCGCCTGGTCGGCATGGACACGCCGGTCAGCGCGGACGGCTCCTATCTGAGCACGGTGTTCTTCACGGTGCCGATCGACAGTTACATCCCGCTGATGCTGTTCGCGATCCTGTTCGGCCTGTCGATGGACTACGAGGTCTTCCTGCTCACCGCCGTGCGGCAGGCGTACATGAAGCACGGCGACAACCGCAGGGCGGTGGCCGAGGGGCTGGGGTCGACCGGCAGGGTCATCACCTCCGCCGCCCTGATCATGGTCGCGGTCTTCGTCGCGTTCGTCGCCTACCCCGACCCCATGGTCAAGATCTTCGGTGTCGGCCTGGCGGTGGCCATCGCGGTGGACGCCACGATCATCCGGGGCCTGTTGGTCCCGGCGACCATGGCCCTGCTCGGCAGGGCCAACTGGTGGTGCCCCGCCTGGCTGGACCGCATCCTGCCCGACCTCTCCGTCGAGGGCCACGAGGAGGACGAGGAGAGGAAGGGGCCGGAGAGGCCGGAGGGGCCGCGCAGGGAACTCGTCGGCGCCGGCCGCGGCTGACGGGAGCGGGCCTCCGCCCCGTGCCGCCGGGAACGCCGTCGGTGTCCCAGTCGCTTCCAAGTCCTCCCCAAGCGGCCTCCGCCATGCTCTCGCCCGGGAAGCGAGTTTGGGGAGAGTGCGAAGATGTGGGGAAGAATCAGCGCCGTCGCGGGCCTGGTGCTGGCGAGCACGCTGGCCCTGCCGGGCACCGCGGCGGCGAAGCCGAAGGAGGTCGACGTCCCCGTCGGGACGTGGCTGGCGGCCAGGACGCATCCGGCCGTCCAGCTGACCTCGGTGTCCTACACGGCCGACGTGGCCGTGCCGACGCCCGAGGCGAACCTGGAGGCGATCAGGACCCTGACCCAGCAGGGGGTCGACGCCGTGCAGAGCGGCAAGATCTCCTCCGACGAGAACAGCATCTACCGCTGGGTCGTCCAGCAGATGGCCAAGGATCCGGGCCGTTACTTCTCGCCCGGCGGGCGGGAACGGGTCGTCGAGGCGACGGCGGGCGGGCTGTGCACCGGCTGGTGGGTCACGCCGGACGGTTACATGGTCACCGCGGCGCACTGCGTCGGCCAGGAGGAGACCGAGCTGGCGCGGACCTTCGCGGCCCAGGCCCTCACGAAGATCAACGAGAAGGACGCCGCCGACCTGGTGGCCGACCTCGGTGAGATCGCCTCCGACGAGGAGATCCTCAGGACGGCGACGAAGATCTTCCAGGTCTGGAACGCGGACAACATCAAGATCCGCAACGTCAAGAGCTCGCTCTCGCTGTTGCAGAGCCTGCCGGGCGGCGGTGTCGACAAGACCACCAAGACGGTGCCGATCGAGCTGGTCGCCAAGGGCACCGTCTACCCGGGCAAGGACGTCGCGATCCTCAAGGCCAACGGGCAGAGCAACCTGCCGACCGTGCCGCTGGGCGAGGACTCCGACGTGCGCGTCGGCGACACCCTCTACATCAGCGGATTCCCCGGTACGGTGACGCAGACCTCGATCTTCAACCTGGAGTCCAAGCTCGATCCGGCGTTCACCGAGGGCCCCTACAACGCCGCCCGCCAGACCCCCGAGGGGGTGCCGTACATCCAGACCCAGGCGCCCTCCTACCCGGGCAACTCGGGCGGTCCGGTGTTCAGCAAGGACGGCAGGGTCATCGGCATCCTCGTCGGCGGCCTGATCCAGCAGGACGGCGGCTCCACCGAGGGTGAGAGCTTCGTGCTGCCGGTCAGCATCGTCAAGGAGAAGCTGAACGAGAAGAACATCAAGCCGGCCGAGTCGTCGACGACGAAGGCCTACAACGAGGCGCTCGACCTGTTCTTCCAGAACCGGTACTCCGACGCGCTGCCCAAGTTCCGCGAGACGCAGGCGCTGCAGCCGAACCACCCGTACGTCGCCAAGTACGTCAGCGACTCCCAGCAGGCCATCACCGCCGGCAAGGACGAGAGCGGCACGCCGATCCTGCCGTGGCTGCTGTGGGGCGGCGGTGGCCTGATCACCCTGTTCGTGATCGGTACGCTCGCCTCGGTCGCCCGGGGCAGGCGCCGCGCCAATGGGCCGGCCTCGTTCCCGCCCGTTCCGTACGGTGCGCAGCCCGGCCACCCGGCGCAGGCTTACTCGGGCCAGTACGGCCGGCCGCCCTACGGGCAGCAGGAGCCGTACGGTGCGCCGCAGCACCACCGGCAGCGGGCGCCCTACCCGCTCCCGGCCGCGTCCGAGGACACCCGGGCAGTCCACCCGCACTCGCCCTACGGCCCGCCGCAGCCCCAGCGGGGCCCGGGGGGTCCCGGGAGTCCGGGTGGGCCGGGAGGCCCGGGGGGTTCGGGGGGCCCGGGGGCCAACACCCGGATCGCCGGGCTGGAGGCGGAGCTGGAGCAACTGCGCCGCACCATGGGGCGCCCGCCCGAGCGGCGCTGAGCGGGCTCGCCCCGACGAGGCCGGGACGGCTTCCCGGAAGGGGCCGGCTGTACTGACCACAGAGGTCGAGGACGGCTAGACCAGCGCCTCCGCCCGGCGGCGTCCCCGGTAGCCGCTGTGAACCAGGATGTCGCCCGGCTCGGTGGGCGGCGCGGCAGAGCGGGCCGTGATGGCCGGACCGGCCGGATCGCCCTGACCTGTCCGGGCCGCTGGGATGGGAGCGGCGGCTCTGGGCTCGGTGACCGGGCGGGCGGCCGGGGCGAAGCGGGCGGACGCGGTGGGACGGACAGGACGGGCGGAACGGGCGGGGACGACCGGGATGGCGGTGGTGACCATCGGGTCGGCCCGGCGGTGGCGGCGGCCGCGCGGCGGGGAGTCCTGGACCAAGGTCGACGACTCCACCACGGCATGCTCGTGCAGGCGACGCCTGCCCCGGTAGGGGGCGCGGGGGCGGTCGTCGCGACGGTCCGGCACGCGGGGCTCCTCGACGTGGGCGACGGAGGTCGTGACCGAGGGGAACACGGTGCTCGAGGCCGGGGCGAACGTGCTCTCGGGAACGGGTTCCCGAGAGGTGACGGACCCCCGGGCCGGGGCGGGCGCGTTCGCGGGGGTGTGGGAGCCGGGCCTGTGGGGTGCGGTGAAGAGGTTCTCGGCTTCGGGGGAGACAAGGCTCTCCACGAGGTCGCGGGCCGGGGGCGGTGCGTACGAGAGGTCGCGTGCGGGGGCGTTCCTGGGCATGCGGCGGCGGCCGGGGGCGCGGCGGCGGCCCGGGGTCCTGCGGGGCGAGGGGGAGAGGGAGAGAGCCGGGGCGGTACGCCCCGAGGCGGTCGCGAGGAGCCGTACCCTCGACTGCCGGGCCTTGCCGTGCGCGAGGATCGCGACCGCGGCGAGCAGAACCGGCGCGAGTACGGCGGGGGTGTCGAACCCCGGGGCGGGCGTGGCGAGGTCGCGGACGGTGGCGGTGGGCGTGACGGCGAGCGCGCTGGTGCCGGCGGTGGAGGCCTTGGCGTGCTTGCCGGGCGAGGTGCGGCCGGCGGAGGCCGGTGCCTGGGTCCTGGCCGGCGCCTTCGCGGTCGTCCGGTCGCTCCGCGGGGCGCTCGGGGCGGGGTTCCCCCCGGACACGGTCCTGCCGTCGTTCCCGGCGGCGGCCTTGACGTCCCCGCCGTCCTTCCCGGCCTTGCCGGTCGTCCCGGCGTGCTTGGGGGCGGGCTCGGGCCTGCCCGGCCCGGCGGGCGCGCGGGTCTCCCGCGCGGGTACGGGGGCGGGGAGTACGGCGAGCAGGTCGAGTCCTGGACCGATCACCACCGCGTTGTCCCCGGCCGCGTCGGCGGGCTTGACGAGTGTCTGCTTCTCGGTCGCCTCCCGGTCCAGCCGGGCCTTGATCTTCTCCGGGTACCCGTAGCCGACGACCTTGCCGGTGTCGCGCTCCTTGCGCTTGGCGATCCCGCCGTCGATGTTGCCCTCGATCGTGTGGATCCTGCCCCCCTCGACCCCGGTGACGATCCCGACGTGGTCGATGTGGTCGATCCTGTTCGAGCCGCTCCAGTCGAAGAAGACGATGGCCCCCGGCTTGGGGACGGTGCTCCAGGCGTCCTGCTGCCGGAACCACTGGGCGTGGTGGACGGTGTAGGCGAACTGGCCGATCCACTCCTGGTAGCCGAGCTTCTCCGCCGCCCACGACAGGTACATGTCACACCAGGGGGCGGCGGTGTAGTCGGCGTCGAACTCGACGTTCTTGCCGTACCAGTCACCGAACTTGGTGTAGCCGCCACTCTTCTCGGAGTATCCGAGCTGGCTCTCCAGCAGCTCGACGAACTTGCGCATCTCAGGTGTCATTGAGGATTTCGGGGGACCCCCGGCGGCCGTGCGGGCATGGTCGCTCCGCCTCGCGACCTGGCCACCGGGAGACGAGGTTGAGCGACGGCGCGTTCACGCGAGCCCACCGGGGGTGTGGAGGGACGCGTGTGGCGGCACCACTGGCCAGTTGTCTTCCGTGACGAGGGAGGTTACCCGGCCCCAAGGACAGGTCACGACAGGCTAAAGGGAGCGTCAAGTCGCTCGATGTCACGTATGTGGCCAAAAGACGACGTCAGGGAGGGTTACGGATGATCTCCGATGGTAAACCGTCCGGTAAAAAGATCTACCGGATCGCCGCGACCGGGGCCTGGACCGCCGTATCCGCCCCGTTCGATCTTGCCGATCGTTCTTTGCGTCGGCGTCCGGTTTCTTTACCTTTCGGCGAAATGGGTAGACATATAGGTATTTACCCCGCTATGCACGTATGGGCGCTGAGAGATGCTGGTCACACCAGGAAAGGCTCAACAGCAACCAGCGAAGGTTAAAAGGTACGAGCCATGTGTCAACACCAGCCGCGCTGCCCAGTCGCAAGCGCACCCGATCACGAAGCCGCGTCCCTCGTGGCCTTCCACCCCGAGCAGGGGTGGGGCCTGCTCTGCAACGGCGTGGTGGTCTTCGAAGACACCGGAGCGCTCCTGCCTGACGGTCGCAGCACTCCCGTCCACGGCATGCCTCTGCACCGCGTCTCCTTGGGGCAGGCGGCATGATCCCGTCACGTGTGCCCGCCGGATCGGGACCGGACACGCCATGCGGGCGGACGGCCCCGCGGCGGCCCGAGGTCCCCGGCGGCGGACGCGCGTGCGAACCACGTCCGGCCGAGGCAACCGCCGACCACGTAGGTGAACGCTCATGAACGCTCTTCTCGCAACGCCGTACGGCCTGGAGACGTCGTGCTCCTTCGCACCCGAGTCGGCGTCCGTGCCCCAGGCACGCCATCTGACCCGCGCCTGCCTGGCGGACTGGGGACTGCACGAGGAGCACAGTACGGTTGCCGAGCTGCTCGTCAGCGAGCTGATGACCAACGCGCTGCGCCACTCGCGAGGAACCATCAGGTTCGCCCTCTCCTTCCAGGACGGCCTGCTGCGCTGCGAGGTCGAGGACGCGGACCCGGACTCCCGCCTGCCCCGCGTGTGCCGGGCACGCGACGACGAGGAGCGGGGACGAGGGCTGCACCTGCTCGAGCTCCTGTCCTGCTGCTGGGGCAGTGCCCGTACGACCGACGGCAAGGCCGTCTGGTTCGAGCTCGTCGCGAACGCCCCCGAGGCCTGAGCGCGAGGTCGATCGACGCGCCGCCTCCGCGACGGCCGGCCACCGGGCCGGTCGTACACGCCGAGAGCCGGCCGCGCGAGACCGGCCGCGCGAGACCGGCCGCACGCGCCGCCCCGGAGAACCGCCCGGAGGCCCCGGCCGTGAAAGCCCGGCCGCGCCGCCCCGGGCGCACAGAATCGCACAACCCCGGCCACGGGCCGCAGGACCACCGCCCCGGGCCCCCGCCCGGCCCTCCGAGGGCCGGCGCCACAGACCACCTCCGAAGGCCGGAGCCGAGTTCCCCGACCCGGTTCCAGCCGGGCGCCGGAGCCGACGGGATCATCGCACTCGTCGGCTCCGGCGTCCTAGCTTGAGCGCCGTCTCCGTCCTGCCCGTCAGGCGTCGGGCGTGCGGTTCCCGCTCGCGTTCCGGATGCGCTCGCCGGTCCAGACGGCTATCTGGGCCCGGGAGTGGAAGCCGAGCTTGGTCATGATGTGCTCGATGTGACCTTCCGCGGTGCGCTGGGCGATCGTCAGCGAGGCCGCGATCTCCTTGTTGCTCAGCCCCTGGGCGACGAGCTTGGCGATCTCCGTCTCCCTGCGGGTCAGCGGCGACGGCTCCTCGGCCTCGCCGGAGGGCTCGCCGCGGGGCGCCTCCTCTTCGAGGGCGAAGGCGAAGGCCTCGTCGCACCGCATCTTCGAGCCCTGCCTGACCAAGGTGTCGAAGGCCTGCTTTCCGAGAGCCTCGCGCGTGCGCTCCTCGCACTCGTCGTGGTAGCGCGTCAGGTGCCCGTAACCGGACAGCGGTGCCCCGATCACCTGCCAGGCCGTCTCCAGCACCCCCAGCAACCTGGCCGCTCGCCGGTGGTCGCCGTCCGCGGCGGCGATCCAGGCCAGCACCTCCACGTTGACGCCGACGCCCAGAAGGTCGTCGAGTGAGCGGTTGAACCTCAGGCTCTCCTTCTCCAGCTCCGTGGCGCGCGGGGCGTCGCCCTGGCACCAGACCCCGACGCCGAGCGCCATCATCGCGTACGCCCGGTGCCAGCCCTCCTCGTGGGCGTCGCACAGCGCGATGCACTTCTCGCCGGCGGAGACGGCGCTCGGCCAGTCGCCCCGGAAGGAGTAGGCGAGGCAGAGCCGGACGAGCGCCAGCGCCTGGCCCGCCGGGTCGTCGTCGGCGCGGTGGCGCGTCACCGCCTCCTCGTACAGGCTGATCGCGAGATCGACGTCCCCCCGGAACATGGCGATCATCCCCGAGTAGAGCGCGACGTAGGCCAGGATCGGCTCTTGCCCGGGACGCCCGCCGAGTTTCCTGGCCTCCTCCAGCATCGTCGTGGCGGAGACGATGTCGGCCTGGATGACGGCCAGCCAGCTGTTGGACCACAGCGCGCGGCCCCGGACCTCGTCGGAGCCGGTACCGCACAGGAGGCTCAGGTCCAGCCAGTGGCGCCCCTCCCTGAGGTAGTGGCTCGTGGTCCAGTGGTAGAGCAGGTCGGTGGCCATGACCAGAGCGGCGGAGGTCTCCCCGGCCTCGCCGAAGCAGTACTCCAGCGCGGTGCGCAGGTTGGCGTGGTCGAGGTTCAACCTGCCCAGCCAGGACACCTGGCGCGGGCCGAACCGCTCCGCGTACGCCTCCGCCGCCAGCCGCCGGTAGTGGTCGCGGTGCAGCCGCTGCAGGGCGTTCTCCTGCCCCGAGGCCACGAGCCTCTCCCTGCCGTACTGCCTGATCGTCTCCAGCAGCCGGTAGCGGGTCACCGCGGACGTCGAGGGAAGGTCCTCCCGGATCAGGATCGACTTGCCCACGAGCCCGATCACCAGGTGGACCACCTCCTGGCGGTCGATGCCGTCCCCCGAGCAGACCGCCTCGGCCGCCTCGAGGTCCAGGCCGTCGGTGAACACCGAGACGCGCTCCCACAGCAGCCGCTCCTTCTCGGTGCACAGGGCGTAGCTCCAGTCGATCAGCGCGCGCAGCGTCTGCTGGCGGGGCAGCGTCGCGGGCGAGCCGCCGGTGAGCAGTCGGAACCGGTTGTCCAGCCGGGCCAGCAGTTCCTCGGGGGACAGGGCGCGCAGCCGCACGACCGCCAGCTCGATCGCGAGCGGGATGCCGTCCAGCCGGCGGCAGATCTCCTCCACCGCGGACCGGTTGGCCTCGGTGAGCGCGAAGTCCGGCAGGACGGCGGTGGCCCGTTCGGTGAACAGGCGTACCGCCTCCGACCGGGCCGCCGGCTCCGCGGGCGGCCCGCCGCCGGAGCCCGGTGGCGGCGGCAGCGGCAGGGTGGGCACGACCAGTGTCTGCTCGCCGGAGATGCCCAGCGCCTGCCGGCCGGTGGCGAGGATCCTCAGGGAGGGGGCCGCGCGGACGAGGGTTCCCGCCAGTACGGCGCAGGCCCGCAGGAGATGCTCGCAGTTGTCGAGGATCAGCAGAGCCCGCTTCTCCCGCAGGTGGTCGATGAGCACCTCCACGGGGGGCCGGTGGGAGACGTCCCTGATCGCCAGGGCCTCGTTCACCGAATCGGTGAGCAGCTCCGGGTTCTCCAGCCCGGCGAGCTCGACCAGCCACACCCCGTCGGGAAACGCCCGCTGGACGTCGGCGGCGACGCGCAGGGCCAGCCGGGTCTTGCCGACCCCGCCGGGGCCGGTGAGGGTCACCACGCGTGCCCCGGACAGCAGGCGCTTGACCTCGGCCATCTCGTGCCGACGCCCCACGAAACTGGTCACCTCGGGGGGCAGATCCGTCGCCTGCCACCGCTTCGGGGCGGCCGATGCCACCTCATCCATCAGTGCCTCACGCCGGCTTCGGCAAGCGGATCGCCGTATGTCCGGATCCCGCCGGCACAATCCACACTATGTGCAGGCCGTTTCCCCGCGCGTGTCCCCCGGCCCGGGTCCCGTGACCCGGGCAGGCGCCGGCGGGGGCGTGGACCGGTGGCCCGCCCCGGGCCGGGGGTTCCGCCGGCAGGCGGGTCCGGTCCGGTGGTGGTCGCCGCTCACCGGGCAGGCGCGGTCTCGATCACCTCACAGGACGCCGTCGAGGAGGCCGCCCAGGTCGATGTCCACCAGGGCGGGCCCGTTCCCGGGAGGGCTCTCCGAGTCCCGGGGTTCGCGCGGGCCCGGGTCCGTGCTCGTGTCCGGGGCCGGCCCCGTGTCCGGGCCTGTCTCCGGGGTCGGTCCGGTGTCCGGGCCCGTCTCCGGGGTCGTTTCCGGACCCGGGTCCGGGTCCGGGTTCGTGCCCGGGCCGGGGGCGCAGGGGGGCAGGTCGATCCGGACTTTCCGGGTGGGGAAGTCGCCCGTGGGGTCGGTGTTGAGCACCACCACCCGCGTGGCGTGCCCCCCGCACCGGGGCAGGGCGGCGAACCTCCCGGTCACCTCCCGCTCGTATTCGGTGTCGCCGGACAGCTCCAGCTCCCGCATGCTCCTGGTCAACGTCTCCCGCGTGTCCCCGATCGTCTGGACGAACCCGATCCGCACGGTCACCGGCCAGGTGCTGGGAGCCTTCACCCGGAAGCCGACCGTGGTGCCGTCGAAGGAGGTGATCGAGACCGTGGACGGCGCGCACGTCTCGCCGCTGACCCTCTCCGTGAGGCTGACCGCCCCGCCCGGGGAACGGGGCACGGTGGAGACCGTGACCCGGCGGTAGAGGGTCTGCTCGCAGGCGGGGACGGTGAAGTCGTGCGGGACGGTGTGGGAGTAGGTCTTCAGCCCGCCGATCACCGAGGTGCGCGGGACCGCCCGGCCGAGCCGGTCGGGATCGGGCCCCTCGGCGAAGGTGACGGTCACCGCCACCTTTCCCGTGGTGGAGGCCCGGAAGCCGATCGTGGTCCCGAGCGAGTCGATTCCCACGATCCTCAGGCCGCTGACCGTGTGCACGGGCCCCGGTGCCCCCGTTCCGGTGGGTTCCGGTGCCGGCGATCGGGTGGATGTGGGTACGGGCGCGGGCGGGCGGGTGGGGGCGGCGGTTCGCGAGCGTGTGGGCATCGGGGGCGGCGGCTGCGAGCCGGTCGGCGAGGGAGGCGAGGGAGGAGCGGTGGGCGGGGAGACCCTCGTCCGGGTGGGCACCGGTGACGGGGGCGAGGTGATCTGGCCGGGGTTCACGCCGTTCGAGGAGGATCCGGGCCTTCTGGCGGCGGTACTTCCCGAGGGACGGGCCGGCCCGGCGGAGGGGTCGGGAGGCGCCGACACCTGGCTCCGCCGCCGCTGCGCGGGGGTCTCCTCGATCATCGCGGAACTGGGCGGCGGGGTGAAGATCGTGTCGGCGGAGAGCCGGTCCTGCGGCCGGTTGGCCGCGATCACACCTGCGGTCATCGCGACGGTGATCACCCCCAGCCCGGCCAGGGTCCTGGGGCCCAGCCGGGGGCGGCGCGCCCGCCCCACCCGGCCGAGTACCGTCTGGGCGACCGAGGAGGCGGCCTTCGGCGCGGGCTTGGCCAGCGGGAACGCCAGTGCCAGCAGCGTGGCGAGCTCGGCCAGGTGCCGCCGCCCGCGCTGCTCCCACTCCGGCCCGTACGCCGCCAGCGCCGCCGCCTCCAGCTCCTCCAGGAACGCCCGCGCGCTCTGCGGCCGGTTCGCCGGGTTCTTGGCCATGCCCCGCGTGACCAGTCCGCGTACCGAGCCGGGGACCCCCTCCACCGGGATCGCCTCGTGCCGGTGGCGGTGCATCAGCACGAGGCGGTGGTCGGCCAGGTAGGGCCTGCGCCCGGTGAGGCACTCGAAGAACACGCATGTGGCCGCGTAGACGTCGGTCGCCGCGCTCGCCGGCGCCCCCTCCCACTGCTCGGGCGCCATGTAGGCCGGGGTGCCGGCGGTCATCCCGGCCTCCCCGACGTGGGCGGCGATGCCGAAGTCGGCCAGCTTGCTGCCCCCGTCGGCCTGGATCAGCACGTTCTCCGGCTTGTAGTCGCGGTGCACGACGCCGGCGGCGTGCGCGAAGGCCAGGCCGAGCAGCGAGCCCTTGAGCACGGTCAGCGCCGCCTCCGGGCTCGTGCTGCCGTGCTCGGACAGGATCCGCCTGAGCGCGACCCCGTCGACCAGCTCCATCACGATCGCGGCTTCGAGCACGTCCTCGTAGTACTCGTAGAGCTGGACCACGTTCGGGTCCTGCAGCTCCACCATGACGCGCGCCTCCGCGCGGAAGCGCGCCAGGAAGCGGTGATCGTCCTTGAGGGTCGCGTTGAGGTATTTGATGGCCACGTAGGCGCCGGTGGGGGCGTACGTGGCCAGCACCACGCGCCCGCCTCCGCCGACGCCGAGTTCCCGAACCTCGCGGTATCCCGGAACCATCCCGTCCCCTTCCGAGTGCCGTCGACTTGTTCGACGGTCTCACCCCTGTGGTTGGTTGTCACGGTTGGTTAACTTTCGCGAAGGGTGACGCTGGGGCCATGCTCGATAGCCGATCGTGCCCGGGCGGCGGGCGGCGGGCGGCGGGCGGCGGGCGGCGGGCGGCGGGCCGGGGAGGCCGGGGAGGCCGGGGATCGGCGGGGGTCAGCGGGCCGGGTGGGCGCCGGGGAGCGACTCGTAGACGGCCTCGGCCAGGCGGTAGGCGCGCAGGTTTCCCGAGGCGGCGCCCGCCATCCTGTTCATCGTGTACGCAAGGCCCAGGCCGTGCTCGACGTCGCCGAGGCCCAGCGACCCGCCCATTCCGGTGTGGCCGAACGCGGTCTCCGCGCCTCTCGCGGGGGTGAGGAAGGTCAGCGCCGGGCGCATGTAGCCCAGGCCGAAGGAGCTGTCGAGGAACAGCACCCTGTCCGGGCCGTTCACCCTCCTGCGCGTCGCGCCGCGCAGGGTCTCCGGGCGCAGGATCCGCCCGGCCACCAGGTCGCGGTAGAAACCCGCCAGGCCCCGCGCGGTGGTGACGGCGCCCATCGCGGGCCAGCCCGCGCGCAGCACGACCGGGTGGTTGGCGCCGCCCCGCAGCCGGTGGATCGGCGGGTTGCCCAGGGCCCGGTTCAGCAGGCTGTCCTTGTCGAGCGAGGCCCTGGCCATCTCGTAGACCGGGTCTCCCGGCCCCTGTCCCGGCAGCTTTGGCGCCGTGGGTTCCACGGGCGAGGCGGCGGGCGGGGCGGCGGGGGGAGCGGGGCGATCCCCGGCGGACAGCCGGGCCGCCCGCGCCGCCACGTCGTCCGGGGCGCCGACCCAGAGCTCCAGGCCGAGGGGGCCGGAGATCTCGGTGGCCACGATCTCGCTCACGGACTTGCCCGACACCCTGCGGACCACCTCGCCGACCAGGAACCCGTACGTCAGCGCGTGGTATCCGTGCGCGGTGCCCGGCTCCCAGATCGGCTCCTGCCCGGCCAGCCGGTCCGCGATGGCGGCCTGGTCCTCGAACTCCTCGACGGGGACCTGCTCCTCGATCACGGGCAGCCCCACCTGGTGGGTGAGGAGATGCTCGACGGTGACGCGCTCCTTGCCGCGCCGCGCGAACTCCGGCCAGACGTCCGCGACCGGGGCGGTGACGTCGAGCAGGCCGCGTTCGGCCAGCAGCTGCGCGACCGTCGCGGTGATCGCCTTGGTGCACGAGTACGCCAGCACGGGGGTGTCGCGCTCCCAGGCCCGCCCGCTGCGGCGGTCGGCGACCCCGCCCCACAGCTCCACGACCGGCTCGCCGTCCAGGAATACCGCGAACGCCGCGCCCAGCTCCTCGCCGCCGGCGAAGTGCGCGTCGAACACCTCCCGTACCCGCGAGAAGCGTGGGTCGCAGTGCCCGTACGTCCCCACACGACCCTCGGTCCCGCCGTCTGCCGCCATCGCCCGTCCTCGCCCGTCCCCGTGCTCTGGAGTGAGCACTTGCTTGGTGGCCGAGCCTAACAACCGGAGCCGTCGGGGCCCAGGAGACCAGGGGTTCCCCGCCCGCCGGCCTCACGGTGCCGCCGGGCATGGCGACGCGCGGCGCGACCTGGGAAACTCTCCTCACGCGCGATACGGGCGGGCCGTGCCCCGCCAGGTGGGAGCGTGGCAGAAAAGCCAGGTCCGGCAGTGACTAGAGTAGTTGTACTAACACCTGAAATTAATTCCCCGGGGGAGAAGCATGAGCCGTCCACAGCGGGGGACCCTTCGTGACGTGCGCAAGGGCAACCGGTCCGTGGTCCTGTGGACGCTGTACTTCGCCGGCGAGCTGAGCAGGCACGACCTGGCCCAGCTCACCGGGCTCAGCGCCGCCACGGTCAGCAACGTGATCGGCGACCTCATCACGGACGGCATCGTGGTGGAGACCGGTTCCGTCGACTCCGACGGCGGGCGACCGCGGATCATGCTCAAGGTCGATCCCTCGTACGGATACGTGGTCGGGGTGGGCGTCGGGGAGACGCGCGTCCGCGTGGAGCTGTACGACCTGGCGATGGAGGAGCGGGCGAGGAAGGAGTTCGCCCTCGACCCCAGCCATCACGAACCGGCCGTGGTGGCCCGGCACATCCTCGACGGTCTCCAGGCGGTCCTGTCCGACGCCGGAGTCACCGAGTCCGAGGTGCTCGGCATGGGCCTCGGCGTCCCCGGCGTCGCCGAGCAGGGCTCCGACCTGCTCATCCACGCCCGCGCGTTCGGCTGGGACGGCGTACCCCTGGGCGCGCTCATCCGCGAGGGCACCTCGCTCCCGGTCTTCGCCGACAACGGCGTCAAGACGACGGGCCAGGCCGAGCTCTGGTTCGGCGCGGGCAAGGGCGCCCAGCACCTGGTCATGACCTTCATCGGTACGGGAGCCGGGGCGAGCATCATCAACGGCGGCGTCACCTACCGGGGAACGGCGAGCGGCGCGGGCGAGTGGGGCCACACGAAGATCGTCCTCGACGGGCGCCCCTGCCGCTGCGGCGGCCAGGGCTGCCTGGAGGCCTACATCGGCGCCGAGGCGATCCTGGCCGGCGCGGGAAGGGACCTGGGGGGTGACGACGAGGAGAGGGTCTTCGCCGAACTCCTCGCCGACCCGCTGGCGCAGCCCGCGCTCGACGAGGCCGTCCGCTGCCTGGGGGCCGGGCTGGCCAACCTGATCAACCTCTTCAACCCCGAGCGCATCATCCTCGGCGGCTGGGCCGGATCCCTCCTCGGGCGGAGGTTCCTTCCCGAGATCCGCGCCGCCGCCGCCCGGTACGCCCTGCCCCTGCCCTTCTCGCAGGCGTCGATCGAGCTGGGCAGGCTCGGAGCCGAGGCGGTCGCCCTGGGCGCGGCCACCCTGGTCGTCGAGGACTTCCTGCTGCGCAGCCACGCGGTGCGCCCCGCGGGCCGCGTCACGCCCCCGCCCCCGACCCCGGCGGCGGCCGGGCACGCACCCGTCTGACCTCGGGGACGAGGCGCCGCGACCGCCCTCACGGTGTCCCCGGGACTGTTGACGCCGCCTCCGTTCAGCACTTATTTTGCATTCTGTACTAAGAGTGATGATGAAGTTAGGGGATGGCTGTGGGCAGGTTGTACATCGACGGGACGTTCCATGATGCCTCCTCGGGAGGCGCCGCCCCCGTGCACGAGAAGGCGACCGGCGCGCGGATCGGCACGTACGCGCTGGGAGGTCCCGCCGACGTCGACCGGGCCGTCGCCGCCGCCCGTGCCGCGCAGCCCGCCTGGGCGGCCCTCTCGGCGCCCGAGCGGGCCGGATACCTGCGGGCCCTCGCCGAGCACCTCCAGGGCCGCTACGAGGAGCTGGTCGAGCTGAGCGTGCGCGAGACGGGCGGGGTGCGGGCCAAGGCCGAGGACGAGGTGGGCACGAGCATCCGCCAGCTCCTCATCTCGTCGGTCCAGGCGACCGAGAACGCCGGGGACATCCTGCCCCCGTACAAGGCGGGCAAGCTCTCGCTGTCGCGCGCGGTGCCGCTGGGCGTGATCGGCGTCATCACGCCGTGGAACTACCCGATGAACCTCGCCATGCGGATGGTCGCGCCCGGCCTGGCGTTCGGCAACACCATCGTGCTCAAGCCCGCCGAGCTGACCCCGCTGATCGGCGGCCACGTGCTGGCCGAGGCCGCCGAGGCCGTCGGGCTGCCCGCCGGGGTGTTCAACGTGGTCACCGGGGACGGTCCGGAGGCCGGCTGGGCACTGGCCGAGCACCGGGGGCTGGACCTGCTGGACTTCACCGGCTCTCGTGAGGTCGGCCTGCTCGTCGCGGCCTCCGCGGCCACCGACCTGCGCGCGATCCGCCTGGAGCTGGGCGGCGACAACGCCTTCATCGTCCTGGAGGACGCCGACGTCGAGCTGGCCGCCTCCCACGCCATGATCGCCTCGCTGGAGTTCCAGGGGCAGACGTGCATCAGCTCCAGCCGGCACATCGTCGTGCGCGAGGTCGCCGACCGCTACCTGGAGGCCGTGACCAGGCGGGTCGAGGCGCTGCGCCTGGGCGACCCGATGTCGCCGGACACCGACCTGGGGCCGCTGATCAGCGAGGGCCAGCGGGACCGGCTGCACGAGCGGATCGTCGCGCCCTCGATCGCGAAGGGCGCCCGGCTGGTCACCGGCGGCACCTACCACGGGCTGTTCTACCGCCCCACCGTGCTGGCCGACGTGACCCCGGACATGCCCGCGTTCACCGAGGAGATCTTCGGGCCGGTCATCCCGGTGACGGTGGTGGACTCCGAGGACGAGGCCGTCGAGCTGGCCAACCGGCACCCGATGATGATGGACTCGGTGTTCACCGCCGACCTGATGCGCGGCATGGACGTGGCCGAGCGGCTGCGGGCGGGCGAGGTCCACGTCAACGACGCGCACGCCCGTCACGGGGCGGAGAACCAGATGCCGGGCTTCACCAGGCGCCAGTGGATCGGGGTCCAGCGCACCCCGCTCACCCTGCCCGAGTGGGCGAGCGACCCGGCCGGCCGGCGATGAGGAGGGCGCTGGTCGTCCGCGGCGGCTGGGAGGGACACGTCCCCGTCGAGGCGACCGGGCTGTTCGTCCCCGAGCTGGCCGCCGCGGGCTTCGAGGTGACCGTCGCCGACGACCTGGAGGTCTACGCCGACGGGCCGCTGCTGGCCGGGACCGACCTGATCGTGCAGTGCTGGACGGGCGGCGTCCTGACGGCGGAACAGGAGGCGGGACTGGTGTCCGCGGTCCGCGCGGGCACCGGCTTCGCCGGCTGGCACGGCGGCCTGGTGGCGACCTTCGACGGCAGCCACGACTACCTGCGGATGGTCGGCGGGCTCTTCCTGCACCACCCCGCGGACTTCCTCACCTACGACGTCGTCATCGACCCCGCGCACGCCGGCCACCCGATCGTCGCCGGGCTGGACGACTTCACCGTCGAGACCGAGCAGTACTGGATGCTCACCGACGCCCACAACGAGGTCCTCGCCAGCACCCGGTTCGTCTCCCCGGAGACCCCGATGCCCGTCGTCTGGACCCGCCGGTGGGGGAGGGGGAAGGTCTTCTTCTCCGCCGTCGGCCACCGGCTGGAGGACCTGCGGCACCCCACCGTGTACGAGCTCACCCGGCGGGGCCTGATCTGGGCCGGCCGGTGACCGCCGGCCCGCCGTCGGTGGTGCCGGCGATGTATCCGGGACTGCCCGCCCGTCTGTTCCCCCCCGGCGTCGCCGACCGCCTCCGCGCGGTCGCCGAGGCCGACCTGGCGGCGCCGCTCACCGACTTCGGGACCGACGAGGCGCGGGCGCGCCTGGAGCGGGCGGAGGTCCTGGTCACCGGCTGGGGCTGCCCGCTCATCGACGAGCCCGTGCTGCGGCACGCGCCGCGCCTGCGGGCCGTCGTGCACGCGGCGGGGAGCGTCAAGGGCCACGTCGGCCGGGCCGTGTTCGCCCGGGGGATCCCGGTCAGCTCGGCCGCCTCGGCCAACGCCCTGCCGGTCGCCGAGTACACCGTGGCGATGATCCTGCTCACCGGCAAGTCCGTCCTGGCGCTCGCCCGCGAGTACCGGGACAGGAGGGAGGACCTTCGCCTGTACCAGGGGCGGGACGACCACGGCGACTACGGGGACTACGGCAACTACGGCAGGACGGTCGGCCTGGTCGGGGCCTCCAGGATCGGCCGGAGGGTCGCGGAACTGCTCGCCCCCTTCGACCTGGACGTGCTGATCGCCGATCCGTACCTGGACGTCCGGGGCGCGCGGGCGCTCGGCGCCCGCCTGGTCGGGGTCGACGAGCTGTTCGCCGCCGCCGACATCGTCTCCCTGCACGCCCCCGCCACCGACGCCACGACGGGGATGGTCACCGCGGCCCGCCTGGCCGCGATGCGCGACGGCGCGACGCTCGTCAACACCGCCAGGGGCTCCCTGGTGGACCACGGGGCGCTCGTCGCCGAGCTGGTCACCGGCAGGCTGTCGGCGGTGCTCGACGTGACCGAGCCCGAGGTCGTCCCCGCCGACTCGGTGCTGTGGGACCTGCCCAACGTCATCCTCACCCCGCACGTCGCCGGGGCGCTGGGCAACGAGCTGGCCAGGCTGGGGGCGTACGCGGTGGAGGAGGTGCTCCTGGCGCTGGCGGGCCGGCCGCTGCGCCACCCGGTGGACCCGGAACTGCTGGCGATCACCGCGTGACGTGGGAGGGGCGGCCCCTCGGGACCGCCCCGGCGCCGGCCGCGGTGACCGGCCGTACGAGGTGGCGGGCGCGGATGCTCCCCGCCCCCTTGCCGGGGCGGGGAGCATCCGCGTTCGGTGATGTCGGGGATTCCCGGGTCAGATCCCGTTCCTGCCGATGACCCCGCTGTACCACAGGGCGCTGTCCTTGGGGATGCGCGTCTGGGTGTCGTAGTCGACGTGGACCAGCCCGAACCGCTTGTCGTAGCCGTAGGCCCACTCGAAGTTGTCCATCAGCGACCAGGCCAGGTAGCCGCGCAGGTCGGCTCCCTCCTGGATCGCCTGGTGGGCGGCGAGCAGGTGGGTGCGCAGGTAGTCGACGCGCTCGGCGTCGGCCACCCTGCCGTCCTCGGCGGAGTCGGGGTAGGCGGCACCGTTCTCGGTGATCATCAGCGGGGTGGACGGGTAGTCCCGCGCCAGCCGCACGAGGAGCCTGCGCAGGCCGTCCGCCTCGACGGGCCAGCCCATGGCGGTCACCGGCAGGCCGGGGTCGGGGTGCTCGACGCCTTCGGTGCCGGGGAAGCGGTCGGAGGAGGGCGTGCCGACCCTCGCCGCGACGTAGGTCGGCGCGTAGTAGTTGACCCCCAGGAAGTCGATCGGGGCGCCGATGAGCTCCTCGTCGCCGTCGAGGATGTGGTCCAGGCCGGTGAAGCGGGCCGTGTGCTCCAGCATGTCGGCCGGGTAGCGCCCGTTCACGATGGGGTCGAGGAAGATCCGGTTGTGCAGGCCGTCGACGAGCCTGGCCGCCGCGAGGTCGTGCCGGTCCTGCGGGTCGCGGGGGGACACCGGGGTGAGGTTGACCGTGACCGAGACCTCCCCGGCGCCCGCCGCGCGCAGGGCACGGGCCGCCAGGCCGTGGCCGAGCAGCAGGTGGTGCGCAGCGAGGAAGGCCGAGGCCGGCTCGGCGCGGCCGGGAGCCTGGTCGCGGGTGCCGTACCCGAGGAAGGCCGAGCACCACGGCTCGTTGAGGGTGGTCCAGGTTTTGATCCGGTCTCCGAGCCGGTCGTACACCGCCTCCGCGTACCCGGCGAAGTGGTGGGCGGTGTCCCGCACGGTCCACCCGCCCCCGTCCTCCAGGGTCTGCGGCAGGTCCCAGTGGTACAGCGTGGCCATCGGGTCGATCCCGGCGGCCAGCAGGGTGTCCACCAGCCGGTCGTAGAAGTCGAGGCCGCGGGGGTTCACCGGCCCGGTGCCGTCGGGCTTGACCCGGGGCCAGGAGATGGAGAAGCGGTAGGTGTCGACGCCGAGGTCCCTCATGAGGGCCACGTCCTCGGCGTAGCGGTGGTAGTGGTCACAGGCGACGTCGCCGGTCTGCCCGAGGTGTACCCGGCCGGGCGTCCTGGAGAAGGTGTCCCAGATGGAGGGGGTGCGGCCGTCCTCCGCGGTGGCGCCCTCGATCTGGTAGGCGGCGGTGGCGACCCCCCAGCGGAAAGCGGGCGGGAACAGGGCCAGGCCGGTGCCGGTCCGGTCGTCGGTCTGGGTCATCCCTTGATCGCTCCTTGCGTGGTTACGCGGATGTGTCGCCTGGCGAGCAGCGCCGGGACGACGATCGGTGGCCGGGCACCGGGGCAGCGTACAGCCGGTGCCCAGCCGATGCTCTCTGCGCATCGAGTCACCTTCCCGCGCTTTGTCAGCGCTCACGAGGAGTGGTGACCGCTCAACTTCGAGGCTTAATTCATATTGAAATATAAGGGGCAAAGCTCCGTCTGCGTCAAGATGGTGTTATCGAGTCGTTTCCCAGGTTACGGACAGTGCCGATCCGTGCCGGAGGGGCTTCGGGCCTCCTGCGAGGCCCGCCTCTCGGGAGCCGGGTCCTGTCGCGGTCCACGAAAGATCACGGCCGTAGGGCGCGTCGCGGGGTCGGAGTTCTGTCAGGCGCGGAGCGGTCGCCTCCGTCGTGGGCGATCTGGAGGACCTTCTCCCGGAAATCTCCGTGAGAGGGGTTAACAGTTTTTGTACTGCATTGCGCTTGCGGGTCGGCAGGTACGGAGATATCGCCGTCCGCGACAGGGAGATCTTCGGGACGCCAGGCCCGCCCAGGGCGGCGATAGCCCGAGCCGACGTGGGAAAAGCCGTGCCCCGGGCGGCATGCGAAGCAGAGGCGGACCCGGGGCTTACACGTCCACTCTACCCGGCGCCGCCGGCCCCCAACGGTTGATCCCAGAGAGAGCGGTCGTGACCTCCGAATTGCCTGAATGGTTTCAGCGGGTGTTCTCCACGCCGCGTTTCACGCCCTACCTCGACGTCTCCGGACGAAATGTCATGCGGGCTTGGCAGCTGTACCACTGGAACGTCGAGGTGTCGGAGGCCTTCTACGGTCCCCTGCACTGCCTGGAGACAGGGCTGCGGAACGCGGAGCATGACCAGCTCCGCGCCCGCTACGGCCGGGCCGACTGGTGGGGGGTGGCACCGCTGCGGAATCATGACGTCTGCAAGATCGCCAAAGCCCGGGAGGACCTGGATCGCAGAAGTCGTAGAAGCGGCATTCCTTTCACGGCCGACGACGTGCTCGCCGAACTGCCGTTCGGCTTCTGGGTGCCGCTCCTGAGCCAGGCCTACGACCGGCACTTCTGGGTGCCGGCGCTGCACAGGGCCTTCCCGCACTATTCGGGCCGTCGCGGCGAACTGCGCGACAACCTCCAGGCGATGGTGCTGTTCCGTAACAGGATCATGCACCACGAGCCCATCCACCATCGGCACCTGGCGGCCGATCACGCCAAGATCTATCGTCTTCTCGGCTACCTGGAACCCGAGGTCGCGCCATGGCTGCGGCGATTCGACCGGGTGCCTGAGATCCTCGCCCGGAGGCCGAAGGAGGACCATGGCGACGAACAGGCCTGACGGCTATGTGTCCCGGTCCGACATAGCCCGGCTGGCGGAGGTGCGACGTCCGGCCGTGACCAACTGGGAACGCCGTCACCGCGACTTCCCCTCGCCCGTCTCGATCGGCGGCGAGGAGCTTTTCGAGAGGTCGGTCATCGGCGCCTTGCTCGATCGCCGCGTGATCGCGAGCAACGCGCTCATGGTCGGAGAACCGGCCGGTTCCACATACGGCACTCGTTTTCGTCGGAACCTGGCCATGCGTTCCGACGAGGAGAGGCCCGTGCCCGTGCCCGCACCTTCCGGCGCGCCTCCCGGTCCTTCCGACGAGGAAGACGTCCTGTGGGAGAAGCTCATGAGGCTGCGCGGCCCCGTGGACCCGGCCCAGTACCGGGATCTTGTACTCATCCTCGTCTATCTGCGTGTGCGGAGGGGCGGCAGCTGGGACGCGGTCACACGTGATCTCCGGGAAGGGCACGGCCCGATTGCCCTGGCACGCCTGAGCGCAGAGGTCGAAGCGGTCCTGCCGAACCAATGGATGCTCGACTGGTCTGGCTTCGGGACGCTCAACCGGTCCGGTCGCAGGCTCGCCGGCATCGCCGACGCGGTCGATCAGGCGGTCGGCCGACGCGGGGGCGCGGAGGTCTTCCACGGGCTGCTGGGACACTTCGCGCTACTGGAAGGTCGCAAAAGCGGAAATTTCCATACACCGGACTCTGTGGTACGCGCACTGGTCGAGGTTCTGTCACCGGACCTGCCACAAGCGATTCACGACCCGGCCTGCGGGACGGGCGAACTGCTCGTCGCAGCGGCGGCCCGTGTCCGGGAGGCGAGCGGCCGGCCGCCTTCCTCGGTACGCGGCGAGACTTCCGACGGGCGAACTCTCACGCTGGCCGGGATGAACCTCACGCTCCACGGAGTGGACGCCGACCTCGCCACTCGTCCGGTTCACGAACTCTGGAATCCGTATCCCCGGTCGCGATTCGAGTACGTCGTCACCAACCCGCCCTTCAACATGGGCGACTGGTACCCCGGCGACCCTGACCGCGGATGGTGGCCCTATGGGGCACCGCCTGCCCACAACGCGAACTTCGCCTGGTTGCAGCACGCGGTCGCCTGCTCGCGCGGGGAGGACGCGCGGCCGTCGTCATGGCACCCAACGCCGCCTACTCCGAGAACGAGCGAGAACGGGCGATCCGCGCGGGCATGGTGGAGGGCGGCTGCGTCGAAGGGGTGATCGCGTTACCACCCCAGCTTTTCTCCTCGACGGCCGTCGCCGTCACCATCTGGCTGCTGACGCCTCCGACCGAGTCGCGCGAGGAGGTCTTCTTCGTCGACGCCTCGCACACGGGGCGGATGGTCACCCGTACCCGGCGGGCACTCGGTGCCGACGACATCCGGGAGATCGGTGACATCGTCGCCCGCCGGCGGCGCGGTGAGGAACCGGACTCCGCGCCGGCCGCGTCCGTACCGATCAGGGACATTCGTGATCAGGACTACAACCTGAATCCCCGCAAACACGTCATGCCGCTTCCGGCGGCCGTGTCCGGCGACGGGCGGACGGTCGAAGCCCTGCTGAGGAAACTCGACGACCTGCACGTACGGGCGGTGGAGGCGGACACGAGAGCCGAATACGAGCTGAGGAGGCTCGGATGGTGAGTTCACTCATCGGGGAACTGCCTGACGGCTGGACCGAGGTCAGGCTCGAGGAGATCTGCGAGCTGAAGGCGGGATCCTCCACCCCGGCGGACTCCGGCGGTCCCGTCGCCGTGATGAAGCCGAGGAACATCGCCGACGACAGATTCACCGGGATCCCCGACGGGATCGGTGAGGAGGCCGCCGCGAAACTGCCTTCCTACCGGCTCATGGCCGGAGACGTCGTGTGCGTACGAACCGGGGGTGTCGGCAAGCACGCCCTGGTAACGGCGGAACAGGAAGGGTGGGTGATCGGTACGGGAATCATCAGACTTCGCCCCGGCCCATCGGTCGACCCGTCTTACCTCAGTCACTACCTGAGCCATCCATCTGTTCAGAACTGGTTCGCCCGCAACGGCACGGGAACAGCCGTGCCCAACATCAGCACCAGAGCGCTGGGTGCGCTTCCCGTCGCGCTCGCCCCCCCTCCCGGTACAGCGCTCGATAGGCAGGACACTCGGCGCCCTGAACGAGAAGATCGCGGCTCACGAACGAATCTGCCAGACCACCGCCGAACTCCGAGACACCGTCCTTCCCCTGCTGATGTCCGGAACCCCGGTCGCACAGGGACCGGGCGGATCCGGCGGACAGCCCCCGGTGGGCGGGCGGTGCCCGCCGCCGCGTCGTCGCCATGCTCGCCTCCGACGCGGCGAACGGTTCCGCGTCCGGGGTCGCCGTCCCCCACCTGGGGCGCGCCCAGGGTTGCCGTCCTCCACCTGGGGCGAAAGCGAGCATCCGGGTCCGATAGCTTTCCGTGGGTGACTGTCCTTCTGCCCGGTGTGGCGCTCACCGACCACGTGTTCACCGTCCCCCTCGACCACGCCGACCCCGGCGGCGAGACGATCGAGGTCTTCGCCCGCGAGGCGGTGGACCCGGCGCGGCAGGGGGAGGACCTGCCGTGGCTGCTCTTCCTGCAGGGCGGTCCCGGGGGCAAGTCACCGCGCCCGGCCGCCGCCGACGGGTGGCTGGGGCACGCGCTGAAGACCCACCGGGTCCTCCTGCTCGACCAGCGGGGGACCGGCCGCAGCACCCCCATCACCGCGAAGACCGCGCGCGGCACGGACGCCGAGCTCGCCGCCCGCCTCGGGCACTTCCGGGCCGACTCGATCGTGGCCGACGCCGAACTGATCCGGCGCGAGCTCTGCGGCGACCGGCCGTGGGAGACCCTCGGTCAGAGCTACGGCGGTTTCATCACGCTGACCTACCTCTCCCGGGCTCCCGAGGGCCTGGCCGCCTGTTACGTGACCGGTGGCCTGTCCGGGCTCGACGCCACCGCCGACGACGTCTACTCCCGCACCTACCCGCGCGTCCGCGACAAGGTGAGCCGCTACTTCGCCCGCTACCCGCACGACTCGGGCCGTCTGGACGCGATAGCCGGCCACCTGCGCCTTCACGAGGTCCTCCTCCCCGACGGCGACGTGCTGACCGTGCGCCGCCTGCAGACCCTCGGCATGTGCCTGGGCATGAGCGACGGGGCCGAATACCTGCACTGGGTGCTGGAGGAGGCCTGGACCGGCGACAGGCTCTCCGACCTGTTCCTGTACGAGGTCATGATGGCCACCGGCTTCGTCGGCAACCCGCTCTACGCGGTCCTGCACGAGTCGATCTACGCCCAGGGCGCCGCCACCGGCTGGGCCGCGCACCGGCTGCTGCCCGAGGAGTTCGAGGAGGACGCGGCGACGACGTTGCCCACCGGGGAGATGATCTACCCGTGGATGTTCGACGAGATCGCCGCGCTCCGCCCCTTCAAGGGCGCCGCCGAGATCCTCGCCACGGCCACCGGCTGGCCGGCCCTCTACGATCCCGTCCGGCTGGCCGCCAACAGGGTCCCGGTGGCCGCCGCCGTCTACTACGACGACATGTACGTCGACGAGGGCCTGTCCATGCGCACCGCGCGGGCGGTGGGCAACCTGCGGACCTGGGTGACCAACGAGTGGCAGCACGACGGTGTCCGCGTCTCCGGGGGCGCCGTCCTCGCCCGCCTGATGGACATCTCCCGCGGCGTCCACGGCTCCTGAACGTCCGCGGCTTCTGGACGTCCGCGGCTTCTGGACGTCCGCGGCTTCTGGACGTCCGCGGCTTCTGGACGCGCGCGGCTTCCATGACGGCCAGGGCCTCCGGACGTCGTGGACGTCGGGCGGCACCCCCGCCGCCGGGCGGGAGGTGCCGGCCGCCGGTATCAGGTGGACTCGGCCGACTCGGTGAGGGGGAGACGCACCTGGAAGCGGGTGTCGCCGGGCTCCGACTCCACGCGCAGGTCGCCTCCGTGGCGGCCGGCGACGATGCGGAAGGAGATGTCCAGGCCGAGCCCGGTTCCCTCGCCGACCGCCTTCGTGGTGAAGAACGGCTCGAAGATCCGCTCGCGCAGGGCCTCGGGGACGCCGGGGCCGGTGTCGCAGATCTCGATCAGCGCGATCGTGTCGTGTTCGAGCCGGGTGCGGACGGTCAGGATGCCGGTGCCGGCCATCGCGTCCAGCGCGTTGTGGATCAGGTTGGTCCACACCTGGTTGAGCTCCCCGGCGTAGGCGGGGATGGGCGGCAGCTCGGGGTCGTAGTCGGTGGCGATGGTGATCCCCGGCGGGATCTTGCCGCGGAACATGGTGAGGGTGCTGTCCAGCAGCTCCCGCACGTCCACCGTCTGGTACGGCGCCCGGTCCATCTGGGAGTACTGCTTGGCGGAGGCGATCAGGGAGGAGATCCGCTCGGTCGAGTCCGTCACCTCGTTCAGCATCTGGGTGATCTCGATGGCCTCCGACAGCCAGTGCATCGCCTCGTCCAGGTAGCGCTCGCCCAGCGCCTCGCGGATCTTGTCCATCTTGGCGACCTTGAACCCGGCCGCCACCAGAGGCGAGGCGATCTCCCAGGCGTCCTCCACCCCCGCCTCCTCCAGGGCGTCGGCCAGCTCGTCCTCGGCGTCGGAGATCTCCAGCGGGGAGCGGGGCGACGGCTCGGAGATGCTGGCGGCGCACGCCTCCTGCAGGTCGATCAGGGCGCGCAGCCGCTGGGGCTCGATGCCGTCCTCGGCCAGCGTGGCCAGCCTCCTGCGCGTGCTCTTCACCTTCTCCCGCAGGTCGTCCACGGCCCGTACGGCCGCCGCGGCCGGGTTGTTGAGCTCGTGGGTGAGCCCGGCGGTGATCGTGCCGAGCGCGGTCAGCCGCTGCCGCCGGTCGATGAACTCCCGCTGGGCCATCCCGCCCAGCCGGGCCCCGTCCAGAAGGTGCACCGCCATCGGGAACCACTCGGCCATGATCATGCCGTACTTCCTGGCCGGAAGCATGAACATGCGCGTCGGCTTGGTGGCGCGCAGCGTATGGCCGTAGGTGGCCGGGGCGCGGTCGCCCAGGTAGGCCAGGACCGCGCCGCCGTAGACGCCGGGTTGCGAGTTCGGGGTCATCGTGACCGGCCCGGCGGTGGTCTCGGTGATCATCACCACCTCGCCGTCGATGAGCACGGCGAAGCAGTCGGCCGGATCACCCTGCTTGACGATCGCCTCGCCCGCGTCGTACTCCTCCTCGTCGCCGTACCTCGCGAGCCACCGGAGCTTGTCGTCGTCGAGCTTCTCGAAGAGGAACAGCCCGCGGAGCACGTCGATGTCGATCATGTTCCCCTTCTCGTGGGCGCCGGGAGGGACCTGGTCCGGGGCGGTCATGTCTTCTCCAGGTAGCGGTGGACGAGCGCCACGGCCATCGCGCCCTCTCCGACCGCCGAGGCGACCCGCTTGATCGAGTCGGCCCGGACGTCGCCGGCGGCGAACACCCCCGGCACGTTCGTCTCCAGGTGGTACGGCTCCCGCCGGAGCGGCCAGTTGCGCGGCCTGTTCTCGTCGGCGGTCAGGTCGGGGCCGGTGAGGACGAAGCCTCTCGCGTCGCGCTCGATGGTGTCGCCGAGCCAGTCGGTGATCGGCTGGGCGCCGATGAAGACGAACAGCCACTCGGCCTCGACGGTGCGCTCGCCCTCGGGGCCCTTCAGCGTGATCCGCTCCATGTGGCCCTCGCCCTCGGCGCCGACCACCTCGGTCTCGGTGTGCACCTCGATGTTCGGGATCCGCGAGATCTGCTCGATCAGGTAGTGCGACATGGTCCGCTCCAGACCCTCACCCCTGACGATCAGGTGGACCTTGCTGGCGTACCCCGACAGGTAGACCGCGCCCTGGCCGGCCGAGTTGGCGGCGCCGACGATGTAGACATCGCGGTCCGCGCACTCGGGCGCCTCGGTCAGGGCCGCGCCGTAGTAGCAGCCGGAGCCGATGAAGTCGTCCAGGCCGGGGGCGTTGAGCCGCCGGTAGGAGACGCCGGTGGCCAGGATGACGGTGTGCGCGGCGATCGTGCCGCCGTCGGCGAAGCCGACCACCCGGGCCCGGCCCTTGACCTCCAGGCTGGTGACCGTGCGGGCGGTGAGCAGCTCGGCGCCGAACTTCGCGGCCTGGCGCCGCGCCCGGTCGGCGAGCTGGGCGCCGGAGACGCCGTCCGGGAAGCCCAGGTAGTTCTCGATCCTGGAGCTCTGGCCCGCCTGCCCGCCCGAGGCGTGCTGCTCGACCATCACGGTCCGCAGCCCCTCGGAGGCGCCGTAGACCGCGGCGCCCAGCCCGCCGGGGCCGCCCCCGATCACGATCAGGTCGTAGAAGTCGGTGGCCGGGGCGGTGGACAGCCCCACGGCCTGGGCCAGTTCCGCGGGGCTCGGCGCGACGAGCTTCGTGCCGTCGCCGGTGATGACCAGCGGCAGCCTGGCCGGGCTGACGGCCGCCTTCTCCCCCGCCGCCTTCTCCTGGGCCGCCGCGAGCAGCTCGGCGCCCTCCGGGGAGTCGGCCAGCATCCAGCGGTAGGGCACCTGGTTGCGCGACAGGAAGTCCCTGACCTCGTACGACGGGGCCGACCAGCGGGCGCCCACCACCCGCAGCTCGTCGGACTCGCGCCGGTCCGTCCGCTGCCAGGCGTCGAGCTGGGCGTCCAGCACCGGGTAGAACTTCTCCTCCGGCGGGTCCCAGGGCTTGAGCATGTAGTGGTCGAGGTCGACCACGTTGATCGCCTGGATCGCGGCCTCGGTGTCGGCGTAGGCGGTCAGCAGCACGCGGCGCGCGTAGGGATACAGGTCCATGGCCTGCTCCAGGAACTCCACGCCGTTCATCTGGGGCATCCGGTAGTCGGCGAGGATCGCCGCCACGTCGTCGCCCCGCAGCCGCAGCTCGCGGACGCTGGCCATGCCGTCGGCCGCTGTGTCGGCCCGGACGACGCGGTAGGAGTGGCCGTAGCGCCGCCGCAGGTCCCGGGCGACGGAACGGGACACGCCGGGATCGTCGTCGACCGTCATGATGACCGGTTTTTCCATGTCCTGCCTTCCCCCGATATGGAGACATCCGATATGGAGACAATCTCTTCGAAGGATGTCACATCAGTGTTAAACCAAACATCTGTCAGGCGTGGTCGTGGGGAGCGGGGGTCCCAGGGGACGGAGGGGAACCGTAGGGACGGTGACCGGGTACTCCGGCGGCACGCAGCAGGGTGGCCGGACGGTCGCGGTCCGCGAGGAGGCGTCTGAGGCCGGGGTCGGTGGACAGGATCTCGCGCATGGTCTCGTGCCCGACCCGGTCGGCGACGATCTGCAGGGCGATGTCCTGCCTGACGTAATCGACCGCCATCGCGACGACGGCCGGGTCCTCGGTGTAGACGCCCCACGCGGTGCCGCCGGCGAAGCCGCCGATCAGGGCCTCCCGCCGGTCCCCGGCGACGACCAGCAGCCGGTGGTCGGGGTCCTCCTTCGCGCCCCCCTCGCCCTCGGGGACGGCGCCGGGGGAGGGGAAGCGGTGCTCGTACAGGTCGCCGACCGGTTCCCGCGCCGCGCCGAAGTGCATCACCGAGGTCTCGACGCCGCGCTCGACCGCCCGCCTGATCAACGAGGAGAGGAGTCCCATCTCCTCGGGCCAGATCGACAGGAACAGGTCACCGCGTGCCCCGGCCACCACGTCCTCGGCCCGGGCGAGCAGCGCCCCGGCGTCCTTGAGGTTGTGGATCAGGTGGGCCTTGGGCGGCGCCACGATCGCGGGCAGCGAGACCTCCAGCGACTCGATCGAGTCGGTGAACTCCCTGCGCATGCGCTCCAGCAGGGATCGCGGCGGCAGCGGCAGGTAGTCGGTGGCGTCGTCGGAGCCGCGTAACTCGTAGGCCGCCCCTTTGGCCACCAGCTTGCCGAGCGTCTCGTAGACGGTGCTGCGCGGCACGCCCGAACGTTTGGCGACCTCGTAGCCGTTGAGGGGCTGCCCGGCACCGACCAGGGTGACGTACGCCTTGGCCTCGTAGCCCGACATGCCCAGGCGCTGTAATTGCTCCACTACGTCCCGCATCGCAGTTATGGTACGGCGCGAGGTACCCGTTTAGCGCTGTCCTAAAGCACCTGTTTTGTAGGATTTTCGTGACGTGAACTCGTGCCGGCCCGCGGAACTGGGGGAACGGGGCGAGGGAGCGCTCCCCGTGGAAACATTTTACTTTCGTTCTGGTCCGGCGGATTCATCGTGCGTGCTCAGACGCCTGGAGACGATCACGCGCCGGAGCCGGCACCGGTCCGGACCCCGCCCGGACCGGCGAGCTTCCCGGCGGGGGTCGCCGGGCGGCCGGGGCCCGCTCCGCGCGGGTGGCGTGCCCGGTAATTTCGGTCCGGTCCGCGCTCCCGATCGCCGCTATCCCGCCCTCAGGGCCCTGAGGGCGAACTCCACGACCGTGTCGGCGTACTCGTGGGTGAGGGGTGCGGTGCGCAGCATCCAGCGGTGGTAGATCGGCCCGTACAGCAGCTCGACGGCCACGCTCAGATCCGCGTCCTCGGCCACCTGGCCCGCCCGCCTGGCGGCGCGCAGCCGCTCCCTCGTCGCCTCCAGGTGCGGCCCCATGATCCGCTCGATGATCTCGGTGTTGATCGCGGGGTCGTTCAACGCCTCGATGGTCATCGCCCGGCTCATCGTGTCGAGTTTGGAGTCGTTGTACTCGTCGACGATGGCCCGCAGCACGACGCGGAGGTCGGCGCCGAGGTCGCCGGTGTCGGGCAGCGCGAAGTGCCCCTTCTCGTCCCCGGTCATGGCGAGAACGGCGTCGACGAAAACGGCGCCCTTGGACGGCCACCAGCGATAGATCGTCTGCTTGCCCACCCCCGCGCGGGCGGCGATCGCCTCCACCGTCAGCTTGGCGTATCCGGACTCGGCGACCAGGTCGAAGGCGGCACTCAGAATGGCCTGGCGCGACTGCTCGCTGCGACGGGCCGGGTTCGGTGTTTTCACGTGCCCGAATGTACCACTCAGCGAGTCGGAACGTCTCGTCTTGCCTATCTCCGGCTTGCTCGCCCTCGCCGTGCCCGGCCGTCTCGCCGGTGGTCCCGCCGGCCGATTCGCCCGCCGGGGGTCCGGACACCGGCGACCTTGAGCTCGGGTTCCGGTTCCGGCCGGGAAGGGGTGGAAGGAGGCGGGCCGGGGGGTGGGATGCCGAAGGCCGCGGACGCCCCCGGCAGGGCGTCCGCGGCCTTCGAGTCTGTCGGCCGGGATCAGACCTGGTCGGCCTTCTCCAGAGCGGAGCAGCAGGTGTTCACGATGAGGCGGGTGACCAGGTAGGGGTCGACGTTGGCGTTCGGACGCCGGTCCTCGATGTAGCCCTTCTTGTCCACCCCGACCTGCCACGGGATGCGGACCGAGGCGCCGCGGTCGGAGACGCCGTAGCTGAACTCGTTCCAGGGGGCGGTCTCGTGGAGGCCGGTGAGACGGTCCTCGATGCCGGAGCCGTAGTGCTTGACGTGCTCCAGGGCGTTCGCGGCGAGGGCCTCGCAGGCGGTGACGATCGGGTCGTAGCCCTCGCGCATCGCCTTGGTGGAGAAGTTGGTGTGCGCGCCCGCGCCGTTCCAGTCACCCTTCACCGGCTTGGCGTCCAGGGTGGCGGCGACGTTGAAGTCCTCCGCGGTGCGGTAGAGCAGCCAGCGGGCGATCCACATGTGGTCGGAGACCTCGACGGGACCGGCCGGGCCGATCTGGAACTCCCACTGGCCCGGCATGACCTCGGCGTTGATGCCGGAGATGGCCAGACCCGCCTCGATGCAGTAGTCGAGGTGCTTCTCGACGATCTCGCGGCCGAAGACCTCGTCGGCGCCGACGCCGCAGTAGTAACCACCCTGCGGGGCCGGGAAGCCGCCGATCGGGAAGCCGAGCGGGCGGCCCTCCTTGAAGAAGGTGTACTCCTGCTCGATGCCGAACCAGGACTCCTGGTCGGCGTACCTCTCGGCGACCTCGACGAGGGCGGCGCGGGTGTTGCTGGAGTGCGGGGTCATGTCGATGTTGAGCACCTCGCACAGCACCAGCACGCTGTCGCCGCCGCGGATCGGGTCCGGGCAGGTGAACACCGGCTTGAGCACGCGGTCCGAGGAGGAGCCGTCGGCCTGGTTCGTGCTGGACCCGTCGAAGCCCCAGATCGGGAGCTCCGCGCCGTCCGCCATCACCTTGGTCTTGGAACGAAGCTTGGCGGTCGGCTCGGTGCCGTCGATCCAGATGTATTCAGCCTTGAAGGTCATCGGCGGAGTCCTTGGGGATGGAGGGATCTGCTGCCCCCAAAGATTCGCAAGTCGCGATTTCGCAGCTGTTGCCCGTATGTGAACAGGGTGTTACCCAGCCCTATATGAGCAGGCAGTGGCCGTGTTGGAAATCCGCACACCCTTGTTTCAGGGCTGTGAGCTGCCATTTCGCGGGACGATTGGAACGATGGAGACATGTGTCACACGGGAGACCGATTATTGCTCCAGGTGGTTTGAATCCCCTTTGTCCTGTGTGAGGCAGTGTCCTATGTGGGTCAGGAAGCGCCGAAGACGCGGGCCGAGACCGACTCGTGGGCGAGTCTCCGCATGATGTCGAGGACCCTGCCGTGCACGACGGTGCCCAGGACCATGGCCTCGACCGCGGCCTCGCGGGGGCCGTCGAGCGGGATGGTGCCGATCTCGTGTTCGGTCACGAGCCGCAGGGCGGCGTCGGCGTAGGGCCGCAGGGCCTCGCCGTCGGCGGGCATGCCGAGCCGGCCGAGGGTGAGGACGGCCTGGGCCAGCTCGTCGCGGGCCGGGGCCTCGGGGTCCACCTGCCAGCCGAGATCGGCGATCATGGCGTCGGCCTCGGCGCGGGCGCGCGCCCACTCCTCGCCGGACACGTGCGGCTCGACCGCCGGGGCCATGGCGTACTGCGCGGTGCCGAGCACGCGGTGCAGGTCCAGGCTCTCGTCGTCGACGGCGGCCGTCACCTTGGCGATGGAGGCGATGGACAGCCGTCCCACCTCCAGCAGCGCCCGGATCAGCCTCAGCCTGCGCAGGTGGTCCTCGCCGTAGCGCGCTCTGGTGGCCGAGATCTGCTCCCCGGCGGGAAGCATGCCCTCGCGCAGGTAGTACTTGATCGTCGGGATGGGCACGCCCGATGCGGCGCTGAGCTCGGATATCCGCATCATTGGATAGTACAGGTAGCCAATTCGGGGGTGGCCCCCTACCGTCCCCCTACCGTGCCCTGCCGCGCCGCGAGCCGCCCCTGCCGCGCCGCGAGCGCCGCCGGGGGCGTGCCCGGCGCAGCGGGGGGAGCGTTCCAGCGGGGCCGGGGGAGGGCGTTCTAGCGGAGCGAGGGGCGCACGTCGATGACGGTCATCCCGGCGGCGAGGGCGGAGGCCACCCCCTCGTCGGTGTCCTCGTAGGCGACGCAGGCGTGCGGGGCGACGCCGAGGCGGCGTGCGGCGAGGAGGTAGACGTCGGGGGCCGGCTTGCCGTAGCGGACGTCGTCCCTGGTGACCACGGCGTCGAAGAGGGGACGCAGGCCGGTGACGCGCAGGGTCTCCTCCACGGCCTGGCGGGCGCCTCCCGAGGCCACGGCCATCGGCACCCGTCCCCGGTGCGCCTGCGCGACCGCGCTGACCGTCTGGTGCGGGGTGACCGTGGGGATCAGCCACTGGTAGGCGTCCAGCGCCGCCGCGCGCACCGCCTGGTAGTCGAGTTCGGCTCCGGTCTCGGTCTCCAGCTCGGCCAGCAGGCGGTCGGCGGACAGGCCGGTGCGGGCCTGGTACCAGGCGGGGTCGAGGTCCACCTGCCATCCGGCCAGCGCGGTCCGCCAGGCGCTCTCGTTGGCGGCGGCGGTGTCGACGAGGGTCCCGTCGCAGTCGAAGACCAGGGCGGCGTACGGCGTGGAGGGCTGGAGTCGCTGATGGAGCATGGTGGCCTAACGCGTGAAAGTGGATCTCCCTCCACTTTACCGCGCACGTGAGCGATCGATCGCTCGCCTGGGGGTGGTCGCGTCACCGTGATCGGGTGAGACCGCGACGGCGGGCGCGGGGGCCTGCCGGGGTGGGGGAACCCGCCGGGGGGAGGAGGGGGAAGGCCTAGCTGATGTCGCCCCAGCCGTCGTGCCGGGCCCTGGCCAGCTCGGCCTCCATCTCCTCCAGCTCCTGCATGAACCCCTGGAACCCCCTCGGGCCCAGACGGCGCCAGACGAGCAGCTGCAGGGACCGGGTCTCCTCGTCGAGGGGCGGCTCCTGGCGGAGCGGCGCCAGCAGCTCCTGGGCCTGGCGGTCCGCCGCCTGGAGCTCCTCGACGGTGAAGCGGACGCCGTGCTCGCGCTCCAGCAGCCGGATGTGCGGGTCGTTGCGCAGTCTCTGGTCCCTGGCGCGCCGGGCGCGCCTGGCGGCCAGCTCGTCGTGGACGTGCGCGCTGGGGACCTGGTGCGGCGTGTCGGCCGGACGTCGAGTCATCGTGGGGTTCGCCTCCGTCGGGCGGCTCCTTTTCTGGAACCTCTGTTAGGAACGACGCTCGACGGGCGCCGAAGGTTGTCGGAATTTTTTTCCCAAGCCACGGCGCCGCGGGCGTTGTGTCCCGGCCGTGCCTCCAACCGCGTCTCCAGCCGTGCCCCCGACGGCCTTGACGCGAGCTTGACTTGAGAATAATTTTCACCCAGATGACTTTCGATGAAAGGAATGCTTGTGGCCGCAGGCGCGCTCGGACGCATACAGACCGAGACGCCCGCGCTGCCCGAGGCACTGCGCCGGGTGGGGGAGGCGATCCTGGCCGACCCCGCCGAGGCGGCACGCTCCACGATCATCACGCTGGCCGAGCGGAGCGGCAGCTCACCCGCCACGGTGACCCGCTTCTGCCGGGTGTTCGGCTTCGCCGGGTACGCCGGCCTGCGGGTCGCGCTGGCCACCGAGAACGGGCGCGCCGCGCAGGCCAACTGGGACGCGGGGGTGGGCCACGAGATCGGCCCCACCGATCCGCTCGACGCGGCGATCGGCGTGATGGCCGCCGCCGACTCCCGGCTCATCCAGGAGACGGCGGCCCAGCTGGACGCGGGCACCGTCGCCAAGGTCGCCGAGGCCATCGTCGCGGCCCGCCGCGTCCTCATCTTCGGGGTCTCCACCAGCGGGGCGGTGGCCCTGATGATGGGCGGGCGGCTGCGCCGGATCCGGGTCCCCTGCTGGAGCCACGCCGACGCCCACGAGGCGCTCGCCGACGCCGCGCTGCTCGGCGAGGGCGACGTCGCGATCGGCATCTCCCACCAGGGCCGGACCCGCGAGGTGCTGGAGTCCCTCGGCGAGGCCGGGGACCGGGGCGCGCTGACCGTCGCGGTCACCTCCTTCGCCCGCTCCCCGCTGGCCGAGCTGTCCGACCTGGTGCTGACCACCGCCAGCCGCGAGACCACCTTCCGGCTGGGCGGCCTGGCCGCCGTCCACTCCCAGCTCTTCGTCCTCGACACCGTCTACGTCGCGGTCGCGCAGCGCACCTACGAGCAGACGAACGAGGCCTTCGAATTGACGATCCGGGCTCTGGAGAGCCATCGCGTGGAGAGGAGCTGACCGTGGAGATCGGGGCGGCCGAGTACGTTCACGAGATCAAGGCACTGGTGGACGAGGTGTCCAGGACCCAGGCGGCCGCGGTGGGGGACGCGGCGGCGCTGATCGTCAAGTCCCTGCACGGCGGCGGCGTGATCCAGGCGTTCGGCTCGGGCCACTCCGAGGCGATCGCGATGGAGATCGCCGGGCGCGCGGGCGGCCTGGTGCCCAGCAACCGTCTCGCCCTGCGCGACGTCGTCCTGTACGGGGACGCCCCGGTCGGCATCCTTCTCGGGACGGCCGGCGAGCTTGAGCGCGACCCCTCGGTCGCCCGGCGCATCTACGACCTGGCCCCCGTCGAGCCGCGTGACGTGTTCGTGCTGATCTCCAGTTCCGGGGTGAACGGGTCGGTGGTCGAGCTGGCCTCGATCGTCAAGGAGCACGGGCACGACCTGATCGCCCTGACGTCGGTGCAGCACAGCACCGCGATGACCTCCCGCCACCCCTCGGGCCGCAAGCTGCTCGACCTCGCCGACGTGGTGCTCGACAACCGCGCCCCGTACGGCGACGCGGTCCTCCCGCTCCAGGACGGCGGCACGTTCGGGGCGGTGTCCACGATCACCTCGGCGCTGCTGGCCCAGATGGTCGTGGCCGAGGTGGTGCGCGGCCTGACCGAGGCGGGCCTGACCCCGCCGATCTACCGTTCCGCCAACGTGACCGGCGGCGACGAGCACAACCGCGCTCTCGAGAACCGCTACGCCGGAAGGATCCGGCGAGGTGCCTGACCACCGCCTTCCACTCCCAGGCCACTTCCAGGAGGAAGCATGACCCAGCTATCCAGGCGCGAGCTCCTGCGCAGCGCGGCCCTGGCCGGCCTCACCCTGCCGGTCCTGTCCGCGTGCGCCACCCCCGCGGGCAACGGCGGCGCCGCGTCCTCGACGCCCGCCGTCGGCGTCACCAGCGCGGCCAACCCGCTCGGTTTCGTCGAGGACAGACCCCTGGAGATCTGGATCTTCGACGGTGGTTTCGGCGACGCCTACGCCACGGGCGTCCACGAGCCGCTGCTCAAGGCCAAGTACCCCAAGCTGGAGATCAAGCACAACGCCACCAAGGAGGTCGCCAAGACCCTCCAGCCGCGCTTCGCCGGCGGCAACCCGCCGGAGTTCGTCAACAACTCCGGCGCCAACGCGATGGACTTCGGCGCCCTGGTCCAGGACGGCCAGCTCGCCGACCTCACGCCGCTGTACGACGCGCCGAGCTGGGACGACCCCGCCGTCAAGGTGCGCGACACGATCGACCCGAACGCGATCGAGCTGGGCAGCTACGACGGCAAGCCGTACGTCCTCAACTACGCCAACACCGTCTGGGGCATCTGGTACTCGCAGAAGCTCTTCGAGGCCGAGGGCTGGCAGGTCCCCAAGACCTGGGCCGACTTCCTGGCGCTGTGCGAGACGATCAAGAAGTCGGGCAGGATGGCGCCCTTCACCTACGCGGGCAAGCACCCGTTCTACATCTACGAGACCATCCTCACGCTCGCCGCGAAGATCGGCGGCAAGGACGTGCTGAAGAACATCGACAACCTCCAGGACGGCGCCTGGAAGGCCGAGCCGGTCAGGCAGGCCGCGGAGGCCTTCGTCGAGATCGGTTCGAAGTACCTGCTGCAGGGCACCGCGGGGCTCGACCACGTCCAGACCCAGACGGCGCACAACAAGGGCCAGGTCGCGATGCTGCCCTGCGGCTCCTGGCTGGAGAACGAGCAGAAGGACTCCACGCCGGCCGACTTCGGCTACGCGATGTTCGCGCTCCCCGACTTCGGCTCCTCCGACGCCCTCCCGTACGGCACCCTGCACGCCCAGCCGGGCGAGGAGTACGTCGTCCCGGCGAAGTCGGCCAATCCCCGCGCGGGCCTGGAGTACATGCGTGCCATGCTCTCCAAGGAGGGCGCGGGCAAGTTCATGGAGATGGTCTCCACCCTCACGGTCGTCAAGGGCGCCGGCGAGGGACGCACGCTCAAGCCCGGCCTGAAGAGCGCCTCGGCCGCGCTGGAGGCGGCGGGCGACAACGCCGTCTGGTTCCTGTTCCGCAAGTGGTACGTCGAGCTGCACGACGAGGTGGCCGCCGCGACCGGGCAGCTCATGGCCGGCAAGCTCACCGTCGACCAGTGGGCGGAGCGCGCGCAGCGCAAGGCCGACGCCATCAAGGACGACTCCTCGGTGAAGAAGTTCAGCCGGTGACGACGGCACGCGGCGGCGGGCCGGCCGGGGGACGGCCGGCCGGCCACCGGGCACGGCGGGACGGGACGGCGAGCCGTCCCGGGAAGGGCGACCAGGTCATGAACCATGGGGGGACGGCGCCGGCGGGCGGCGGCGCGCCACCGAGGGGAACGGCAGGCCGGCGATGAACCACGGCAGGACACGGTTCGTCACGGGATTCCTCGCGATCCCGGTGGCGCTCTACCTGATCTATGTGATCGCGCCCTACGCGCAGGCCTTCTACATCGCGTTCACCGACTGGCGCGGGGTGAACGCGAGCCCGCGCCTCGTGGGCCTGGAGAACTTCCAGCGGCTGCTGGCCGACAACGTGTTCTGGCAGGCGGTCAGGCACAACCTGGTCCTGCTGGTCCTGATGCCGATCCTCACGCTGGGGATCGCGCTCTTCTTCGCCTTCCTGCTCAACGCGGGCGGGCGGGGCGGCACCGGGGGCATCTGGGGGTCGAAGTTCTACCGCGTGGTGTTCTTCTTCCCCCAGGTGCTGGCCGTCGCCGTGGTCGCCGTGCTGTTCCAGCAGGTCTTCAGGCCCGACCGCAGCGGCATGCTCAACGCGCCGCTCATCGCCCTGGGGTTCGAGCCGATCGGCTTCCTGTCCAGCACCGACGTCGCGTTCTGGTCCATCCTCGCCGTACTGGTCTGGCAGGCGGTCGGCTTCTACGTCGTGCTCTTCTCGGCGGGCATCGCCTCCATCCCGCGCGACCTGTTCGAGGCGGCGGCGATCGACGGCGCCGGGGGGCCGCAGCTGTTCCTGCGGGTCACGCTGCCGCTGCTGTGGGACACCATCCAGGTCGGCTGGGTCTATCTCGGCATCGCCGCGCTGGACGTCTTCGCCATCGTGTGGGTGATGACGGCCGAGCACGGCGGCCCCGACCACTCCACGACCGTGATGGCGGCGGAGATCTACCGCACCGCCTTCCAGTACTTCAAGTTCGGCTACGCCTCCGCGATGGGCGTGGTGCTGTTCTTCTTCACCATCGGGTTCGCGGCGCTGGCCCTGCGCCTGTCGCGGCGTGAGCGGATCGAGTTCTAGTGGCGGACGTCGTGATTTCCCCGAGCAGGGCCCTGGCCCGCGAGGAGCGCAGGAGGCGCCTGGGCCCCCTGTCGGCCCTGACGCACGTCGCGCTGCTGGTCTGGACGGTCCTGGTGGTCGTGCCGATCGTGTGGACGTTCCTCGCGTCGGTGAAGAGCGAGGACGAGATCTTCGGCGACGCCTGGTCGCTACCGGCCTCCCTGCGCCTCGACAACTGGGCCCGCGCCTGGGAGCAGGCGCACATCGGCCAGTACATGATCAACAGCATCGTCGTGGTGGCCTTCGGCACCTTCGGCACGATGCTGTTCGGCTCGATGGCCGCGTACGTGCTGGCCCGCTACCGGTTCCGGGGCAACCGGACGATCTACCTGCTGTTCGTCTCCGGCCTGGCCTTCCCGGTCTACCTGGCGCTGACCCCGCTGTTCTTCGTCGTGCAGAACATGGGGACGGTCCCGGTGATCGGCCCGTTCATCGGGCTGAACACGCACGGCGGGCTGATACTCGTCTACATCGCGTACTCGCTGCCCTTCACCGTCTTCTTCCTCGCGGCGTTCTTCAGGACGCTGCCGGGGGCGGTGGCCGAGGCGGCCTTCGTGGACGGGGCCTCGCACGCCCGGGTGTTCTTCCAGATCATGCTGCCGATGGCGAAGCCGGGCATCGTCAGCGTGACCATCTTCAACGTGCTCGGCCAGTGGAACCAGTACCAGCTGCCCCTGGTGCTGCTCAACTCCGACCGGGACAAGTGGGTGCTCACCCAGGGCATCGCCGACATCTCCACGGCCGCGGGCTACGACGCCGACTGGTCGGCCCTGTTCGCCGCGCTGAGCATGGCCATCCTGCCGATGCTGATCGTCTACACGCTCTTCCAGAGCCAGATCCAGAAGGGCCTCACCGCGGGCGCGCTCAAGTAGTGACCGCTTGAGCCTCCCGTAAGGCTTGAGCCTTTCATAAGGGTGCCTTCAGGTTGGGCCGGCGCGAACGGGTTGACGGGTGGGGAGTGGTGAGGAGTAGGTTCGTTAGGAAAGTTTCCTAACGAGTGGTGCGGGTCGCCTCACCGAGGGTCACCTTCTCCACCCCGTATCCTCTGTCCGCCCGCGGCCTTCGCCCCCATCCCGGAGAGCCCTCACGGAACCGCCCTCCTGCCCTGGAGGGGGTTCTCCTCCCCGGGGAGCCTCCGGGCGTTCCTCCATCCCCTTTCCTGGAGAGACACGTGCCCTTCTCGTCGAACCCCCGCCCCGGCCGCCGCACCACGCGTCTCCTGCCGGCCTCGGCCGTGGTCGCGGTCGCCGTCCCGATCCTGATCGCCTCCGCCGGCGCCGGGCACACCGTCGCTCTCGCCCCCGCTGCGGGGTCCGCGGCGGCGCCCGCCGGGCTGTCCGTGTCCTCCGCGGCGGTCGACCTCACCGACCCGCGCAAGAAGGACATCGCCATGCGGCTGGTGTCCAGCGCCGAGAACTCCTCGCTGAACTGGAAGGCGCAGTACAAGTACATCGAGGACATCGACGACGGCCGCGGCTACACCGCCGGGATCATCGGCTTCTGCTCGGGCACCGGCGACATGCTCGACCTCGTCGAGCGCTACACCCGGCTCAAGCCGGGGAACGTGCTCGCCAAGTATCTCCCCGCCCTGCGCAAGGTCGACGGCACCGACTCCCACAAGGGCCTCGATCCGAACTACACCAGGGACTGGGCCACCGCCGCCAAGGACACCGTCTTCCAGCAGGCCCAGAACGACGAGCGCGACCGGGTCTACTTCAACCCCGCGGTCGACCAGGCCAGGAAGGACGGCCTGCGCGCCCTCGGGCAGTTCGCCTACTACGACGCCATCGTCATGCACGGCGGGGGCACCGACCCCCAGAGCTTCGGCGCGATCCGCAGGAACGCCCTGAAGAAGGCGAAGCCCCCCGCCCAGGGCGGCGACGAGACGAGATATCTGCACGCCTTCCTCGACGCCCGCAAGGTCGCGATGAAGGCCGAGGAGGCCCACGAGGACACCAGCCGCGTCGACACCGCCCAGCGCGTCTTCCTCAACAAGGGCAACCTCGACCTCGACACCCCGCTGTCCTGGAAGGTCTACGGGGACCCCTTCAAGATCAGCTAGCCCGCGCCGGGGCTCCGGCGGCACCCCACCCCGCCGGGGCCCTCCGCGGCACCCTCGACACGGTGCCGCGCCGATTTCGTGGCGAGGGCGACATCCCCGAGCTCGGCCGTGATCATCGAGTGTCCCGGGCCACCGCCTGCCGCCACCCCCGCGAAGGCGTCGAGGCCACCACCTGTCACGGCGGCCGGGGAGCCGAGGCCGGGATCAGGGTTCCGCACGCGGGGCGGGCCGCAGGTGAGCCGATCGCGTACGAAGCCGATTTCCGGTGCTGTACAGGAATTCCTGACACCACATGATCGGAACCAAAATCCGGTGTAGGCCGTTTCACGGTGGGGCGACTCTGCGGCGCGGAGGAGAACGTGTGAACAAGCCGAAACAGCGATTGAACAAGAGAGAAAAGCGGCTGCGGGCGCAGCGGTTTCGGAACATGAAGGCACAGGCTCGGCGGAACACGGCGGACAGGGGCGTGTTCCTGAGGTTCGCTCCCTACACCGTGGTCGGTGTCGTCGCGATCTGGGGCGTGGTTCTTCTCGTCGCACCGGGATTCGAAGGGATGACAGCGGCCGGCATGATGTCGATGCTGGTCTGCTTTGTCGCGCTGGCCATTCTGCGACACATGGAAACACAGAGTAAAAGCGGTCTGCCCATCGGCGTCGTCGCGTCGGTCAGCGGAATCATGGGAATCAGTTTCGTGATCGTCGCAGAGATCCTGAAGGCCGGCGGATCTTAGAACAAGGTCACAGCCGGTGAGGCTCGGAATCACCGTCTTCGCGGTCGTTCACACGGGAACAGTCGTTCACACGGGAACAGTCGTTCACACGGGAACAGTCGTTCACACGGGAAAAGGGGCGAGGAGACCCGTGGCTCCCCGCTTGACGCCCGAGGTGGGTTCCAGGCGTGGGAGACACTAGCGGGCCGGGAGGTTCTTCAGGGCCTCGCGGCGGCTCAGGCCGCTGATGCGGGTGTGGTCGACATAGCGGACGACCTCGCCGGGGTTCGTCTTGGCGTACTCGCGCAGGGCCCAGCCGATCGCCTTGCGGGCGAAGAAGTCGTTGTCGGACAGGCTCGGCTCGATGCAGGCGTACAGCAGGCCGGTGTCGGTGGCGGACTTGAAGCGGTTCTGGCTGAGGATGGCCGTGCGGCGCTTCCACAGGTCGGTGCCGCGGGCCCAGCGGAGCATGAGGGGGCGCATGGTGTCGGGGAAGGCCGCGAGCAGGCCGCCGACGCGGTGGACGGCGAGCTCGTCGACGTAGTCCCACCAGGCTCCGGTGACGATCATCTCCTCGTACGCCGGCAGCGCGTCGAGCGTCTGGAAGGCGCGATAGAGGCGGAAGCCGGTCAGCTCGATCGCCGCGTAACGCTCCTCGCGGTATTCGGCCCCGCGCCACAGGGCCAGCGCCGCCTCCCGCCACGCGGGGGCCGTGTCGACGGGGTAGTCGGCGAAGACCCGCTTCAGCGCGGCGCGGCGGGGAGCGGCCTGCACGCCGAGGAACGGCATCGACGACTTCATGTAGGCCTGCATGACCGGGGCCTTGGCGGGGTCGGCCACGTCGGTGAGCGCCGTTCGCACGGCCTTCTGCAGTATCTCCATGCTCGCCCACCACTTCCCGTTCGCTTCGCGGACGCTTGATTCTCACAGGCCGCGCCGCTCGCCGCGCCGGTTCCGCGGGCGTCATGCCTTCTGGCTACTCCGCTCGCCGGTCGCGAGGCCGTCGAACAGGACGGTGATGTAGTGCTCGGCGAGGCCGGTGGTGTTGAGGCGGCCTCCCGGGCGGAACCAGCGCACCGCCACCCAGATGGTGTCGCGGATCATGCGGTAGGTGAGCTTGGGGTCGACGTCGGCACGGAACAGGCCGTCGGCCTGGCCGAGCCTGATCTGCTCGACCCACATGCGCTCGACCTCGTCCTCGGCCTTGACCAGGTAGTCGAAACGGTCGCCGGGCAGGGACCTCAGGTAGTTCCAGTCGTTCTGCATGACGGTGATCGCCGCGCGGTGCGGCTCCAGCGTGCTGAACCCGATGCGCACCATCTCTGAGAGGATCGTGCGGGGGTCGCCGTTCTGGTCCAGGGCGGTGCGGTAACGGCCCACGAGGTCGTCGAGGAAGGTGGTCAGCACCTCGTCGACGATCGTCTCCTTGGAGTCGAAGTGGTGATAGAGGCTTCCGGACAGGATGCCGGCCTCCTCCGCGATCTCCCGGACGGTGGTCGCCTGGAAACCCTTGCGGGCGAAGAGCTCGGCGGCGAGCTTGACGAGATGGTCACGGCGCTCCGAGGCGGGGCCGGATGTGGCCGCGCGCCTGGTCCCGCCCTGGCGCCTGACCGGGGTGGTGGTCGCGCCGCCGGAGTTCTTTCGCGTGTTCACGCCCCCATTATGAGCCCTTGCGCAATCGCTTGTTCACCGGAACGCGCCGGCGCGTTCCCGTTCCCGGCTCGTTCCCGTCGCCGGCCCTGACCGAACGCCCGCCGCGTCCGCCGCGGGACGGTCCGCCGCGTCCGCCGCGGGACGGTGGCGGGTCCCGCCGCACGCGGGCGGCTCTCGTTCCCGGCTCCGTACCAGCGGGCCTCGAACCCGTCCATCGTCCCGATCTGCAAAATCATGAGCCGAAGGCCTATGGTCAGCCCACTAGCAATTAGGAAACTTTCCTATTAGATTTGCGCAAAGCCGCTGTGGGAGCGCTTTCCCCAGGGGTCCGGTACAACGTGGTGTCTGCGCGTCTTCGGCAGGAACGCCGACCGGCCGTCAGGCGAGGAGGGGTGAATGAAGCGCGGCCCAGAGCTGCTCCGCCTGGCGGAGACGGTCGTCTTTCCCGGCTTCGAGGGCAAGTCCCCGCCCGACTGGCTCCGGCGCCGGCTCGGCGAGGGGCTGGCCGGGGTGGTGCTGTTCTCCAGGAACATCGCCACCCCCTCCCAGGTGGCCGATCTCACGGCCGCGCTGCGGGAGGAGAACCCCCAGGTCCTGGTCGGCATCGACGAGGAGTCGGGCGAGGTCACCCGCCTGGAGGCCGCGGGCGGGAGCACCCGGCCCGGCAGCTTCGCCCTCGGCGTGGTCGACGACACCGGCCTCACCGAGGAGCTCGCCGCCGACCTCGGCCGCGACCTGGCCCGGGCGGGCGTCAACCTCAACTTCGCCCCCTCTGCCGACGTGAACTCCAATCCCGACAACCCGGTGATCGGCCTGCGCTCCTTCGGCGCGGACCCCGACCTCGTCGCCCGGCACACCGCCGCCTGGATCCGGGGCATGCAGTCGGCGGGGGTGGCCGCCTGCGCCAAGCACTTCCCCGGCCACGGCGACACCTCGGTCGACTCCCACCACGGCGTGCCTCTCGTCCCCGCTCCCCTCGGAGAACTGCACGACGTGGCGCTGCGGCCCTTTCGCGCGGCCGTCGAGCAGGGGGTGCGCACGGTCATGACCGGGCATCTGCTCGTCTCCGCCCTGGACCCCGCGATGCCCGCCACCCTCAGCCGCCCGGTCCTGCACGACCTGCTCAGGGTCGAGCTCGGCTTCGAGGGCGTCATCGTCACCGACGGCATCGAGATGGCCGCCGTCTCCGGCCCGTACGGCATCGGCGGGGCCTCGGTCCTCGCCGTCGCCGCGGGCGCCGACGCGATCTGCGTGGGAGGCGAGCACGCGGGGGAGGAGACCGCGATCGGCATCCGCGACGCGATCGTGGACGCCGTGATCGAGGGCAGGCTCTCCGAGGAGCGGCTCGCCGACGCCTCCCGGCGCGTCTGCGAGCTCGCCCTCTGGACCACGACCGCCCGCCGGAGCGTGCATCCGGGCCTCCCCGGCGGTCCGGGCACCCCGTCGATCGGCCTGGCCGCCGCCCGGCGGGCGCTGCGGACCACCCGCCGCTCCTCGGCCGCGGTGTTCCCCCTGCCCGCCCCGCCGCACGTCGTCGAGCTCGCCCCCGAGATGAACCTCGCCATCGAGAAGGACACCCCGTGGGGTGTCGGCGAGCCGCTCGGCAAGCTCCTGCCCGGCACCACGGTCACCCGGCTGGCCGCCGCCACGGCCACCGGAGGCGCCATCGAGGCCGTGCTCGCCGCGGCGGCCGAGCGCCCCCTGGTCATCGTCGTCCGCGACGCGCACCGCCACCCCTGGCAGGCCGACGCGCTCCGGCACCTGCTGGCCGCCCGCGCCGACGCCGTCGTGGTCGAGATGGGACTGCCGGGCCGCTCCGACCTCGGTGCCGTCCACGTCGCCACCCACGGGGCCTCCCGCGTCTGCGGCCAGGCCGCCGCCGAGCTCCTCGCCGGGGACACGGGCACCGCCTGACCGGGCGGGTCCCGCCCGGAGTACGGCGGCCGGGATTCTGTCGGGGCGGGCTGCTTGAATCGCGGGATGGATGCGGCACAGTTGCTGGCGGGCCAGCGGGAGATCCACGGGGTCGATCTGGCGGGGCTCTCGCTCGGCGATCATCTGACCGGTGACGGGCCCTACGTGTTCAGGGAGTGCGATCTCACCGGCGCCGACCTCGCCGGGGCGTCGCTGGTGGAGGCCTCGTTCGAGAAGTGCGTGCTGGAGGGGGCCGACTTCCGCCGCGCGGACCTGGACGGGGCGCGTTTCTCCGGCGGCGGGGGAGCGGGGCTCAGGTTCGCGAACGCCGAGCTCGTCGACGCGACCTTCACCGACGTCGACCTGTCGGGCGCGCGCTTCGAGCTGGCCCTGCTCACCGACGTCACCTTCACCGGCTGCCGCATGATCGGCGCGGTGCTGTCCGCCTGCCGGGGCACCGGCTACCGGTTCGACGGGTCCAACCTGGCGCTGGCCGACCTCACCGGCTGCTCGTTGCGGGACCTCCATCTGCGGGGCGTCCGCTTCGACGACGCCAACCTGTCGGGCTGCGACTTCACCAAGACCGTGTTCGAGGACTGCCGCATGATCGGCGCCCGGATCGTCGAGACGGTCTTCACCAAGGCGGACCTGCGCGGCGCCGACCTGGGTGAGGTCGACGACACCCGGCTGCGGTCGCTGCGCGGAGCGGTCGTCAGCCCCACCCAGGCCGCCCTGATCCTCGCCGCCCGCGGGCTCACCGTGAACTGACGACTCCGGCCCTCACGGCTTCGCCGTACGGGTTGAAGATCGCATCTAGACATGAAAGGTGAACAGCCGGGAAACTCTGCATGATCGCGGCGAAAGGGGCCTGGCATGGGCGGAATCTGTGACGGGCGTGTGGTGATCGTGACCGGCGGCGGGCGCGGCATCGGCAGGGAGCACGCCCTGGAGTTCGCCAGGCAGGGGGCCAGGGTCGTGGTCAACGACCTCGGCACCGGCCGCGAGGGCGACGGGCGATCCGCGGGCCCGGCCCTGGAGGTGGTCGAGGAGATCCGCGACCTGGGCGGCCGGGCCGTGGCCAGCAGTGACGACGTCACCGAGTGGGGTGGCGCGGCCCGCCTGGTCAAGACGGCGCTGAGCGCCTTCGGGCGGCTGGACGTCCTGGTCAACAACGCCGGGTTCGTCCGTGACCGGATGCTGGTCTCGATGACCGAGCAGGATTGGGACGACGTGGTCCGGGTCCATCTCAAGGGCCACTTCCTGCCGCTGCGGCACGCGGGCGCCCACTGGCGGGAGCGGTCGGAGGCGGGCGACCCGGTGGACGCCAGGGTGATCAACACCTCCTCAGGGGCGGGGCTGTTCGGCGGCGTCGGCCAGGGCAACCACTCCGCGGCCACGGCGGGCGTCGTGGCGCTCAGCCAGGTCGCCGCGGCGGAACTCGGCCGCTACGGCGTCACGGTGAACGCGATCGTCCCGACCGCCCGCACCCGGATGACCGAAGGGGCCCTCACCACGGCGGCCGGGCCCGCGGACGGCTTCGACGCCGCGCACCCGGCCAACGTCGCGCCGCTGGTGGCCTGGCTCGGCTCGGCCGGATCCCGGCACGTCACCGGCAGGGTCTTCGAGGTCGAGGGCGGGAGCGTCTCCCTCGCCGACGGCTGGCGGCACGGTCCCCGTGCCGACCGGGGCGCCCGCTGGGACCCCGCCGACATCGGCGACGCCGTCGCCAAGCTCCTCGTCGAGGCCCCGGACCCGGAACCGGTCCGCGGGGCTTAGGCCCTGTTCGGGATCCGGATCGCGAGGTCGTGATCCGGTCCCGGCCGGACCGCCCCGCCCGCCACGCCGGCCACCCGGCGGAGCATGCCGGACGCCTGACCTGGGGCTGCCCGGGGACTCGCTTGTGGGGTGGCGCAGGGCGGTGGCATAGGCTTTCAGAGCTGATGGAGATCGCCGGTGGTGTAGCCGTCCGGCCCCGTTCGCCGTCGTGGCGGTTGTGGCGGTTACGGCAATGCCTCAAGGGCGTTGGGGGAGGAGAAGCCATGTCCGATCCGGTGTCGTGGCCGTCCAGGTTGCCGGTCATGCAGGCTCCCATGGCCGGCGGGGCTTCCACGCCCGGACTGGTCGCGGCCGTGTCCGAGGCCGGTGGCCTGGGGTTCCTCGCGGCCGGCTACAAGACGGCCGAGCAGATGCGCCAGGAGATCAAGCAGACGCGTGAGCTCACGTCCCGCCCGTTCGGGATGAACGTGTTCATGCCCACGGCCGATGACGCCGACCAGGACGAGATCGACGCCTACGCGCGGGTCATCGAGGGGGAGGCGCAGCGGCTGGGCGCCACCCTGGGAGTCCCGCGCGGGGGCGATGACGACTTCACGGCAAAGGTCGAAGATCTGCTGGCGGATCCGCCCGCGGTGGTGAGTTTCACGTTCGGCTGCCCGGAGGACGAGCTGATCCAGGCGTTCCGCCGCAAGGGGAGCACCGTGGTGGTCACGGTGACCTCGGAGGCCGAGGCACGGCTGGCCTCGGCGGCCGACATGCTGTGCGTCCAGGGGGAGGAGGCCGGTGGACACCGCGGGTCGTTCGCCAACGCGGACGCCGAGGCGATGAGCCTGGAGCACCTGCTGTCCCGGGTACGGGAGGTGTCACGGCTGCCCCTCGTCGCGGCCGGAGGCGTGGCCTCGGCCGCCGACGTCTCCCGGGTCCTGTCCGCGGGGGCGGTCGCGGCCGCGGCGGGCACCGCTTTCCTGCTCTGTCCCGAGAGCGGCACCGGCGCGGTCCACCGCGCGGCGCTGGCCGACCCTCGCTTCACGGGCACCGCCGTCACCAGGGCCTTCACCGGGCGCCCGGCGCGCGGCCTGGTCAACCGGTTCATGACGGAGTACTCCGGCCGGGCGCCCGCGGCCTATCCACAGCTCCACCACCTGACGACGCCGCTGCGCCGCGCCGCGGCGGCCGGCGGGGACGCCGAGACGCTGCACCTGTGGGCCGGGACCTCCTGGAACCGGGCACGGAACGCGCCGGCGGCGGACATCGTCGCGGACCTGTCCGCGATCTGAGAACGGCCTGCGAGGTCTCCGCCGACGGGCGGCATCCGGTCCATGGCCCGGCATACGCCTCTGGGTAAGGTGCCTTCTACTGATTTGGTGCTGACGTAGGAGATTTCCGTGGGTGTTTCCGTGGCGTACGTGACCTTCGCCGACCCGGACGGGGGCGACGACGAGAAGGAGGTCGCCGTCGCGGCGTGGGCCGAGGAGGGGATCGCCGGGCGGATCGTGCGGTGGGACGATCCCGAGGTCGACTGGGCCGCGTTCGACGCCGTCGTGGTCCGCACGCCCTGGGACTACGTGGAGCGGCGGGCGGAGTTCCTCGCGTGGGCCCACCGGACGGAGTCGGTCACGCGGCTGCTCAATCCGGCGGCCGTGCTGGAGCGCAACACCGACAAGACCTACCTGCGGGAGCTGGGCGTGCCGTCCATCCCGACCTACTGGGCCGGGCCGGGGGAGGTCGTGGACTTTCCCGTCCTGGACGAGTACGTGGTCAAGCCCTCGGTCTCGGCGGGAGCCCGCGACACGATCAGGACCGGTGACCGGAAGGAGGCCGAGGCCCACGCGGCCCGGCTGGCCGCTGGGGGGCGGACCGCGATGATCCAGCCGTACCTGGAGATGGTCGAGACCGAGGGGGAGACCTCGCTGCTGTACTTCGGCGGCCGGTTCAGTCACGCCGTCCGGCGCAACGCGATGCTGGTGGAGAGCGCGAGCAGGCCGGGACAGGGGAACGACCACGGGGCGCTCCGCGTCCCCGAGCCCGACCAGCTCGCGCTGGCCGAGCGGGTGCTCGGAGAGTTCCCCGAGGTGCTCTACGCCCGGGTGGACCTGGTCCGCCTGGCCGACGGGAGTCCGGCTCTGATCGAGGCCGAGCTCACCGAGCCGTACCTGTTCCTGCGGTACGCGCCCGGCGCCGCCGCCAGCCTGGCCCGCGCCTTGGCCGAGGCGCTCTGAGCCGTCCCGCATGAGGAACCGTCCCGCACGAAACGCGACGGCCACGAAACGCGACGGCGCGCGTCCCGGGGAAGAGGACGCGCGCCGCACCGCTGACGAGAAGTGTTACTGCGGCATCACCACCGCGAGCGGGGAGACCCCGGCGGTGCGCAGGGCGCCGGGGAGCTTCCTGGCCCAGGGGTGTTCGTGCAGGTCGAGTTCCTCGGGGTTGGCGATCGTGAACCGGACGGCCCCGCCGGTGGCGGGCTGCTCGGTCCAGGTGGCGCCGAAGCCCTTCAGCGCCGCGGCGACCTTGTCGCGGTCGGACGCGGGGACCGTGACGCGGATCGGCGACCCGAGGTCCGGGATGGCCGCGGCGGCCCGCGAGGCCTCGGGAGCGGGGGCGAGCGCCCGCGCCCGCGCGGAGGCGGACGGCAGGTCGGCGGTGATCGCGTTGGACACGATCTTCGCCGTGCCGTCGGTGAAGGCGCGGAAGTTCGGCTCGGCGGCGAACAGCACCGCGTGACCGTCACCCACCGGCTCGTCGACCGCGGCCGCCGTCCCGCCGAGCTCCTCGGCGCCCAGCGCGAAACCGGACTGGAACCAGTCGGGCGAGTTCGCGGCCGGGTAGGAGGACACCACGTGTGCGGGGTCGGCGGCGCGCATGACCAGGTCGTACGCGTAGAACTGCATGACGCTCGGCCCGACGTCCTCACTCAGCGGGCCGGCGGCCACGGTGGTCCTGAAGAGCGTGCCGGGGATGTCCGAGGTCGGCTCGGACAGCGTCACGCCGGAGATGCCGGCCAGGACGGCCAGCTGGGTGCCGCCCGCCCAGCCGACGTACCGCCCGCCGCCGCCGACCCAGTCGCGCAGCGCCGCGCGCCCGGCGTCGCCGAGGGTGGTGTTGGCCGCGTTGGCCGAGCCGTCCGGCACGAGCACCACGTCCAGCCCGGTCAGCTTGCCCGCGGCGACGTCGGCCGGGGTGAGCACCGTGTAGGGCAGCTTCCAGTCGCGGTCGAGGCGGTGCCGGAGCCAGCCGGAGGACTCGGCGGCGTTCTGCGCCGTGCCGCCGGACAACTGCAGGACCCCGATCCTGCGGGAGGTGGTCACCTTGGCCGGCGGGGCGTCCACCGGCCGGACCGGCGTCGCGAGGGGCAGCAGCACCTGGCCGGAGGACCCGCCCGAGACGTTGCCGAGCAGCGGCAGGCTCCACGCGGTCACGTCGTAGAAGTACGGGAACGGCGTGTAGGTGTCCTCGTTCAGCATGGCCTGGACCCAGTGCTTCTGGCCCTGGGCCATCGGGATCCAGTAGGTGCCCCTGGGCAGGGTGGTCCTCGCCTCGGGCCTGCCGTACGCCTTGAAGTCCTTGACCGTCAGCGGCAGGGTGAGCTTGAACACCTGGACGTCCATGCGCTGGAGCCGCCGCACGATCAGCTCGGTCTCCGCCTTCTTGGCCGGGTCGTCGGCGCGCAGGAAGTAGTGGCGCACCTTGCGGTCGGGAACCTGGGTGATGACCTCGTTGCCCGGGTTGTAGACCTGGTTCGGCTCCAGCTTGCCGTCGAGGCCCTGCTTGAGCGCGTCGGCGTACATGCGGTGCCAGGTGGTGAGGATCTCGGTCTTCTTGGCCGCCGCCGCGGAGAGCGAGACCCACTGGGTCAGCCACTGCTCGAAGGCGCGGGCGGCGATCGGGGAGGCGTTCCCCTTCTCGAACGTCATGCCCGCCGCGTTGAACCCGGTCGTCGGGACCGTGTCGCCGTAGCCCATGTAGAACATGTCGTAGACGTCGCGGTTGAAGAACGGGATGCCGCGCCGGGTGAACTCGTCGATCATCGCGGCGCCGTAGGTGTTGTTGATCCAGTCGATCGTCGGCTCGGCGATGTCGTGGTAGAACGGGTCGGCGTTCGGCGGGAAGAAGTACTCGGTGCCGCCCATCTCGTGGGCGTCGATGAAGAGCTGCGGCGGATACTTGCGCATCAGCTCGATCTTGCCGTCGGTCTCCGGCTGGGTCCGCGCGAACCAGTCGCGGTTCATGTCGAACGAGTAGGCGTTGCGCCGGGTGTCGGCCTCGCGGCCGTCGGGGTTCTGCGTCGGCAGGATCACCACGACGGCGTTGTCCAGGATGCGCTTCGCCGCGCAGTCGTCCCGTCCGGCCAGGTCGTGCAGGGTCCTCAGCGCCGCGTCGGTGCCGCTCTCCTCGCCGCCGTGCACGTTTCCGGCGATCCACAGGATCGCGGGCGTGTTCCTGGCGAGGACCTTCGCCGCGGAGGCGGGGGTGAGGGGGTTGCGCAGCAGCTTGATCGAGGTCTCGATCGCGCGCAGGTTCCTGATGTTGTGCGAGGTGCCGACGATCGCGTACTTCAGCGGGCGTCCCTCGGCGCTCGTGGCCAGCGTGCCGGAGACGACCCGGTCGCTGGCCTTGTCGATCGCGGTGAGCAGGGTGTCGGACTCGGCCGAGGTGACCTCTCGCTCGCCGAGCTCGAAGCCGAGAACGCTCTTCGGCGTCGGCACCTTGCCGTTGTACGCGGGGGGAGTCTGGGTAGCGTCACAGGTGGTCACGGAGGGTGCGGCCGGAGTGGGTTCCGCCTGGGCGGCTCCGGCGGGGAGGGCGATGGCGACGGCCAGTACGGCCGGTGCCATCACCTTGAAACGCTTCAGCATGAGGTAAAGCTGTCATCTGAAAGAAATGACGGCAAGGGGGGAAATTTTACGCTTGTGTTACGGGTGGCGCTTTTGAGGCTTTTGTTCTATAAGGAGGTAATGAGAGCTTTGCAGACGAAAAGTCCTCTTCCGCCGGAGCGTCTCCCGGGCCGTCCGAGCCCCCTCCCGCCGACGGGCCTCCCCGTCGCCGGGGCGCCTACGCGTGGCCGGAGATGCCGCCGTCGACCGGGATCACGGCCCCGGTGAGGTAGGCGCCGGCGCGCGAGGACAGGAAGATCGCGGTGCCCGCCATGTCCTCGGGGCTGCCGATCCTGCCCATCGGGACGTGGGAGGCGACCGCCGCGCGCATCTCCGGGTCGTCGAGCGCGAAGGCCATCATCTTCGACTCGAACGGCCCCGGGGCGATCGCGTTGACGGTGATCGACTCCCTGGCGAGCCGCTGGGACAGGTGCCGGGTGAGCATGTGCACGGCCGCCTTGGCCGCCGAGTAGGCGTAGTTCTCCATCGTCGGCACCCGGAGGCCGTCCACCGAGCCGATGTTGATCACCCTGGCCGGGTCCTCCGGGCTCGCGGCGGCGCGCAGCAGCGGCAGGAACCGCTGGGTCAGGTAGAACACGCCCTTGACGTTGATCCCCCAGAGCTTGTCGAAGGCCTGCTCGGGATACTCCTCCAGCGGCGCGCCCCAGGTCGCCCCGGCGTTGTTCACCAGCACGTCGAGCCGGGACTCGCGCTCCGCCACGGCCTCGAACAGCGCGGACACCCCGTCCTCGGTGGACAGGTCGGCGGGTATCGCGGTGCACCCCAGCTCGGCGGCCGTCTTGCCGACCTCGGCCGCCTTCCGCGAGGAGATGTAAACCGTGGCCCCCGCGTCGACGAACCCGGCCGCGATCATCCGGCCGATTCCCCGGGACCCGCCCGTGACGACGACGGTCTTGCCTTCCACCGAGAACAGAGTCATGTTCTGTAGCATGCCGCACCCCCGGCGACCCCGTCCATACCAACCGGTCGGTGCCGCGCGCCGGGCATCCTTTTTCTTGCTCGTAATCCCTTTCGTGGCGTTTTGTACCGGAAGACTTGAAAAATAATGTCGCCAAATAAAACGAGAGTGAAACAATCTTCCACCCCTCGTTGACACGCGCCGTTCGTATGGTGTGCCTTCGTTGTCAGGGAGTCACCGATCCGGAAGTGGGGTACGGCATGCTCAGAACGGGTGCGCGCCTGGCGGTGCTGGGCCTGGGACTGTCGATGGCGCTGTCGGCGACGACACTTCCCGTGGCGCACGCGTCACCTCCGGGACGTTCCGCGCCCCCCGCGCCTTCCGGGGCCCTCGCGCTCGAGGGGTCTCCCGCCCGGCACGTCCCGGCCGCGCGGGCGCCCCAGCCGGCGAAGAAGATCGTCCGGCTGGGCGCGATACAGAGCATGGACTCGATGAACCCGTTCCTGGCGGTCCGGCTGATCTCGACGTCGATCCACCGCTGGACGTACGGCTATCTCACGGTGTCCGACTCGAAGACCCTGAAGCCCGGCCCCGACCTCGCCGAATCGTGGAAGACGTCACCGGACAAGCTGACCTGGACCTTCACGATCCGATCCGGGGCGACCTGGTCGGACGGCCGGCCGGTCACCGCCGGGGACGCCGCGTGGACCTTCAACAAGATCATGACGGACGACGCGGCCAAGACGGCGAACGGCCCCGCCGTCGAGAACTTCGACACCGTGACGGCGCCCGACGACCGGACCCTCGTCATCAGGACCAAGAAGCCGCAGGCCTCGATGCTGGAATTGCCGATCCCGATCGTGCCCAAGCACGTGTGGGAGGGCGTGCCCGACATCGGCACCTTCGAGAACGAGACCTACCCCGCCGTCGGCAGCGGGCCCTACATCCCCGTCGAGCACAGCAAGAACAACTACGTGAAGCTCAAGGCCAACCCGTCGTACTGGCGCGGCGCACCCAAGATCGACGAGCTGCACGTCATCTTCTACGAGAACCCCGAGGCGGCCGTCGCCGGGCTGAGGAAGGGCGACATCGACTGGATCGGGCGGCTGGCGCCCCCGCAGTTCCAGGCCCTGGCGGGTGACACCAACCTCGTGCAGTGGAACACCCAGGGCCGCCGCGCCGGCTACCTGCAGCTCAACCCGGGCGCCGAGACGGCGGGCGGCGAGCCGATCGGCGACGGGCACCCCGCGCTGAAGGACGCCAGGGTGCGCAGGGCGATCCATCACGCGATCGACAAGAAGACCCTCGTCGCGCAGGTGCAGAACGGGCTCGCCGTCCCGGCCGACGGCTCGATCATCCCGCCGATGTACCAGGAGTTCTTCTGGAGGGCCGCGGGCGACAAGGCCGTCACCTTCGACCAGGCCGAGGCCAACCGCATCCTCGACGAGGCCGGGTACGCCAAGGGCGCCGACGGGATCCGGACCATGCCCGGCGGAGGCCGCAAGCTGGAGATGCGCTTCAGCATCCACACCGAGGACCCCGTCGAGGACAAGCTCGCCCAGTTCGTCACCGGCTGGCTCAAGGACATCGGCATCCAGATCACCACCCGCAAGCTCGACGCCAACAAGTTCACCGAGGAGACGGGCGGCACCGCCCTCTACGACATCGCGATCAGCGGCTGGTCGGTCAACCCGGACCCCGAGGAGATCCTGGCCACCCACCTGTGCAGCCGCCGGCCCACCGCGAGCGGCGAGGGAGGCGGGACCGAGTCGTTCTTCTGCGACGAGGAGTTCGAGAGGCTCTACCAGGCGCAGCTGGCCGAACTCGACCGGGCCGCGCGCGTCGGCCTGATCAAGCAGATGCAGGAGCGGCTCTACACCGAGGCCCCCGTCATCGCGCTCTACTACCCCAACAACCTGGAGGTCTACCGCAAGGACCGGATCGCCTCCATCACCCCGATCCCGGAGGACAAGGGCATCCTGTACGGCGGGAGCGGCTACTGGCCCGTCTACTCCCTGCGGGCGGTGGAGCGCGCGGCCCCGGCCGGCGACGACTCCGCGGGGGGCGTCGTCCTGGCCGTCGCGGCGGGTGCGGCCGTGCTCGCCGGAGCCGGGATCCTCCTCTTCACCCGGCGGCGCCGCGCCACCGCCGACGACCGCGAGTAGCGGCCGATGAGCACACCACCGGGCGAGCTGACGAAGACGTCGCCAAAGGACGGTCACGAGGAGGGCGGTGCCCGCCGGAGCGTGGCGCGCTACGCGCTGGTCAAGCTCGGCGGGGCGCTGCTCGGCATCGGGCTGGTGATCGTCGCGACGTTCTTCCTGTTCCGCCTGATCCCCGGCGACCCCACCATCGCCTACACCCGCGACGTGCCGGTCACCCCGGAGCAGCTCGCCCTGCTCAGGCGGCAGATGGGCCTGGACCGGCCGCTGGGCGAGCAGTTCCTGGACTTCGTGCTGCGGACCCTGCGGCTGGACCTCGGCACCTCGTACGAGTACCGCAGGCCGGTCGCCGAGCTCATCGGCGACCGGGTGGGCCCCACGCTGCTGCTGGTGGGCACCGGGCTGGCCGTCGCGGTCGGCCTGGGCATGTGGCAGGGCACCAGGGCCGCCTGGCACCACGGCGGCCGGTTCGACCGCTTCTCCACGGGGACCGCGCTGACCCTGTGGTCGGTGCCGACCTTCTGGCTGGGGCTGCTGCTGCTCATGGTCCTCGCGGCGGGGATGGGGCCGATCCCCGGCATGTTCCCCACCCGGGGCATGCAGGACGTCGACGCGCCGGACGGGCCGCTCTACCTCCTGCACGTCGCCCACCACCTGGTGCTGCCGTGCCTCACCCTGGTCGCCGTCGTCTACGCGCAGTACCTGCTGGTCATGCGCTCCTCGCTGCTCGACGAGATCGGCCAGGACTACGTGACCACCGCCCGCGCCAAGGGCCTGCGCGACGACGACGTCCGGCGCCGCCACGCGGTGCCGAACGCGCTGCTGCCGACGGTGACCCTGGTCTTCATGCAGATCGGCTTCGTGGTCGGCGGCGCGGTCTCGGTGGAGTTCGTCTACTCCTGGCCCGGCCTCGGCCTGCTGTTCGTCGAGGCGATCAAGGGACCCGACTACGCGGTCATGCAGGGGACCTTCATGCTCGTCTGTGTCGCGGTGATCGTCATGAACACGCTGGCCGACGTGGTCTACCACGTCCTGGATCCGAGGGTGAGGTCGGCGTGAGCACGAGGGAGGAGGACACGAGGCAGGAAGGTCCGGGGGAGAGGGAGGCGACCGGCGGTGCGACCGGAACCCCGAACGCGACCGGCGGTGCGACCGGAACCCCGAGCGTGATCGGCGGTGCGGCCGGAACCCCGAGCGCGGCCGGTGGCGCCGGGTCGCCGCGCGCGATCGCCAGGACGCGCCGTCGCGCCGCGCTCGTGCGGTTCTGCCGCGCGTACGCCCGGAACAGGGCCGGGCTGTACGGTGCGGCCATCCTGCTGGTCGCCGTCCTGGCGGCCCTCGTCACGCCGCTGGTCACCGACCCGTCCGGGATGGACGTGACCAGGGCGACGGGCGCCAAGATGGCGCCGCCGAGCGTGGACTTCCCGCTCGGCACCGACGAGTCCGGCCGCTCGGTCCTGCTCATGCTCCTGTGGGGCTCGCGGGTCTCGCTGCTCATCGGGTTCATGTCGGCGCTGCTCAGCATGGTGATCGGTACGGTCTTCGGCATCGCGGCCGGGCACTTCCGCGGCTGGGCCTCGGCCGTGCTGATGCGCGTCACCGACTGGTTCCTGGTGCTGCCCGCCCTGGTCCTGGCCCTGGTCCTCGCGGCCGTCCTCGGCGGCGGCGCGTCCACGATCATCCTGGCGATCGGGGTGACCTCCTGGGCCTCCACGGCGAGGCTGATCCGGGCCCAGACGCTGGCGGTCGAGGCCAGGCCCTACATCGAGAGGTCCAGGGCGCTGGGCGCGGGACACTGGCACGTCATGACCCGGCACGTGCTGCCGAACGTCGCCCCGCTGGTCCTGGCCAACACCACCCTCACGGTGGCCAGCGCCATCGTCACCGAGTCCACCCTCGCCTTCCTGGGCGCCGACTCGGGCCAGGTGTCGTGGGGCGGCATGCTGCGCGGCTCCTACGACTGGGGGGCGGCCACCTCGGGCGCCTGGTGGTACGTGCTGCCGCCCGGCCTGTGCATCGTCCTGGTCGTCCTGGCGTTCACCCTCTGCGGGCGCGCCCTGGAGACCGTACTCAACCCACGCCTTCGGGGGGTCTCGTGACCGTACTCGATCCACACCCGAGGGAGGACTCGTGACCGTACTCGGCCCGCGGCCTCCGGGGACCCCCGCCGTGTCCGGCCCGAGCCTTCGGGAGGCCTCGTGACCCTGCTCGAACTGCGTGACGTGGCGGTGACCTACCGGAGCGCGACCGGGGACGTCCCCGCCGTGCGGGGCGTCTCGCTCGCCCTGGCGGAGGGCGAGGCCCTCGGCGTGGCGGGGGAGTCGGGGTCGGGCAAGTCGACGCTGGCCATGTCGCTGCTGCGGCTGCTGCCCAGGGACGCGCTGGTGTCCGGGGAGATCCTGCTGGACGGCGAGGACGTCCTCACGATGAGCTGGGGGCGGCTGCGCGCGGTCCGGTGGGCCTCGGCCTCCCTGGTCTTCCAGGGCGCCCAGCACGCCCTGAACCCGGTGCGCAGGATCGGCGAGCAGATCGCCGAGCCGCTGCGGGTGCACGGCATGGCGACCGGCGCGGCGGCGCGGCGCAGGACGGCGGAGCTGCTGGAGCAGGTCGGCCTGCCCGCCTGGCGGGCGCGCGGCTACCCGCACGAGCTGTCCGGCGGGCAGCGCCAGCGCGTGATGATCGCGATGGCGCTCGCCTGCTCCCCGCGCCTGATCGTCGCCGACGAGCCGACGACCGCGCTGGACGTGATGATCCAGGCGCAGGTGCTCTCGCTGATCCGCTCGCTCATCGCCGAGCACGGGATCGGCCTGATCATGATCTCTCACGACCTGTCGGTCCTGGCCGCGACGTGCGACCGGCTGGCGGTCATGTACGCGGGCCGCGTGGTCGAGTCCGGTCCCTCTCGCGAGGTCTTCCGGGACGCCAGGCACCCCTACGGCAGGGCGCTGGCCGGGGCCTTCCCCACCGTCGGCGACCCCGCCTCCAGGATGGCGCCCAGCGGGCTGGGCGGCGACCCGCCCGACCCGGCCCACCTGCCCACGGGGTGCTCCTTCCATCCCCGCTGCCCGGTGTCGCTCGTCTCGTGCGCGTCGGAGCCGGTCGAGCTCTGGCCGGTGAGCCGTACCGGAGCGGACCGCACGGAAACGGGCCGCGCCGGGGCGTCGCACACCGCCGCGTGCGTCCACGTCCGCGTCCCCGAGGAGACCCGATGACCCTGCTCGAAGCGCGGGACCTGCGGGTGGAGTTCGTCTCGCGAGGGCGCCGCGCCCGCGCGGTGGACGGGGTGAACCTCGTCGTGGACCAGGGAGAGATCGTCGCGCTGGTCGGCGAGTCCGGCTGCGGCAAGACGACGCTGGCCCGCACCCTGCTCGGCCTGGAGCGGCCCGCCGCGGGGTCGGTCCTGTACGGCGGGGTCCCGCTGGCCTACTCCTCGCGCGCGCTGCGGGCCCACCGGCGCGAGGTGCAGCTCGTGCTCCAGGACCCCACGGGATCGCTCAACCCCCGGCACACCGTCTACGAGGCGGTGGCCGAGGGGCCGCGCATCCACCGCCTGCCCGCGGAGGAGGAACGGGTCGCGTCGGCGCTGTCGCGCGCCGGGCTGCGGCCCCCCGAACGGTTCTTCAACCGCTACCCGCACGAGCTGTCCGGCGGCCAGCGCCAGCGCGTCGTCATCGCCGGGGCCCTCGCGCTCGACCCGCGGGTGCTGGTCGCCGACGAGCCGGTGGCCTCGCTGGACGCGTCGGTGCGCGGCGAGATCCTCGCGCTGCTGCTCCGCCTCCGCGACGAGCTGGGCCTGTCGGCGCTGGTCGTCACCCACGACCTCGGGCTGGCCTGGAACATCGCCGACCGCGTCGCGGTGATGTATCTCGGCAGGATCGTCGAGTCGGGACCGGTGGAGCGGATCCTCACCGCGCCGTCGCACCCGTACACCCAGGCGCTGCTGTCGGTCCTGCCGGAGTCGCCGTCGCCCGTGGTGCTGGGCGGCGAGCCGCCGGACCCGACCCGGATCCCGCGGGGCTGCCGCTTCCACCCGCGCTGCCAGGTCCTGGCCTCGGGCGCGGCGGCCGGGACGGGGGTCGACGGGCTGTGCGTGTCACGGCCGCTGCCCGTCCTGCCGTCCTCGGCCGCCGCCCAGGTCGCCTGCCACCACGCCGAGGCTCTCTCGGCCTCCGCCCGGGGCGAGGTCGAGGCGGAGCGGCGGTGAGCGCCGGGACGGGCACGGACGGCGTGCCCGCGCCGGGGAGGTGTCCCGCGGAGGCCGGGGCGGCCGGAGTCAGAGGCCGGGCAGGCGGCCGTTCCTGAACAGGTCGACGAAGAGCCCGTGGTCGGTCCTGGCCCGTGCCCCGTAGGCGTGGGCGAAGTCGACGAGAGTGCGGGTGAAGCCCTCGGTGTCGCCGCCGATCACGGCCACGATCGCGTCCTCGGTGGAGAAGTCGACCAGGTCGTGGCTGGACTCGTCGTCGGCCACCGAGTGCATCCTGGCCACGGCCCGGCCCAGGTCGCGGACGACCGAGGCCAGCTCGTCCGGCTCGTTGACGTCGCCCCAGTTCAGATCGGCGGAGTAGGGGGAGACCTCGGCGACCAGCTGGCCGACGCCGTTCAGCGTGGTGTGGCCGAGCCACGGGTCGGCGTACGCCTGCAGGGCCCGCTGCGACTCGGCGGTGCGGTGGCCCTGGTGCTTGAAGTAGCCGTGCACCTTCTCGTCGGTGATGTGCCGCGCCACGGCCGGCACCTGGGCCTGCTTCATGTAGAGGATGACGTCGTTCTCCAGGGCCTGGGTGTGGCCCTCGAGGAGCATGTTGTACGAGGGCAGCCCGGCCGAGCCGATCCCGATGCCGGTGCGCAGCGCGAAGTCCTTGATCTTGTGCTCGATCCCGGAGACCGTGGGAAGGGTCGTCAGGTAGTCGCGGAAGGCCACCTCCACCGCCTCGCGGGTCTCCTGGTCCACCGGATGGCGGCCGTCCATGACGGCGAACCTGCGGTCGAAGTTCTCGACGGTCGTCTCCAGGTCCAGCAGCGCCACCCGGGTGTTCAGCCGGGCGAGCTGCAGCACCCGGTGGAGCACGCCGCTCGTGGTGTCGAGGGTCAGCGAGCCGATCGCGTCGTCCCCGCCGTCCGAGATGCCGTGCAGTTCGGAGAGATAGGAGTGGGCGAACTCGGTCACCAGCTCGCCGATGACGTCGTCCGACAGCGCCTTGGCGTACCCGATGAGCGCGACGCTGGCCCCGAACCGCCGCAGGTCCCAGATGTACGGGCCGACGTAGGCCTCGTCGAAGTCGTTGACGTTGAACACCAGGACGCCCGAGGCGTTCATGTAGGTGCCGAAGTTCTCGGCGTGCAGGTCACCGTGGATCCAGACGCGCCGCGTCTGCTCGTCCAGGAAGGCGTCGTCGGCGAACGCGCCGGTCATGTCCGCGTAGAACAGGCAGGCGCTGCCCCGGTAGAAGGCGAAGGGCGAGGCGGCCATCTTCCGGAACTTGCGCCGGAAGGCCGCGGGGTCACGCTTGATGGAATCACCGAACTCGGTGATCAGGACGTCGAGAATGTGCGCCGAGCGCCCATCGGTGGTCATGGTGGGCAGGTTAGGTCGCGGGACCGGGAATCCGCCAGATCCACGGCATCACGGATGTGGAACGTACCAATGAGCCTGTTCAGTCCCGCTCCCGGTTCGGGGGGCGGCATGGCGTCGCGGAAGGACGGAAAGGCGTCGACAACCGCGCCGGCCGATCATAGGCTCGACGGCGGGGACCCGGGACCGCGGGAGGCGGAGGGGGCCGGGGCGGTCAACGCCAAGGCCGCCTTCCTGACCATCCGCCACGCCGCCAGGCACATGCGCGACGGCGGCCGTATCGTCGACATCTCCACCCTCCGCTCGCCCGCCTCGGCGAGCCCTCGGACATCGCGGACGTCGTGGCCTTCCTCGTAGGTCCCGACGGGCGCCGGCTCACCGGCCAGAACCTCCAGGCGAACGGGGGCCCCAGCTGAGGCGCCCCCGGCGGCCGGCGGTCCTCGCCGGCCACGGCGCGGGCGGTTCCGGAGAGGTCGGGCCGTGAGCCGTGACCGGCGTCAGGTCAGCCTCCGGGTGCCGGTGAACAGGCCGCTGTAGGCGTTCAGCGCCGGCTGGCCGCCCAGGTGCGCGTACAGGACGGTGGCGTCGCGGGGGATCTCCCCGCCGGTGACGAGGTCGATCAGACCGGCCATCGACTTGCCCTCGTAGACCGGGTCGATGATCATTCCCTCGAGCTCGCCGGTGAGCCGGATAGCGTCCAGGGTCGACCGCACCGGGATCCCGTACAGGTCGCCGGCCCACCCGTCCAGGATCGTGATCTCGTCGTCCCGCAGGGGCCGGCCGACGCCGATGAGCTCGGCCGTGGCCCTCGCGATCCGGGCGACCTGCTCGCGGGTCTCCTCGAGCTTCGCGCTCGCGTCGATCCCGATCACCCGGCGCGGCCGGCCGCCGGCCTCCTCGAGCGCGGCGAAGCCGGCGATCATGCCGGCCTGCGTCGAGCCGGTGACCGCGCAGACCACGACGGTGTCGAAGAAGACGCCCAGCTCGCGCTCCTGCTCCGCCACCTCGTACGCCCAGTTCGCGAACCCGAGCCCGCCGAGCCGGTGGTCGGAGGCGCCCGCCGGGATCGGGTACGGCGTGCCGCCGCGCTCCCTCACGTCCTCGATCGCCCGGTTCCACGAGTCCTTGAAGCCGATGCCGAAGCCGGCCGGGTCGAGCCTGACCTCGGCGCCCATGATCCGGCTCAGCATGATGTTGCCGACCCGGTCGTTGACGGAGTCGGGCCAGTCGACCCAGTTCTCCTGCACCAGCACCGCCCTCAGCCCCAGCGACGCGGCGACGGCGGCGACCTGGCGGGTGTGGTTGGACTGGTACCCGCCGATCGACACCAGCGTGTCCGCGCCCTGGGCGAGCGCGTCCGGGACGATGTACTCGAGCTTGCGGGTCTTGTTCCCGCCGTACGCGAGCCCTGAGTTGCAGTCCTCGCGCTTGGCCCAGACCGACGCCCCGCCGAGGTGCCGGGTGAGTCGCGGCAGCGGGTGGACGGGACTCGGTCCGAAGGTCAGCGGGTGGCGGGGGAAGTCGGACAGGGTCATGCTCACTCCTCGGTGGCCGGCAGGGTGCGCCAGGTGTCGAAGGCGACCGCCGCCGCCTGGTCCGCGTCTCCGGCGGCACACAGCCGGATCAGGTTGTCGTGCCGGGCGAGGGACGCGCGCCCGCCCAGCGACGAGAAGCGCAGCCGCTCGGCGCGGCGCAGCACCGGCGTGAACTGGTCGAGGACCGAGGTGAGGGCCCGGTTGGAGGCCACTCGCACGGGGATGCCGTGCAGCTCGTCGTCGGCGCGCAGGGCCGCCTCGACGTCGCCCTGCTCGATCGCCGCGCGGAACCGGTCGTTGGCCTGGCGCATCGTGTCGAGGTCGGCCTCGGTGAGGGCGCCCACCGCTTCACGGACGGCGAGTTCGTGCATCGCCGCCACCACGTCGCGGGCCTCGCGGACGTCGCGCAGGTTCAGCGAGCTCACCGTCGTGGAGCGTCCCGGCTGGGCCACGACCAGCCCGGCCTCCGCGAGACGCAGCAGCGCCTCGCGGACCGGGGTGCGGCTGACCCCGAGCCAGGCCGCCAGCTCGACGTCGCGTAGCTGCTCGCCGGGCGCGAGGCTGCCGTCGACGATGGCGTCGCGCAGGCGCTGGTAGACGTTGTCGCGCAGCAGGTGCCGGTCGATGGCGGGGGTGTTCTGCGGGATGGGCATGCAATATATTGCACACACCGAGCGGGAAACTTCAACCGGGCCGCCGCGTTGACAGTGTTAGCAATATATTGCATATTTCATTCCGGAACGGCAGCCGCCGCTCTCCGTACCGAAGGGAAACCCCGATGAGCACCACGTCCCGCGAGCCCGTCGCGGCAGGAACCCCCACCGTCGTCCTGGTCCACGGCGCCTTCGCCGAGTCCGCGAGCTGGAACGGCGTGGTGGCCGACCTCAGACGCCGCGGCTACCCGGTCATCGCCGTCGCCAACCCGCTGCGCGGGCTGCGGGAGGACGCCGGGTACCTGCGCAGCGTGCTCGACAGCCTGACCGGTCCGATCGTGATCGCCGGCCACTCGTACGGCGGATCGGTGATGAGCGAGGCCGCCGACGGTGCCGCCGGCGTCGTCGCGCTCGTCTACATCGCCAGCTTCACCCTCGAGGTCGGCGAGAGCACCGGCGACCTGGCGGCCAGGTTCCCCGGCGGCGAGCTCGGCCCCGCCCTCCACCCGGTGCCGTACCCGGTGGCCGGGGGCACGGGGACCGACCTGTACATCCGGCAGGACAGCTTCCGCGCGGTGTTCGCCGCCGACGTCGCCCCGGAGACGGCCGAGCTGATGGCGGCCACGCAGCGGCCCATCGAGGCGACCGCGCTGGCGGACAAGGCGACCGGGGCGGCCTGGAAGACCATCCCGTCCTGGACCATGGTCACCACCCAGGACCTGGCCATCCCCGCCGAATCCATGCGCTTCATGGCCAGGAGGGCGGGGTCGACGACCGTCGAGATCGACGCCTCCCACGCCGTCACCGTCTCCCGCCCGGACGCCGTCGCCGAGCTCATCGACGCCGCGGCCCGCGCCACCACCCGCTGATCACACCTCCGCGGAACGGAAGGAAAGTCCCCATGAATCTCAGGACGAACCTCAAGCGCGCGGCCGCCGCCTCCGGTGTGCTCGCCGCCGCGCTCCTCTCCAGTGGTGCCGCCACCGCCGACGCGGGTTCGATCAAGCCCACGGTCGTGCTGGTCCACGGGGCCTTCGCCGACTCCTCCAGCTGGAACGGGGTGATCGCCGACCTCAGGCGCAAGGGCTACCCGGTCATCGCCCCGGCCAACCCGCTCCGCGGCCTGCGCCACGACGCGCAGTACCTCCGCAGCGTCCTGGACAGCGTGAACGGCCCGATCGTCCTCGCCGGCCATTCGTACGGAGGCACCGTGCTGAGCGAGGCCGCCACCGGTGACCGCGACGTGAAGGCCCTCGTCTACATCGCGAGCTTCCAGCCCGAGGTCGGCGAGAGCACCGCAGAGCTGGCTGCCAGGTTCCCCGGCGGCGAGCTCGGCGACGCCCTCAAAACCGTCCCGTTCCCCGCCGCGGACGGTGGCACGGCGGACGACCTCTACATCCGGCAGGACGAGTTCCGCGCGGTGTTCGCCGCCGACGTGCCGCGCCGGACCACCGACCTGATGGCCGTCACCCAGCGCCCCATCGCCGCCGGGGCCCTTGAGGACAAGGCCACCAAGACCGCGTGGAAGACCATCAAATCCTGGAGCATGGTCACCAGGCAGGACCTGGCCATCCCCGCCGAATCCATGCGCTTCATGTCCAAGCGGGCGAAGTCCACGATCGTCGAGATCGACGCCTCCCACGCCGTCACCGTCTCCGAACCCGGCGCGGTGGCCGATCTCATCCACAAGGCCGCCCGCGCCACCACCTGACGCCGCACGGTTTTGAGCGGTTCGCGCTGGTAGGGCGATCCGCGTGACCGATGGCACGGTCGCGGCCGGGATCGACGCGGTCGGGGGGCCTGACGGGCCTGAACGCGTGGGAAGCGGTCATGAATCCGCCGCGGCACCTCTCGGGGGGCTCGCGGCGGATCCGGCCCTGTCCGCTTCGCCGGCGGATCCTCCCGGCCCGTGCTTTTGACCGACTCCGGCCGTGCCCTTCGGCTTACGTGGAGGGCGACCTGGCAGAGTGGATCTGGTTACGGGCGGGCCCGGTCGGACGGCCTTCGCGGAGCTTTTCGGAACCCGGGCACGCCGCACCACCCTCTATCCGCAAGGGACTTCCCACATGTCTGCCACCAGCCCCGCCGGCGAGCGGTTCTCCGTTCGCGTCTTCGGAGGGCCGACCGCCCTCTTCGAGTACGGCGGCCTGCGCTTCCTCGTCGACCCGACCTTCGACGCCCCCGGCGACTACCAGACGCCGGGTGGCCCGCTCCTGGTCAAGACCGCCCCCTCCACCGCCACCCCCGCCGAGCTGGGCCGTATCGACGTGGTCCTGCTCTCCCACGACGAGCACCCCGACAACCTCGACATCTCCGGCCGGACCCTGCTCGCCGACGTCCCCCTCACCCTCACCACCCCCGACGGCGGGCGGCGCCTGGGAAACGGAGCCAGGGGCCTGTCCGACTGGGAGCCGGTCGAGCTGGACCGCCCCGGCGGCGGCACCGTCACCGTCACCGGCGTTCCCGCCCTCCACGGCCCCGGACCGCGCGAGGAGGTCGAGGCGATCCTCGGCCAGGTGGTCGGCTTCGTCCTGACCGGCGAAGGAATGCCCACCGTCTACGTCAGCGGCGACAACGCCTCCCTCGGCCTGGTCGAGGAGATCGCCGCACGCTTCGGCCCCGTGGACACCGCCGTCCTCTTCGCCGGGGCTCCCCGCTTCCCCGTCCTCTTCGACGGCGAACCGATCGTCCTGGACAGCGCGCAGGCCGCCGAGGCCGCCAGGATCCTCGGCGCCCGCCGGGTGGTCCCCGTCCACTACGACAGCTGGGCCCACTTCACCGAGGGCCGCGACGAGCTGGTCGCCGCCTTCACCGCCGCCGGCCTGGCCGACCGCCTGGACCTCGGCGACCGGGACTGACCGGCCCGTCCCGCGCCCCCGGGCGCGCGTCTCGTTCAAGGTTCGCCGGCGAACGAGGGCGTTCGCCGGTGGCGTGAGGTTCGGCCGGGTCAACGCTCGTAGTCCTTCAGGGTGATGGCGTTCGCCGTCCGCCGGATGCTCCTGGCGATCAGTCCCTTCCACGGCACGTAGGGCAGGAGCCTGTAGTTCTGGTTGACGAACCAGGCCATGAACCGGCTCTCGGGAACCATCCACCTGCCCACCCCGTCGCCCGACTTCTGGCATCCCGCCGCGTACGCGCGCATGGCCTCCTCGTAGCCGGCGAGGCCCGCGCGGTGGTCGCCACCCGCGGCGGCCAGCTCTCCGGCGAGGACGTAGGCGCCGACCACGGCCAGGCCGGTGCCCATGCCCGACAGCGGCGAGGCGCAGCAGGCGGCGTCCCCGAGCAGCGTGACCCGGCCGGCCGACCAGCTGTCCATGTGGATTTGGCTGATCGAGTCGAAGTAGAAGTCCTGGGCGTCCCACATCGCGTCCAGCAGCCGGGGGGCCTCCCAGCCGACGCCGGCGAACGCCTCGGCGAGGAGCTTCTTCTGCTGCCCGGTGTCGCGGCGGTCGTAGCTCAGCGGCGGGGAGCCGAAGTAGAACGCCGCCTTCGCCTCGGTGTTCCCCCGGGCGCTGTACATGCCGACGAGCTTGCCGGGGGTGTTGTAGAGCTGCCCGGTGTGGTCGAGCCCGAGGTGGTTGGCGGTGGTGAAGATCGCGCAGTACAGGCCCATCTCCTTCACGAACCGCGACTCCGGCCCGAACGCGAGCGCCCGGACGTTGGAGTGCAGCCCGTCGGCCCCGACGACCAGGTCGAACCGGCGCGGCTCACCACGCTCGAAGGTGACCCGCACGCCCTCGGCGTCCTCGGTGAGGGAGGTGACGGAGTCGTCGAAAACGTACTCGACGTGGTGGCGGGTGTGCTCGTACAGGATGCGCGCCAGGTCGCCGCGCAGGATCTCCAGGTCGCCGCTGAAGACGTCGGCGGGCATGCTGGAGATCTTCCTGCCCGCGCCGTTGACGTACGCCATCGCGCCCATGTTCGTCCGCTCGCGCCGGATGTCGTCCAGGATCCCCATCCGGGCGAGCACGGTGAGGTGCGCCTCGCCGCGGAAGTCGACCGCGTAGCCGCCGTCGCGGACGCCGGGCGCCCGTTCCACGATCGTGGGGGTGAAGCCGTGGCGGTGCAGCCAGTAGGCCAGCGCCGGACCGGCGACGCCGGCCCCCGAGATCAGGATGTCCTTGTTCTTGAGCCGCGGTGTGGTGTTCATGGGGCGAGCCTGTCCGGAGGCGCTCACCGCCCGATCACCGCGAGCTCACCGCTTTCACCGGAGGCCCACCGTGAGCGGTGAGCGGTGATCCGCGCACCCGCGCACCCGCGCACCCGCGCACCCGCGCACCAGTGCACCTGCGTACCCGTGCACCCGTGCACCTGCGCGTCGCAGGCCGGTCAGCCGGGCAGGACCGGCCCGGGGCCGGCGAGGCCGTTGACCGGTGAGTTCCGGAGGGAGGTCTCGGAGACACCGGCCAGGCGCAGCGCGTCCACCCCGGACAGCCGCGCCCCCTCGCGCCGGGCGGCCTCGTACGGCGTCTCGCCCAGCGCGGCCCGCGCGGCGGCGGCCGTACGGGACACGTCGGGGTCGTCCTCGCCGGCGGCTCCCCGCAGGGCGACGGCCGCGCCGAGCAGCAGGGCGGCGCCGGGGGCGTCCCCTTCGAGCAGGGCGATTCCCGCGAGGGCCTCGATCGGGCGGGCACCCTCGGTGATCGCCCCCGTCTCGGCCGCAACCTCGGCGGCCCGCCGGTACAGGGCGCGGGCCTCGCCGAGATCGCCGGAGGTCTCGGCGATCCTGCCGAGCCCGAAGAGCGCGCTCGTCCGGTTGCCCGCGCTCCGCACCCAGTGCGTCTCGAACCGGTCGAGCGCCTGCTCGTACAGCAGGCGGGCCCCGGCCAGGTCGCCCTCCAGCCGCGCGATGTCGCCGAGGCCGCGCAGCGCCGCGGCCAGGTAGGTGGGGCTGCCCGCGTGGCGGGCGATCTCGGCGGCCCGCTCGTAGTCGGCGCGCGCCCGCCGGAGGCCGGTACCCGCCGAGTCCTTTCCGGCCCGGGTGGCCTGGACGCGGTAGTCGCCCCGGTTGCACAGCAGGTCGGGGATGTCCTCGCGGGCGCCGAGCCGCTCGGTAAGGGCGAGGGCCTCGTCGGTCAGGACGATCGCCTTCCCGGGATCGCCGCGCAGGGCCGCGAGACCGGCCAGCGCGTCCAGGGCGAGCGAGGTCCCCCATCGGTCGCCCTGCGAGCGGAAGGCGTCGGCGGCCGAGGTGAACTCGTCCTCGGCCCGCGCCGGCTCCCCGGCCGCGAGCTGCGGGTATCCCCACAGCAGGTGGACGACGGCCCTCTCCCAGGGGTCGTCCCCCGCCCGTCCGCGGTCGATCACCGCGAGGGCCACCCGCGAATCCTCCTCGCCGGAGTTGATCATCGGCCAGAGGAAGGTGACGATCGGGTGGCGGTGCGGCCTGCCGGGGTCGACGACGACCGCCTCGGCCGTCGCCCGGTGGCGCTTCCACGCCTCCCGGCCGCTGTCACCGGCCGCCGCCGCCAGGGCGCAGAGCACGTACCCGTCCCCGAGTCCCGGGGGCGGGCTGTCACCGATCATGTCCAGGAGCGCGACCGCCGGTGCCGTCGCCAGGGTCCGCATGCCGCGCATCCAGAAATACGGTGACAAGCAGGCGAACAGTGCGAGGGCGAGCTCGATCTCCTCCGCCTCGACGGCCCAGCGCAGCGCCGCCTGGAGGTTGGCGTGCTCCGCGACGAGGATCTCCAGCCACCGGAGCTGTTCGGCACGCCGCAGGTGGGGGTCCGCCTCCCGCGCCAGCTCCAGGAAGTGGTCCGCGTGCGCGCGCCGCAGGGCCTCGACCTCCCCGGCCGCCTCCAGCTGCTCGGCGCAGTAGGCGTGAATCGTGTCGAGCATCCGGTAGCGCCCGCCGCCCACCTCCACCAGGGACTTGTCGGCCAGGGAGTCCAGCACGTCCTCGGCGTCGGGCACCCCGCAGACCCGCGCCGCGGCCTCGGCGGTCGCGCCGCCGGAGAAGACCGTCAGGCGCCTGGCCATCACCTGCTCGGCTCCGGACAGCAGGTCCCAGCTCCACGCCACGACCGCGCGCAGCGTCCGGTGCCTGGCGTCTGCCGTGCGGCTGCCCCTCGACAGGAGGCGGAACCGGTCGTCCAGGCGGGCGGCGAGCTCGGGAAGCTCGTACGTGCGGGCCCTGGCGGCCGCGAGCTCGATGGCGAGCGGCAGGCCGTCGAGGTCGTGGCAGATCCGCCGCACGATCTCCGCTCCTGCCTCGTCCAGCGCGAAACCGGGGCGCACGGCCGAGGCCCGGTCGGCGAAGAGCCGCGCGGCGGGGGACGGGCCGAGCGGCCGGACCGGCCACAGGTTCTCGCCGGTGATGCCGAGCGGCTCCCGGCTCGTCGCCAGGACGCGCAGCTCCGGGCATCCGGCGAGCAGCCGCGCGACCAGGTTCGAGGCCGCCTCGACGACGTGTTCGCAGTTGTCGAGGACGAGCAGCAGCGGCCGCTCGGCCAGCGCCGCGACCAGCCGGGAGACGGGCTCCGTCTCCTCGGGCACGGTGAGCAGCCCGCTCTCGCGGAGACCGAGCGCGCCGAGCAGGGTCTGCGGCAGCTGCCGCCCGTCGCGCAGCGCCGCGAGTTCGACGAAGCAGACGTCCGGCAGCCCGCTCGCGACCTCGATCGACAACCTGGTCTTGCCCGCCCCGCCGGGGCCGAGCAGGGTGACCAGGCGCGCCGTTCCGAGCAGCCGGGTGACCTCGGCCAGGTCCTCGGCGCGGCCCACGAAGCTGGTCAGCTGCGCCGGCGGCGCGGGCGGTTCGTACGGCCGCTCGCCCCTGAGTAGTTCCCGGTGGACGGCCGCCAGCTCGGCCGAGGGATCCGCGCCGAGCTCGTCGGCGAGCAGCCGCCGCGTCTCCTCGAACGCGAGCAGGGCCTCCGCCTGCCTGCCGCCCGCGTGCAGGGCGCGCATGAGCAGGCTCCTGAGCCTTTCCCGCAGCGGGTGCCCGGCGATCAGCTCCTGCAGCTCGGGCACCACGGCCCGGTGCTCGCCCCGCCGGAGGTCGGCCTCGATCCGGTCCTCCATGGCGCCGAGCCTGCGCTCCTCCAGCCGCAGCACCAGGGCCTGTACGGAGGGGGCGTCCGCGGCGTCGGCGAGCGCGGGCCCCCGCCACAGGTCCAGGGCCTCCCGCAGCAGCGCGGCCGCCCCCGCCGGGTCTCCGCCGAGCAGTGCCCGGCGTCCCTCGTCGGACAACCGCTCGAAGCGGCGGGCGTCGAGGTCGGCGGGATCGATCGCGAGCCGGTAGCCCGAGGGGACGGCCTCGATCTCGGCCTCGCGCCCCAGGACCTGGCGGAGCCGGGACACCTGTGACTGCAGCGCGTGCGCCGCCCCTCCCGGCGGCCTCGAGCCGTAGAGGTCGTCGAGCAGGAGGTCGGCCGTCACCACCTCGCCGGCGCGGGCGAGCAGCAGGCCCAGGAGCGCCCGCCGGGCCGGCCCGCCGACGCGTACCTCGCCGCCGGTGTTATTGCCGGCGTCACCGGCGTCGGCGGCGCCGTCGTGCCACGCCCGCGTGGTGCCCAGGATCCCGAACCGCATGAGGTTAATTGTCTTCCCTCGGCGGTCTCACGTCTTCCGTCCCCGGCGGGCCGCTCGCCGCCGGAGGCGGGGGGTGGGCAGGCGAGCGGTCACGCCTTGGCGGGTCCCGTCCCGTGGACGCGTTCCCGCGATGGGAATCGCGCCCTGGCGGGCGTGGGGGACCCGCCAGGACGCGTTCCGCCCCGGGCGCGGCGGCGGAGGACCCCGGCGAGGGATGGGGTCCTCGGCCTGCTAGTCGCGCTCGGAGTCTGTGGTGGTGAGGACGCGGGCCGGCTGGTCCGCGTCCTCCTCGGAGAGGTCGCCGTCGGGGGCGGGCCGCCGGTAGTGCCGTGAGATGAGGCGGGCCGCTCCCACCGGGTCGTCGGCCGGGTGGGACGACTCGACGCCGTCCTCGTTCCAGACGAACAGCCCGTTCTTGCACCAGACAGTTAGATCGGTCAGCACCGAGAGCACCGACATGCCGTTTCCGTTGCTCTGGTAGGTGTGGGTGAATCCCTGGCGGTGCAACGCGTAACGCAGTAAACGTGTTGCCTCGCGGGGATCGCGCCAGGGCAGGTACGGCGTATCCGTGCGGACCGACAGCACCGGTCTCCACCCCCTCGCTGACCTTTCGATGGATTTGTACCAACGATTGGATGATGCGGGTCTTGGGAGGTTGGGTCAAGGGGCTGTTCCCCGCTAGAACCAGATCGTCTAGTTTTGTTGGCACAAAGGGGACTTAATGGCACGGTCAACGCTGTATCAACAGGTGGCCTCCGACCTACGGAGGATCATCTACTCCGGTGCGCTCGGACCGGGGGATCAGCTGCCGACCGAGGCGGAACTCATGCTCGCCCACCAGGTCAGTCGCAACACCGTGCGGCTGGCCCTCGGCGAGCTCGTGAACGAGGGCCTGGTCACCCGCACCCCTCGCAGGGGCACCGTCGTCAGGGAGCGCCGCCCGCTGCTCATGCACCCCCAGCGCGAGCTCCAGCCGCGGCGCGAGGAGACCCTGGAGGCCTTCGCCTGGGCCGTCTCCCGCGAGGGACGCGCGCCGAGCCAGGAGATCGAGGTCTCGATCGTGCAACCGGCCGAGGAGATCGCCAGCAGGCTGGAGCTGTCCGACGACGAGCTCGCCGTGGTCCGCCGCCGGCTGCGCTTCGTGGACGGCCAGCCGTACAACACCAACGACTCCTACTTCCCCCTGGCCCTGGTCGCCGACTCCGAGATCACCCGGCCCGGCGACATCGTGCGCGGGGCCAACAAGGTCCTGGAGGAACTCGGCCACCGGCAGGTGCGGGTGGTCGACGACATCTGGGCGCGGATGCCCAACAGCGCGGAGACCGAGCGGCTCCAGCTCCAGCTCGGCACCCCGGTCGTCGTCTACATCCGGGTCGGTTACGACGAGGACGACACCCCCGTACGCGTGGCGGTGTCGGTCCTGCCCGCCGACAAGCACCTGATCCGGTACGAGCTGGAAAGCCGTTGACGTCTCCGTGACCGCCCTGACGGGCCGGCCCTCGTTCCGCCCGCGCCGCGGGCGAGCACCGGGCCGCGTCCGCCGGGTGGCTAGACGCCGCTCTTCCCGCTTCTCCGTGCCTTTCGCCCCGGCGGGCGGTTCTTCCCGCTTCTCCGCGCCCTTCACCCCGGCGGGCGGTTCTTCCCGCTTCCTCGCGCCTTTCGCCCCGGCGGGTCACTGTTCGCACCTCCCGCCGGAGCCTTTCGCCCCGGCGGGCCGCTGTCCGCATCTCCCGCAGGCGCCTTTCGCCCCGGCGCGCCTCGCCCTGCCGGCTCTCCCGATCGCGGTCTCACCGCTCGCCTCAGGCCCCTAGGCATCCGCCTAGCCCGGCATGGACGCCGTGCGCCATCACATGGACACGCTCCGTGTCAACTCGTGTACCGAAAGCAACGAAGGGATGAACCATGCACTCGAACACCGCCAGTCCCACCGCCACGCGCCCGTTCACGCTGCGCAGGGCCACCGAAGGTGACCTCGACGGGGTGCTCGCGCTCCTCGCCGAGACCGCCGGGTGGCTGAACCGCCGCGGCGTGCGGCAGTGGCCCGCCGACGGGTTCCCCGCCGGGCGCATCACCCCGCTGATCGGCGAGGGCGTCCTGTACCTGCTGGACAGGGGGGACGGGCCGGGCCGGCCGGGTGGCCCCGTCGCCACCGTCGCCCTGGACGGCCACGCCGACCCCGAGTTCTGGACCCGGATGGACGACCCCGGCTCGGCGCTCTACGTCCACAAGCTGGCCGTGGCGCGCGACCACGCGGGCACGGGGCTGGGGGAGGCGCTCCTGGACTGGGCGGGCCTGCGGGTCCTCACCCTGGGAAAAAGATGGCTCCGGCTTGACTGCTCCAAGGACAACCCGAGGTTGCAGGGCTACTATCGGGGACAGCGTTTCACGCATCTCCGCACGGTCGACCTGCCGCATCGTGCCTCCGGTGCCCTGTTCCAGCGACCGGGAGGTCTGCGCGCTCGCGCGTCCGGCCTCGCGCTGCCCATCTCGGATCGGCGCGGGTCGTCCGTCCCCGAGCATGTCTGAACCACGGCGATCCCAGGACAAAGCCATCCGATAGCCTCCATTCATGACCGGATCCTTGCTTGAGGTGATCACGCTCGACGTGCGCGACGCCGTCGCCGCGGAGGCGGGCGGCGCCGATCGTCTGGAGGTCGTCGCCGACATGGCCTCCGACGGGCTCACCCCGGCACCGGAAACGGTCGCGGCGATCTCCAAGGAGTGCGCGCTGCCGCAGATGGTGATGTTGCGCGGCGAGGCCTCGTTCCTGGCCACGCCCGAGTCGCTGAAGGCCCTGAGCCGCGATGCCAGGGCCCTCGCCGACGCGGGCGCGGCCGGGTTCGTGTTCGGTTTCCTCGACGAGGCGGGGGCGGTCGACCTGGCCGCCACCGAGGCGCTCATCCACGCGGTCGCGCCGCTGCCCTGGACCTTCCACCGGGCGGTGGACCACGCGGCCGACACCCAGGCGAGCTGGCGCGCCGTCCGCCTCCTGCCCAACCTCGCCACCGTGCTCACCTCGGGTGCGCCCGGTGGCGTGGCGGACGGGCTGCCGCTGCTCAAGACCCGGTGCGAGGCCGGGGACGGCCCGCTGATCATGGCCGGCGGCGGGCTCCGGCCCGGCCACGTCGGGGTGCTGATGGAGTACGGCGTGCGGGCCTTCCACGTCGGCAGCGCCGTGCGGGCGTCCTGGTCGGACCCGGTCGACGTCCGCCGGGTCCGCGAGTGGCGTGCCCTGATCGACTGAGGCCCGCCGAGACCGACTGAGGTCCGCCGAGGTCTTCCCGGCATCAAGGTCTTCCCGGCAACGTGACGGCTGCGGTGTGCGACGGGGTGCGGGTGTCCGCTCGTGGCCTGGTCCTACGGCGCCAAGGTGCGCAGGACGCAGAACTCGTTGCCCTCGGGGTCTGTCATGACCACCCAGTTCCGGTCCGAGCCCTGGCCCACATCGGTCCTGGTGGCGCCGAGGCCGAGCAATCTGGTCACCTCGTCCTCGGTGCTGACGTCGATCGGGCTGACGTCGAGGTGGAGCCGGTTCTTCACGGTCCTGCCCTCGGGCACCCGGATGAACTGCAAAGTGGGCGGCATCTGGCGGGCCCGGACATCCTCGACGGTCGGCACCCAGGAGCCGATCTCGACCTTGCCCTCGCTCCTGTCGATCACCTTGAAGTCCAGGACCTCGCACCAGAAAACCGCGAGCCTCTCCGGATCGTGGCAGTCAACGGTCAACTCGGTGAACCTACTCGTCATGACTCTCCCAGATAGTGCGAACTGGGCTCAGATTATGCCGCCCGTCCGGCAGCTCCGAGATCGCCCTGACCGGGGACATCAGGCGGGCTCGACCCGGCACCGGACGCCACCCGGTCCACAACCCGAGGGCGGCGGACCCACCGGTGACGCCAGGGCGTCCGGCTCCGCCACCCGAGGCGTCCACGGCGGGGCCGAACGCGCCGGCGCCCTGCTCAAGAGACCGGCCGTTCCCCGTGGTCGGTGTGGTCGGTGCCCAGCGCCAGGTCGGCGCGGCGGAGGGCGGCGGCCATGGTCTTGACCGTGGCGGGCTCGTCCATCACGCCCTCCCCGGCGTCGCGCCGCTCCTCCCAGGCGCGCACCCGGTGGGCGTACTCCCCGTACCGGGACAGGTGGAAGGCGTACACCGCCGCGTACCGGCTCACCAGGTGGGAGGGGTGCATGTCCCAGCCCTGGTAGAAGCCGTGGTTCATGGAACGCCCGACCAGCTCCGCGTGACGCCGCCACAGGGCCCGCACGTCACGCCCGTCGTCCGAGGCGGGGGAGGCGGCCAGCGAGCCGTCCGACAGCTCGACCCCGGTCCCGGCGAAGACCGTCTGCATGACGTGCCTGGCGTGGTCGCAGGCGGGGTGGTCCAGCCGCTGCTCGTGCGGGGGAAGGCCGCAGCTCGCCGTGTAGTCGAAGACGCCGAAGTGCGCCGCCGCGAGCCTCCCCCACAGGGAGGTCGTCAGGCCCGCGTGGAGCATCATCAGGGTCTGCGGCGCCTCCACCTGGAGCTCGAATCTCAGCGCGTTCGGACCGAGGCCCAGCCCGTCCTCCAGCGCGTCGAGAAAGTCGACGAACTGGTGCATGTATCCCCTCATCAACACCTTCGGGAAGGTGACGACGAACCCCTCGGGAAGGTGTCCGGCCCGATCGATCACGCCGGTGAGGAAACCGTCCAGGGTCCGCAGGGCGCGGACCGGGTCGCCGTCGGAGAACGACTTCACCCGCAGCCCCCAGCGGCGGGGGAGCGTCCCGGCCGCGTGCATGGCCGCGATCGCCTCGGCGGCGGCGGAGACGTGGCCGTCCTCCTCCTCGGGACGCGTCCCGTAGCCGTCCTCGAAGTCGACCCGGAGGTCCTCGACGGGCTCCCGGGCGAGCTTGGCGGCCACCTTCCCGTGCACGGTCCCGGCGAGGTCCTCGCCCGCGGCGGGGGACACACCGGGAGTGGTGCCGAGGATCGCGGCCAGGTCGCCTTCGGACAGGTGCCGGCGGAACAGCCCCAGCGCGGCGTCACCCCACTCCCGCGTCGTCCCGGCGTCGAACCGGTCGGCCGGGACGTAGACCGTGTGCACGGGCTGCCACTCGACCGGCCAGTACGGGTACAGCAGGATCTGATCGTCATGGGTCTCCTCGAAACCCGGGATCAGGGCGGACGGGTCGGCGAGCGTGACGCGCATGCTGGTGCTCCTCCTGGACGTGCTGGTTCGAACGGGGGCCGGTTCGGGCCGGGCGCGCGGGTCCGGGCGGGCACGCCGGTGCGGACGCGTCCCGGTCACCGGCCGCCCCCGGCGTCCGGCCGGTCCGGGAGGTCCGGTAGGTCCGGCCGGTTCAGCCGGTCCCCAGGTCGCTTCCCGGCCGTGGTTCCCGATCGCAGGCGGTGAGCATGGCGGCGAGGCCGAGGAGCTTCACCCGCTCGCCCCGGTCGAGGGATCTGGCCAGGGCCTCCTCGGCCGCCTCGATGGACAGCCAGTGCTCGTAGGTGATCGGCGAGACTCCCCGGGCGGCGAGAAGGTCGTCCAGGTCCGCGCGGCGTACCGGATCGCGGCCGGCCAGGTCGGCGAGGAGGGTGCGGACCGTCTCCGCGGCGTCGGACTTGTTGGTGCCGATCACACCGGTGGGGCCACGTTTGAGCCAGCCCGCCACGTACTCGCGGTCGCGGACCCGGCCGGCCTCGTTCGGCACGGTCATGGTGGTCTCGGAGAAGGGGACGCCGGGCAGCGGCACGCTCTGGTAGCCGACCGAGCGCAGCACCATGCCGGCCGGGAGGGTCTCGAACTCGCCGGTGCCGACGACCCGGCCGTCCACCAGCCGGGTGCGCTCCAGCCTGAGCGCCTCCACCCGCTCCTCGCCGAGGATCTCCACCGGGCGCATCCAGAACCGCACGTCCAGCCGCCGGGGGCGGCCCACGGGGGCGCGGGTGGTCCAGCTCCGCAGGACCTCGACGTTCCCCCGGACCTGCCGGGACGCCGTCGTGACGTCCGCCACGCACTCCTCGGGCCGCACGCGCACGTCCGCGTTGGTCAGCTCGCCCAGCTCCCTGAGCTCCTTCAACGTGAACTTGGCGTGCTCGGGTCCCCGGCGTCCGATCATGTGGATGGTCTTCACCTCGCTGGCGGCCAGCCGGGTCAGCACCTCCTCGGGCACGTCCGTGGCGCGCAGCTCCTCGGCGGTCTTGGCCAGTACGCGCACCACGTCCACCGCCACGTTGCCCACGCCGATCACCGCGACCTCGGGGCTGTCGAGGACGAAGCGGTCGGCGGGCATGTCGGGGTGGCCGCAGTACCAGTTGACGAAGTCGGTGGCGGCCACGCTGCCCGGCAGGTCCTCGCCGGGAATGCCCATCCGCCGGTCCACCATCGCGCCGGTGCAGTAGACCACGGCGTCGTAACAGTCGAGCAGGTCGGTGACGTCGACGTTCTTGCCCAGCTCGACCCCACCGAGGAACCGCACCTCGGGAAGCTCCAGCACGCCGCGCAGGTAACCCGCTATCGACTTGATCGAGGTGTGGTCGGGGGCCACCCCGTAGCGCACAAGCCCGTACGGAGTCGGCAGCCGCTCCAGGACGTCCACCCTGAGCGGCACGGTGGCCTGTCTCGTCAGGGCCTCGGCGGTGTAGATCCCGGCGGGTCCTGACCCCACGATCGCGACTCGCAGTGACATGTCGCCTCCCCGGCGTTGGATGTCATGAACGCGATGCCCTGCTTGATTCTGTATCACCCCGGGGCAACCTGCCAGACTCACGCGCCGACATGATCGATTCACCCGCCGTTCCCCCGCCGTTCCCGCCGGGGGAACGGCGGGCACGTGATCCAAATGTCATTCGGCGTCGGCTGGATCATCACGTTCGCGACCTTCCTCGTTCATCGGGCGAGAGCAGGATCGCTGCTGCGTCACCGCCTGTGATCACTCCTGTGTACATGGCCGGTGTCGCGTTACCGCTTGTGATCACTCCTGCGTGCGCAGGCGGTCCAGTTCCGTGACGAGAGGCCGACCGCACCATGCTCTCCCCGGTTCGGGACGACGCCGTCCCCGCCGTACCTCCCGCCCCTCGTCCTTTCTCCTCCGATTCGGGAGACTTCCTCTCCGATTCGCGAGGCGCGCGATGGATCCTGGAGGCCGTCGAGGCGAAAGCCCGCCAGGCCCCTGACACGCCCGTGGTTCTGGACGCCTCGGGGGTGCTGAGCCACACCGGCCTGGTCGACCGGGCCGGCGCGCTCTCCGGACCCATCGACGCCGTGGCCCAGGAGTTCCCCGCCGGGACCGGGCATCTCGCGAACGAGGAGCGCTCGCCGGTGGGCGGAGGGGGAGCGGCACCCGCGCATCCGGCCCTCCCCACCTGCTGACGCCGGCGCTCCCGAGCGGGAACGGGACGTGGTCCCGGCCCTTCCCGCGATCAGGGCTCGCTCTCTTCCCTCCTGTACGAACCCCCTGTCCGAGGAGACGCATGTTCACGAGAACTCCGACGTACGCCGGCGCGCCCACGGACGCGTACGGCACCCCGCTGATCGACGCCACGGGCCTCGTCCCCGGAGCCCGCATCCTGATCAAGGACGAGAGCCGGTACGCCTCCGGCAGCCACAAGGAGCCGGCGGCCCGCGCGGTGGTGGCCCGCGCCGCCGCCGACGGGTACCGGCGCGTGGTGATCGCGACCTGCGGCAACTACGGTCGCGCGATGGCGATGGCGTGCCACGCCGCCGGTATGGCCTGCACGGTCGTCCTGCCGGAGGGCTGGAGCGACGGCGGCGCGTGGATGCGCGACGCGGGGGCCCACGTCGTCGCGGTGCGCGGCGGCTACGAGGAGGCGGTGGACGCGTCCCGCAGGCTGGCCGAGGAGGAGGACGCGGTCGACGGCAACGTGGACGGTCCGTACATGGACGCGGTGTTCGAGGGACACGGCGTGGTGGTGGCCGCGTTGCGTGAGGCGCTCGACGCGCCGCTCGCGGCGTTGTGGATTCCGGTGGGCAACGGCACCACGACCATCGCCGTCCATCGCCGGATGCGAGCGCTCGGCTGGCCCAGCGTGATCAACGGCGTGTGCTCCGCCGGCAACAACCCGGTGGTGACCAGCTGGCCGGGTGAGTACCGGACGCTGCCGCCGGACGCCGTCACGACATCCGATCACAACCAGCCGTTGGTCAACTGGCATGCCCTGCAGGGGCCCGAGGCGATGGCGGCCATCGCCGACACCGGCGGCGAGGTGTTCGGAGTGGGGGACGAGGAGTTGATCGAGGCCAGGGCCGCGCTCGTCCCGTACGGCGCGAACCCCACCGCGGCCGGGGCCGTCGCCCTCGCCGGGTTGCTCGCGCACGCCCGCGTGACGGGCTCGCTGTCCGGAACCCACGTCGTGTTGCTCAGCGGACGTTGACCAACCCCGACGACCGCACCTGATCGAGGAAATGATGACCGCAACCACCGAAGGCGGCCCCGCGCTGCTCTTCGCACGCACCAAGGTGAACCGGGACGACCAGCGGATCTTCGTCGCCAAGCTCGTCGCGCTGGCGGTGCTGACCTCCGTGGGGACGGTCCTCGCGCTGCGCCCGGAGCCGCCGTTGATCGTCTTCGGCGTGGTGATCCTCGCCGCCGCATACACGCACGCCGTCGAGTTGCAGCACCAGTGCCTGCACCACTCGGCGTTCCGCGGGTCCTGGCCGCACCGGCTGACGGGCGTCCCGCTGGGCATTCCCCTGTTCGTCGTCTACAGCCACTACCGTCTGCGTCACCTGCAACATCATCGTCATCTCGGGACTCCCCAGGACACCGAGTTCTTCGGCTTCGACACGCGGACCCCGCTGACCGTGTCGCACCTGGTACGCGGGCTGTTCGACTACCGGCGGCTCGGCACGGTCCTGTGGGAGGTCGCGCTCGCCGCCACGGGACGCTGGACGTACGGGTTCGGGCCGGTCAGTCCCACCATGCGCCGCCGCATCGTCGTCGATCACCTCGTCATGGGCGGTGCCGTCCTGGTCGCGCTCTGCGTCACCGTGGCCGGGTACGGCGAGTACCCGCTGCGGCTGTGGGTGCTGCCGCTCCTCCTCGCCGTTCCGATGCACTTCCTCGTGGAACTGCCCGAGCACATCCTCTGCGACACCGAGAGCACCGACGTGCTGCGCAACACCCGGTCCATCAGGGGAAGCCGGCTGAGCACCTGGTTCACCAACGGCAACAACCTGCACATCGAGCACCACGCCGCGATGAGCGTGCCGATCAACCGGCTACCCCGGCGGCACGAGGAGACCCGGCTCCACGCCGTCCACGTCGAGCGCACCTACCTGGACTTCTACCGCACCCTCTGGGCGGCCCTGCGCAGGCGGGAGGGCAAGGCATGAGTGACATGCGCATCGCCGGCCCGACGGCGGCGGAACGACCTTCCGATCTCGCCGCCGCGTCGCAGGGCCCGCCCTTCGACGTGCTCGCCGCCATCGGGGAACAGGCGCGCAGAGCGCCCGACGCGCCGGCGCTGATCGACGCGACCGGCCAGGCGACGTACGCGGAACTGGTCGCCGAGGTGGACCGCATGGCCGGCGCGCTGGCCGGCTCCGGGGTCGAACCCGGCGATCTGGTCGGGCTGTGCCTGCCACGCGGACGAGCGGCGGTGACCGCGATGCTGGCGGTGCTGCGTGCCGGTGCCGGCTACGTGCCGCTCGATCCCGGCTATCCGGCGGCGCGGCTGGCCCTGATGCTGGAGGACACCCGGCCCCGGGCCGTGCTGGTGCCGATGGACGCCGATCCGCCCCTGCCCACCGGCACGCCGGTGCTGCGCCTGGGGGAGGCGGGCCCGGCCACCGTCCCGCCGCCGGTCGACGCCGCCTCCCCGGACGGCACCGCCTACGTCATCTTCACCTCCGGCTCCACCGGCCGTCCCAAGGGCGTCGTGGTGCCCCGGCGCGGCTGGTCGCACTTCTGCCGGGCCGCCCGGGACGAGTACGGCATCACGCGGGACGACCGCGTGCTCCAGTTCGCCTCGCTCAGCTTCGACGCGAGCGTTCAGGAGATCTTTCCCGCGCTGACCGCGGGCGCGGCCGTCCTCGTACGCGACGGCGACATGATCAGCCGTCCCGACCTGTTCCTGGACCGCTGTGCCGACCTGGGCGTCACCGTGCTCCCCCTGGCCACGGCTTACTGGAGGGAGATCGTCTCCTCGATCGACAGGGGAGAGGCGACGCTGCCGGCGAGCGTTCGCATGGTGATCATCGGTGGGGAGGCCGCACACGCGCGGACCGTCGAGCGCTGGCACGCGCGCGTCCGCCGGCACGTGCGGCTGCTCAACACCTACGGTCCGACCGAGGCGATCGTCACGGCGACCGCCGCCGACCTGACGTCCTGGCGCGGCGACGACCCGGTGCCGATCGGCTTCCCGCTGCCGGGGGTGACCTGCCGGGTCGTCACGCCGCACGGCGCCGAGGCCGCCGACGGCCGGCCGGGCGAGCTGTACATCGGCGGCGCCGCCCTGGCCACCGGCTACCTGCACCGGCCCGAGCTGACCGCGGAGCGGTTCGTCTCCGGTCCGGGAGGAGCGCCCGAGTACCGCACCGGCGACCGCGTGCGACGGCTTCCCGACGGGACGCTGGAGTATCTGGGCCGGTTCGACCGGCAGGTGAAGATCCGCGGCTTCCGGGTGGAGCCCGCCGAGGTGGAGGCCGCGCTGCGCGGGATTCCCGGCATCGCCGACGCGGTGGTGCTGGTCGACGAGAGCGACGGGCAGGCGCGGCTGGTGGGCCACCTGGTCGCGGACGCCGGCGGCCCGGACGCGACCGAGGTGCGGCGGCGCCTGCGTGAGGAGGTGCCGCACTATCTCGTGCCGGCCGTGATCTCCCTGCACGCCTCCTTCCCCCTCAACGTCCAGGGGAAGGTCGACAGGGCCGCGCTGGCGGCCGTACCGCTCGCCCCCGACGGGATGGCAGGCCGGGAGGCCGGTCCGCGGGACACGGTCGAGGCACGCGTCCGCGCACTGTGGGAGAGCCTGCTCGGCGTCACCGGCGTCGGTCCCGCCGAGGACTTCTTCGCGCTCGGAGCCGACTCGCTCCACGCCATCCGCATGATCAGCAGGCTTCGCCACGAGTACGGGGCGGAGCTGACGCTCAGCGAGCTGTACGCCGCCCCGACGTTCGCCGAAGTGGTGGCCGCGGTCCGTGCGGCCGAGGTGCCGCGGGATCCCCGCGTCGCCTTGGACACGCCGGAGCGGGGATCGGCCGAGGGCACTCGGGTGCTGCCGCTCACGGGGCTGCAGCGGACGTTCTGGATGACCGAGCAGTTGAGCGCCGAACTGCCGGCGTACACCCTCGGCATCCGGTACGGATGGGACGGCGCGGCACGGGCGGACCTGATCGAGGCGTGCCTGGCGGAGCTGGTCCGCCGGCACCCCGCGCTGCGGGCCCGCTTCCCGCTCCAGGACGGGGAACCCGTCATGGTCGTCGACCCCACGGGCACCGTGCCTCTGACAGAGATCGATCTGCGGGACCTGCCGCGGGAGGAGCGGGCGTCGGGCGCCGAGCGGGTGCGCCGCCAGGCCGTGCGGGAGCCGATGGACCTCGCGGAAGGCCCGCCGGCCCGCATGGTGCTGCTGCGAACCGGCGGCGACGACGAACTGTTCCTCGTCGTCCACCACCTCTGCTTCGACGGCTGGTCGGCCGGCGTGCTCGCGGACGAGCTGGCGGAGCTGTACCACGACCTGGCGGAAGGCCGCGAGCCGGTCGAGACCCCGCCGGACAGGCTGCCGGAGCTCGGTCTCCGCAAGGAGTCAAGGGCCGCCGACACCTCGCTCGCCGCCTACTGGCAGGACCGGTTCGCCGACGCCGACCTGGACATGGAGCTCCCGGCGGACCGGCCGGCCCCCGCCGTGCGGTCCTTCGCGGCCGAGCGGATCTCCCGCGAGCTCTCGCCCGCTCTGCTCGACCGGCTCCGCTCCTGCGGGCGGGAACACCACGCCAGCCTCTTCATGGTGCTGCTGGCCGGAGTGCAGGCCGTGATCGGCAGGTACACCGGACGCGGTGACGTGACGGTGCTGGCACCGGTCGCCGGACGCGACGACGTCGACCTGGAGAACCTGGTGGGCGCCGCCCTCAACATCCTGCCGCTGCGCGGTGACGTCGCAGGAGATCCCACCTTCGCCGACCTGCTCTCCCGCGTCGTGGAGTCCGTCGTACGGGACCTGGAGCACCAGGACCTGCCGCTGCCGGACATCATGGCGGCGATCGGCCAGGCGCGGGCGGGCACCACCCAGACGGGCAAGGTCAACCGGCTCAGCGGAATCAGCGTGACCGTGCACAACACCCCCGCCCCGCGCCGCCCGCTCATGAGGTACGCCGGTGACGAGCCGCCGGCCGCGATGATGGTGGATCTCGCGTTCGGCCTGCACTTCCCGCTGGACGGACCGGTCCTCACCGTCGACTACGCCACCGAGCTCTTCGACGCCGAACGCGTCGACGCCCTGGTCGACCACCTGCTCACCCTGCTGCGGGCGGCGGCCGGGGCACCGGCCACGCCGGTGAGCCGGCTGCCTTTGCTCACCCCCGTCGAGCAGCACCGGATCCTGCGGGAGTGGAACGACGGTGCGATCCGGCCGCCGGTGGCGGACACCGTTCACGAGCTGTTCGAGCGATGCGCGGCGTCGGCCCCCGGCGCGCCGGCGCTCACCTCCGGCCCGGCGACCGTGAGCTACCGAGAGCTGAACGAGCGAGCGAACCGGCTCGCGCGGACGCTGCGCCGGCACGGAGTGCGCCCCGGGGTACGCGTGGCGATCTGTCTTGACCGGGGCATCGAACTCTTCGCCGCGATGTGGGCCGTGCTCAAGGCGGGCGGCGCGTACGTCCCCCTCGACCCCGCCTACCCGACGGACCGGCTCGCCTACATGGTGGAGGACAGCGGCGCGACCGCGCTCGTCACCAGGATCGACCTGCCCGCCGCGCCCTCGCCGCAGGGCGTGGCGGTCGTCGCCCTGGACCGGGATGCGGAGCGGATCCTCGCCGAGGACGGCGAGGATCTGGAGGCGGCGGCGGGACCGGCCGACCCCGCCTACGTCATCTACACCTCCGGTTCCACGGGCCGGCCCAAGGGAGTGGTCGTCACCCACGCCAACCTCGTCCACGCGGTGGCCATGTGGCAGGACGCCTACGCCCTCGAGCCGGGCTGGACGTACCAGCAGGCCGCCAGTTTCTCCTTCGACATGTTCGTGGGCGAGACGCTACGCGCGCTGTGCACCGGCGGCAGGCTCGTGGTCGTGCCGCGCGAGGTGCTGCTCGACCCGGCGGAGCTGTACGCGCTGATGCGCAGGGAGCAGGTCGACTCCACGGAGCTGGTGCCCGCCGTGCTGCGGAACCTGCTCGCGCACGTCGAGGCGGCCGGGGAGAGCCTGGACTTCGTCCGGCTGCTGATCGGCGGGGGTGAGAAGTGGCAGGTGCGGGAGTACCGGCAGGCGCGGCGGCTGGTGGGTCCCGGCAACCGGGTGGTGAACGCCTACGGCGTGACCGAGGTGACGGTGGACAACGTCTACTTCGACGGCGACGCCGCCGGCCTCTCGCCTGACGCGCCGCTGCCGATCGGCCGGCCGTTCCCCGGCAACCGCGTCTACATCCTGGACGCGCACGGCGGGCCCCTCCCTCCCGGCGTGGTCGGCGAGTTGTATCTCGGCGGAGTGGGCGTCGCCCTCGGCTACCACGAGCGGCCCGAACTGACCGCCGAGCGGTTCGTCTCCGACCCGTTCGGCGACGAACCGGAAGCCCGGATGTACCGGACCGGGGACAGCGCCCGCTACCACCGGGACGGGAACGTCGACTTCCTCGGCCGCCTGGACGACCAGGTCAAGGTCAACGGCTACCGGATCGAGCTGGGCGAGGTGGAGACCGCACTCGCCGGGCTGCCGGAGGTGCTCGCCTCCGCCGCCGCGGTGCACCCGCTGCCCTCGGGGATCGCCCAGCTCGTGGGGTACGTGGTGCCACGGCCGGGGGGTGAGGTCACCGAGGCCGCGGTCCGCGAGGCCCTGTCCGCGAGCCTGCCGGTCCACATGGTGCCCACCCGGCTGGTCGTGCTGCCCCGGTTGCCTCTCACTCCCAACGGCAAACTCGACCGGCGGGCGCTGCCGGCGCCGCCGGTCTCGGAGGCGACCTCCGCCGGCACCGCCCCGAGGACGGCCACCGAGCGTCGCGTCGCGGCCATCTGGTCGGAGACGCTGGGCATCGACGATTTCGGCATCGACGACTCCTTCTTCTCCCTGGGGGGCGACTCGTTCAGCGCGCTGCGGCTCGTCCGGCGCGTCGCCCCCTCCCTGGCACTGGTGGAGCTGTACCGGCAGCCCACCGTACGCGGCCTCGCGACCCTGCTCGACGAGCGGCCGGCGGAGCCCGACGCGGGACCGCGGCGACTGCTGCACCGGTTGACCTCCTCCGACGCCGATCAGGCGGCGGGTGGTGTGACGGTGGTGGCGATCCCTTACTCCGGCGGGAGCGCGATCTCCTACCGACCCCTGGCGGAGGCGCTTCCCGCTCACTGGTCCCTCTACGCGGTCGAACTTCCCGGCCACGACCAGAGCCGGCCGGACGAGCCCCTGCTGCCCGCCGCCGACGTGGCCGAACTCATGCTCGGCGAGCTCCGGTCGCTGTCCGGACCGGTGCTGCTGTACGGTCACTGCCTCGGCAGCGCGATCACGATCGAGGCCGCCCGGCGGGCCGAGGAGGCCGGCGTCGAGGTGGTCGGTGTCGGTCTCGGCGCGAGCTTCCCCACCGCCCGGCTGCCCGGACGGTTCTTCGACTGGTTCCACAGGCTGGTCCCGACCGACCGGTTCACCTCCGACCGGGAGTACGCCTCCTTCCTCCGTGCGCGTGGCGGCTTCACCGATCTGGACAGCCCCGAGCAGGAACAGTTCGTGCTGCGCAACGTCCGGCACGACGCCCGGGACGCCGAGGAGTACTTCACCGCCGCCTACCGGGGTGCCGGGCAGGCGCGGCTTCGGGCACCGGTGCTCAGTGTCGTCGGCTCCCGGGATCGCGTCACGGAGCTGTACGAGGAACGCCACCACGAGTGGCGGCACTTCGCCGACGCCGTCGAGCTGGCGGTGCTGCCCCGGGCCGGCCACTTCTTCGTGAAGACCCATGCGGAGCCGCTGGCCCGGGCCCTGGTCGAGCACGCCGAACGCCGGCTGGGCGAAGACGCGCCGCGGCGGGAGGTCCGACGGGAGCCCGTGGATCCGCCACCGGCCCGCGGCCGCGTACCCCGTCGAACGGCGCCCGGCCTGTCCCGGTTCGCGCTGGTGGCGCTCGGCCAGTTCGTTTCAATGATCGGCAGCAGCCTCAGCACGCTTGTCCTGAGCATCTGGGTCTACCGGCAAACCGGCTCACTCACGGAATTCACGCTGATCAACGCGATCGGCATCCTGCCGGGAATCGTCGCCGGGCCGGTGGCGGGTGCGGTGGCCGACCGATGGGATCGCCGGCGCGTCATGCTGATCAGCGACTCCGCGGCGGCCCTGGCGATGGGAGTCCTCGGCCTGCTGGTGTTCGCCGGCGGACTACGGATGTGGCACATCTATCTCGTCGTGTCGGTCGCCTCGGTGGCCGGCGCCTTCCAGCGTCCGGCCTACGTGGCCGCGGTGGCGCAGCTGGTGCCGAAACGCTATCTGGGCCACGCCAACGGGATCACCCATCTCGGCATGGGCCTGGGAGCGGTGATCGCACCGATGATCGGCGCGGGCCTGATCGGGGTCATCGGCATCGAGGGCGTCGTCGCGCTGGACGTGCTCAGTTTCCTCGTGGGGGCCTCGGCCCTGCTCGCGGTCCGGTTCCCCGACATGCTCTTCCGCCACCGCGACGAGAGCTTCCTCAAGGAGATCACGAACGGCTGGCGTTACATCGCCCGGCGACCGCCCCTGCTCCGCGCCATGCGGTTCTTCGTCGTCCACCACGTCCTTTACATGATCGGCTTCTCCGTCGTCGTCCCGATGCTGCTGACCGAGCAGTCCACCGGGATGCTCGGCGTGACGCTGGCGGCGGGCGGTCTGGGAGCCCTGTGCGGCAGCCTGGTCATGGGCCTGTGGGGCGGCACTCCCCGCAGGGCCACCGGACTGATCGTCGCCCTGGGCGTGTCCGGCGTGGGAATGTTCGTCACCGGCATCGAGAACCCGTACCTCCCCGCGATCGGCCTGTTCACCATCTGGTTCTGTGACTCGATCGCCGAAGGACACTGGCTGGCGCTGGTACAGGCGAAGGTCGGTCTGGAACTGCAGGGCCGGGTGCTGTCCCTCTTCATGATGACGATGATGATGACGATGCCGCTCGGTTACCTGGTCATGGGGCCCTTGGCCGAGCGTCACGTCCAGCCGCTGCTCGAACCCGGCGGGGCCCTCGCCGCGACGGTCGGCTCCGTGATCGGCACCGGGCCGGGCCGTGGCCTGGCGCTGCTGGTCGTCCTCAGCGGCCTGCTGCAACTGGTCTGGGTGATCCTCGGCTGGCGTGACCGTCGGCTGCGCTTCATGGAGGGACAACTGCCGGACGCCGTGCCGCCCGCGGATCTCGGCGATCTGGACGACCTGCAGCGGGAGGCCGACGCCCAGTTCACCGCCCGGCCCGTGCGTGCCGCCGCCCCGGCCCGCGTCGGCGACGACCGGTCAGCCCGCCCTGTGGCATGAGGCCAGATGCCGGATCGGCACTTGCGGGGACAAGCCCGGCGGATCACAGTTGGTTCTCGTGAGTTCAGGAGCGGAGAAGCGCCGCAAAGCGAACGCCCGGCGTCCGAAGGACAGTCCGCTTCAGGACGCGAGAGGACCCCGCCGGACAGGACGCGCTCCCGGCTCCTCCGTCTCCCCAGGTTCTCCCGGTTCTCCTGGTTCTCCCGAGGTTCCTGGCGTCCCCGGCATACCCGGGATGTCCGGTGAGAGCCGCCCTTCGTGCGGGCTCCGGTACGAGGCGTTCGGGCGGGTGATGGCCGCGCTCGCCGGAGAGTCGGAGCTCATGGAGTCCTGCCGCGACCTGACCTGGTGGCGCGGGGCCGACCACGGCTGGCACATCGAGTGGCGCGACGGCCCCGGCGCGGCCGACATCGCGGCCGTCCTGGCCAGGCACGTCCGCGATCCGGGCTGCCCCGGCGCGCTGGTCACCCGCTCCGGTCCCGCCACGGCGGGTGACGCCACCCTGGACGTCATGGGCGTCCCGTTCGTCCTGCGCGCCGTCGACCCCGTGCACCGCGAGCGCTTCCGCGGCAGGGCCGGTCTGCGCCGCCTCGGTGAGGCGCTCGACACCACCCGCAGGACCACCTCCCGCCACCCCTGGGAGATCCTTCTCGGCGGCTGACGCCCCGGAGCGGCCGAGTCGCCGGCGTCGCCTGGCGGGGGTTGTCGTCCAGGCGGCGGGCGAGGCCCGCTCATCCGGGCGGCGTCCGGTGCGGCGAACCGGCCGCCGGGCGTCCGGACGCCCGGCGGGAAAGGGTCGGACGGCCTCGCGGAGATCGGTCCGCTCCCCGGAGAAGGTGCTTGGAAGGACCGCGGCGACGGCTTAATCAAACGCTCGTCCACTTCGCTGTTATCAAGCGCTCGCTTGCTTTGTAAAACTTGACGTGTTCGAGATGTTTCCCCAGGTCAGATACACTACTGATAGCCACTAGCAAATGTGATCGGGGGATCAGTGGCTTTGGCAGAACGTAATTACACGCTTGACTTTGTCGCCGGAGACCGCCGGGATCGCGCCATTCTCCGGCACATGGTCCTCTCCCTTTTGATGGGGATGCTGCTCGGAGGCGTCGGAGCGCTGCTGGCCTACGGGCCCGAGCTGTTGTACGCGCTTTACAGTCCGTACGCCTACCTCCTGTTCGTCGTCGTCATGGGGCGGACGGCGGTCGGCTTCGGCTGGGCGGTCCTCTCCAGCGTGCTGGCCGCGTTCGGCCCGATCCTCTCGCTCCTGGCCGCCACGATCTTCGAGAAGAACACCTGGCTCCTGAGCCTCGGCGGCGACGGCGCCTCGATGAACCTCCTGATCGCGAACCTCGTCGCCATCGGCGTCTTTTCCTACCTCGCCAAGCGCTACGACCGCTGGGGGGACGTCGCGGCCGGGGGCGCGGCCGGGCTGGCCCTGTTCGACGGGATCGACAAGGCGATGCCCGGCGGCCCCGAGCACGTCTCCGGCTTCTGGCCGTGGGGCGTCGCGGTGGTGATCGTGATCGCGCTGGGAATGCTGACCTCGCTGGGACGCGGGTGCGACCGGGTCTGCTCCGCGCTGATCGCGCTGGTCCTCGGGGCCTCGTACTTCGTCTTCCTCACCGGGATCTGAGTCCTCACCGCACCGGGATCTGAGTTCTCACCGCCGGGTTCGGAAGCGGCCGACCGCCGACAATCGGCTTGCGGGACTCGATAGCCTGTAGGGCACCGAACCTCGCCAACTAGGAGTAGCCGTGCTGCTGCGCATGTCGTCGCTGTTTCTTCGAACGCTGAGGGACGACCCGGCAGATGCGGAAGTCCCGAGCCACAAGCTGCTCGTCCGCGCCGGTTACGTCCGCCGTGTCGCCCCCGGCGTCTACTCCTGGCTGCCGCTCGGCAAGACGGTCCTGGAGAACGTCACGCGCGTCGTGCGCGAGGAGATGAACCGCATGGGCGGCCAGGAGGTGCTCTTCCCCGCCCTGCTGCCCCGCGAGTACTACGAGGCGACCGGCCGCTGGACCGAGTACGGCGACACGCTCTTCCGCCTCAAGGACCGCAAGGGGGCCGACTACCTGCTCGGTCCCACCCACGAGGAGATGTTCACCGACATGGTCAAGGGGGAGTACGCCTCCTACAAGGACTATCCGGTGACCCTCTACCAGATCCAGACCAAGTACCGCGACGAGGCCCGCCCCCGGGCCGGCATCCTGCGCGGGCGCGAGTTCATCATGAAGGACTCCTACTCCTTCGACCTCGACGACGACGGCCTCAAGCGCTCCTACGAGCGCCACCGCGAGACCTACATCAAGACCTTCGACCGGCTCGGCATCACGTACAAGATCTGCTTCGCCACGTCCGGAGCGATGGGCGGCTCGGCCTCCGAGGAGTTCCTCGCCCCCGCCGCCACCGGTGAGGACACCTTCGTGGCCTGCCACAACTGCGGCTACGCGGCCAACGCGGAGGCCGTCGTCACCACCGCGCCGCCCGCGATCACCGGCGAGCGGCCCGCGATGCGGGTGCTCGACACCCCCGACACCCCGACCATCGAGTCACTGGTCGATCACGTCAACGAGCACCACGGCCTCGGCGTCACCGCCGCCCAGACGCTCAAGAACATCGTGGTCAAGGTGACCGTCCCCGGCTCGGGCAAGACCGAGACCCTGGTCGTCGGCCTGCCCGGGGACCGCGAGGTCGACTTCAAGCGGCTGGAGGCCTCCCTCGCCCCCGGCGAGCCCGCCATCTTCGAGGCCGAGGACTTCGCGAAGCACCCCGGCCTGGTCCGCGGCTACATCGGCCCCCAGGTGCTCAAGGACCTCGGCATCCGCTACCTCGTCGACCCCCGCGTGGTCGACGGCAGCGCCTGGGTGACCGGCGCCAACGAGCCCGGCAAGCACGCCGCCGACGTCGTCGCCGGCCGCGACTTCGTCGCCGACGGCACCATCGAGGCCGCCGAGGTCCGCGCGGGCGACGCCTGCCCGGTCTGCGGCTCCGGCCTGTCCATCGACCGCGGCATCGAGATCGGCCACATCTTCCAGCTCGGCCGCAAGTACGCCGACGCCGCGAAACTCGACGCCCTCGGCCCCGACGGCAAGCCGGTCCGCGTCACCATGGGCTCCTACGGCATCGGTGTCTCCCGGGCCGTGGCGGTGCTGGCCGAGCAGAGGCACGACGAGCTCGGGCTGGTCTGGCCCCGCGAGGTCGCCCCCGCCGACGTCCACGTCGTGGGCACCGGCAAGGACGGCCAGGTCGAGGCCGCCACCCGGATCGCCGAGGAGCTGGAGGGCCGCGGGCTGCGCGTCCTGGTGGACGACCGCCCCGGCGTCTCGCCGGGGGTGAAGTTCAAGGACGCGGAGCTGCTCGGCATGCCGACGATCCTGATCGTCGGCCGGGGGCTCACCCAGGGCGTCGCGGAGCTGCGCGACCGCGCCACCGGCGCCAAGGAGGAGATCCCGCTCACCGAGGCCGTGGAGCGTGTCGTGGCGGCCTGCCGGGGATGATCCTCCGGTCGTCCGCAATGCCCTGCCGGGGATGACCCTCCGGTCGTCCGCGGCCCCTGAGACCTGCGGAGACCGGCGGAGGCCGGCGAGCGGTCCACCCCTGAGATCCGTCCCTGAAAGACGGGTCACCCGGAACGCGCGAGAGCGGCCCGCCCCTTTCGGAAAGGGGCGGGCCGCTCTCTCAGGTATATGGCCCCGCGTCAGTAGTGGTAGTGCTGGTGACGCCGGGAGCTCCGGCCGATCGCCTTGCCCACGTGGAACCCGCCCGGCAGGTTGACGGTCACGTACTTGCGGCCGTCAGGAGTTCTGCTGACGTGGAATCGGCGATTGCCGAAGCTGTGGCCGACCCCTCGCGGGGACAGGTCGATCCTGAAAGGACCGACTTTGATCGACTTCCTGTATCCCCAGCCCATTGCCTTCTCCCCGGACTCCCCGAAATCTCGCGTCGTGTCATGAGAACGAGCGGCGTTCGCGAACGGTTCCCGGGTAATGCCCATCAGCGACGGCTGCCGTTGCCGCTGAGCGTCTTACGCCAGTGGAAGCCGCCGGGAAGGTTGACGCTCAGAGTGCGGCGCCCATCGGCCGTCTTGGTGACCCTGAAGGCGCGGTTTCCCCAGCTGTGACCCACTCCACTCCGCGAAAGGTTAAGACGGAACGGACCGAACTTCATGGATTTCCGGTATCCCCAGCCCATTGCTTCCTCCTCAGGCGTTTTTCGCGAGATTCAGCTACCCGGCAGACACGGTGCAAACATGTTTGAAAGCGGGTTCGAATCGTGGCTCGCGAATCCGGGAGCCTCCGGGAGAGATCGTTTTCCGCGCTGACCAGTCCGGTTTCCGTCCTTTCGCCGGGAGGCGGTCACCCGGGAAAAACGGCGGGAAAAGTCACTGGGACGGGGCCACCGTGGGGGTGGCGGCGGGTTCGGAGGCCGTCCGGGGCGGCATGCCGGGAAAGGCCTCGATCTCGGGGCGCAGGCTGTAGGAGCGGACGGCGCACTCCTGCATGGCCAGCGCGGCCATCTTGCGCAGGGCCGGGTCCGGGGACGCCGCCAGCTCCAGGTAGGCGCCGGTCACCCCCCGCTCGACCAGCACGGCCAGCTCCACCGCCTGCGCCGCGCTCGACGGCGTGGCCGGGAGCTCGTAGACAGCCTTCGGCTCGGCGGGCGTGCCGCCCGCGGCGATGGTCATGGTGCGGAGCTGGTCGCGGCGGGCGCGGTGGGCGTTGTAGACGGTCGTCATCGCCACGCGGAGCCTGCCCGTGGTCCTGGCCGCGAGGACCCCGTAGGCGTACACGGCGGCGTGCTCGGCCGCCAGCGCCGCGCCGAGCCCCTGATCGGCCCCGGCCCCCCGGGCGCCTCTCACAGCGCCTCTCACAGGGACCTCGACAGGGCCACGGCGTGCGCGGCCTCGCAGGCGCCGATGGAGGCGAGCAACTGGGCCAGCGGGGGCGACACCCCCTCGATCTGGCGGGTACGCAGCGCCGCGGCCCTGCGTTCCAGGTCCCGCAGGGTCCGTACCGAGGGGCTGCCGCCCTGGGTCGTGCTCCCGGAGGGCGAAGGGGTGGGCGCCGGGGTCGCGGCCGGAGCGGGCGGCGTGGGCGGGAGGCGGCGGCGGAGCTCGGCCAGATGGGCCTCGTGCCGCTGCCTGAAGGGCTCGAGCCGGGCCGAGGCCGCCGAGGCGTACAGGGCGACGGTCCGCTCCTTGCCCGCGATCAGCTCACGCAGGAGCAGGGTCTCGGGGTCGGGCGGCGCGGCCGCGGGAGGCACCCGCTCCTCGGCGGCGCATCCCGTGACCGTCACGGCCGCGACCCCGAGAGCGCCGCCCCTCAGCAGGGCGCGCCGGGAGACGGAACGCACGACGACCTCCGGTTCTGTGTCGGCAGCTGACGCACTTAGCATCGTACGGGCTTGGAATAATGGCACTCACCTCGCTTCTCGGACGGCTCCGCCACACCGAGTGGCGCTGTTTCCACGCCCTGGTGTGGATAGGCTGGTTAATCGCATGGGCGAGGTCCGCCCGGCTGAGATCGTGACAATGGGAGGTCGGCATGGGCAGCGCCACATCCCGCGACCGCCTGATAGAGCTTCTGGAACCTGTCGTCGGAGCCGAAGGGCTCGACTTGGAGGACGTCACGGTCACCCCCGCGGGCAAGCGGCGGCTGCTGCGTGTCGTGGTCGACCGTGACGGGGGCGTGAGCCTCGACGACGTCGCCGAGGTCAGCCACGCCGTCTCCGCGACGCTGGACGCCGACGAGGCGATGGGGGCCACCCCGTACGTGCTCGAGGTCTCCTCTCCGGGAGTCGACCGCCCCCTCACCGAGCCGCGCCACTGGCGCCGCGCGGTGAAGAGGCTGGTCAAGGCCGACCTGAGGGACGGCAGCGCCGTGGAGGGCCGGATCGTCGCCACCGACGAGACCGGCGTGGAGCTGGACGTCGACGGCGCGCCGCGCCGCATCGACTATGAGGACCTGACCCGAGGACGGGTGCAGGTGGAATTCCGCCGGCTCGACGACGCCGAAGACGACGGCGAAGACGGCGACGAGGGCTAAGGGGGAAGCCTCGTGGACATCGACATGAGCGTCCTGCGCAGCCTGGAGCGGGAGAAGGACATCTCCTTCGACCTGGTCGTCAAGGCGATCGAGGACGCGCTGCTGATCGCATATTTCCGGAGCGAGGGCGCGGCGGCCAAGGCGCGCGCCGAGCTCGACCGCAAGTCCGGGCACGTGACCATCTTCGCCGCCGAGCTCGACGACGAGAGCGGGGAGGTGCTCAGGGAGTTCGACGACACCCCGGGCAACTTCAGCCGCATCGCCGCGACCACCGCCAAGCAGGTCATCCTGCAGCAGCTGCGCGACGCCGAGGACGAGATCAACTTCGGTGAGTTCGCCAGCCGCGAGGGTGAGCTGGTGGCGGGAGTCATCCAGCAGGGCAAGGACCCGCGGGTGGTCCTGGTCGACCTGGGCAAGATCGAGGCGGTGCTGCCGCACAGCGAGCAGGTCCCGGGCGAGGAGTACGTCCACGGCGACCGCATCCGCTGCTATGTGGTGCAGGTCAAGAAGGGCCACAAGGGCCCCTCGGTGACCCTGTCGCGCACCCACCCCGGCCTGGTGAAGAAGCTCTTCGCGCTGGAGGTGCCCGAGATCGCCGACGGCACGGTCGAGATCGCCGCCGTCGCCCGCGAGGCCGGTCACCGCACCAAGCTCGCGGTCAGGTCGCGGCGCCCAGGAGTGAACGCCAAGGGCGCCTGCATCGGCCCGATGGGCTCGCGGGTACGCAACGTGATGACGGAGCTGCACGGCGAGAAGATCGACATCATCGACTGGTCGGAGGATCCCGCGGACTTCGTGGGGAATGCGCTGTCTCCGGCCCGCGTTTCCCACGTAGAGGTGATCGACTTCGACGGCCGCGCCGCGCGCGTGACCGTGCCGGACTACCAGCTCTCCCTCGCCATCGGCAAGGAGGGCCAGAACGCCCGGCTGGCCGCCCGCCTCACCGGCTGGCGGATCGACATCCGTCCCGACACCCAGCCGGGGGACGCGGCCGGTCCCGCAGATGCGCCCACACGGTAAGCTGGAATATGGTGGCCAGGCTGCCCCACTGAGAACATGTGTGGGGTGCCGGGTTCGCACGGTTTCCTCCGAGCTGCTCCGCCTGGTGGTGGTCGAGGGCGTTATCGTCCCTGACCTGCGAAGACGGCTCCAAGGTCGTGGTGCTTCACTGCATCCCACCTTGAGCTGTCTCGAACTCGCAGAGCGTCGCCGAGCGTTTCCGCGTGCTTTTCGCGTCGCGGAATCGCTCGACCTGTCGCGGCTGCGTGGCCACCTGGAAGAGCAACACGATGAAAGGATCGGGTGAAATGGTTACCGACTGTCATGTAGGACGCCGATTTGATGGGCTGGTCAGATAGCTATGAGCGCCTGATGAGCATGCGGCGATGAGTACGTCAACGTAACGACGGTCCGGCGGCACCGCCTCCCGGGCCGAGACAAGGGAGTGCAGTGGCGAAGGTCCGGGTATACGAGCTCGCCAAGGAGTTCGGTGTGGAGAGCAAGGTCGTCATGGCCAAGCTCCAGGAGATGGGCGAGTTCGTGCGTTCGGCGTCCTCGACTATCGAAGCACCGGTAGTCCGCAGGCTCACGGAAGCTTTGGGCGGCCCCAGCAAGGGCTCGTCCGACAGGGGCAGAGGCCCCAGGCCGCCTCAGGCGGCACCTCGGCCGGGAGACGGCCAGCCAAACGGCGCCTCCACGGCGTCGACATCCATCCCCAAGCCGGGACCGGCCCCCAGGCCGGGTCCTCGTCCGGGTCCCGCACCGGCTCGTCCCGCGGCCCCCGCGCCGCAGGCGGCCCCGCCGGTCGTCCCCCCGGCTCCGCCGGTCCAGCCCCCGCAGCCGCCGCGTCAGCAGCCGCCGCAGGTGCAGGCCCCGCGTTTCGAGGCACCCCGCACAGACAGCGCGCGTCCGGCGGCCTCCGGCCCCGGTCCCAAGCCGGGTCCCAGGCCCGCTCCGCGTCCGGGTCCCGCCCAGCGCCCCGAGGCGCGTCCCGAGGGCGGTCGTCCGGCGGGCGGTCCGGGTGGGGCGCCTTCGGGCCCCAGGCCCGGTGCCGGTGCCCCCGGCGCCGGTGCGCCCAAGCCCGGCCCGCGTCCGGGCCCGCGTGGCCCGCGCCCCGGCAACAACCCGTTCTCGTCGAACGCCAGCGGCATGGGCCAGGCCCGTCCGCCGCGTGCCGGCGGCCCCGGTGGTCCCGGTGGCCCCGGCCGTGACGGCGGTCCCGGCGACAGGGGGCCGCGTCCCGGTCCCCGCGAGGACCGCGGTCCTCGTCAGGACCGCGACAACGCGGGTCCCCGTCCGCCCGGCGCCCGTTCCGGCCCGCCCGGATCCGGCGGCCCGCGTCCGGGTCCCGGTGCCGGTGGCCCGCGTCCCGGCGGCGGTGCGGGCGGCCCCGGCGGCCCGCGTCCCGGTGGTCCGCGTCCCAGCCCGATGATGATGCCCCAGGGCCGGCCCGCCGGTCCCGGCGGCGGTGGCGGCGCAGGCCGTCCCGGCGGCGGTGCGGGTGCCGGTCGTCCCGGTGGCGGCGCGGGCCGTCCCGGCGGTGGCGGCGGTCGTCCCGGTGGCGGCGGCGGTTTCGCCGGTCGCCCGGGTGGCGGTGGCGGCGCAGGCCGTCCCGGCACCGGAACCGGTGGTCCCGGTGGCGGTGGCGGCGGTTTCGCCGGCCGTCCCGGCGGCGGTGGCCGTGGTCGCGGTGGAGGCACCGCGGGCGCGTTCGGCCGTCCCGGAGGACGCCCGACCCGCGGTCGCAAGTCCAAGCGCCAGCGGCGTCAAGAGTTCGACAACATGCAGGCCCCGGCGATCGGCGGCGTGCAGGCCCCCCGCGGCAACGGGCAGACGATCCGCCTGTCGCGTGGCGCCTCCCTGTCGGACTTCGCCGACAAGATCGGCGCGATCCCGGCGTCCCTGGTGCAGATCATGCTGCACCTGGGCGAGATGGTGACCGCCACGCAGTCGGTCAACGAGGAGACGCTCCAGCTTCTGGCCGCCGAGCTCGACTACAACCTGCTTGTGGTCAGCCCGGAGGAGGAGGACCGCGAGCTCCTGGAGACCTTCGACATCGAGTTCGGCGAGGACGAGGGCGACGAGTCCGACCTGGTCGCGCGCCCGCCGGTGGTGACCGTCATGGGTCACGTCGACCACGGTAAGACCAAGCTGCTCGACGCCATCCGCAACACCAACGAGGTGGCGCGGGAGGCCGGTGGCATCACCCAGCACATCGGTGCCTACCAGATCGCCACCGTGCACGAGGGCGAAGACCGGAAGATCACCTTCATCGACACCCCGGGCCACGAGGCGTTCACCGCCATGCGTGCCCGAGGCGCCAAGGTGACCGACATCGCCGTCCTGGTCGTCGCGGCCGACGACGGTGTGAAGCCGCAGACCGTCGAGGCGCTCAACCACGCCCAGGCGGCCGACGTGCCGATCGTCGTCGCGGTCAACAAGGTCGACAAGGAGGGCGCCGACCCGGGCAAGGTCCGGGCACAGCTCACCGAGTACGGCCTGGTCGCCGAGGAGTACGGCGGCACCACGATGTTCGTCGACATCTCCGCCAAGAACGGGATCGGCATCGAGCAGCTGCTCGAGGCCATCCTGCTCACCGCGGACGCCGAGCTCGACCTGAGGGCCAACGCCACGATGGACGCCCAGGGCGTCGCCATCGAGGCGCATCTCGACAAGGGCCGCGGCCCGGTCGCGACCGTGCTGGTCCAGCGCGGCACGCTCCGCGTCGGCGACTCGATCGTCTGTGGTGAGGCCTTCGGCCGCGTCCGGGCGATGCTCGACGACAAGGGCGAGGCGATCCCGGAGGCCGACCCGTCCCGTCCGGTGCAGGTGCTCGGTCTGACCGCGACGCCGGGAGCCGGTGACAACTTCATCGTCGTCACCGACGACCGGATGGCGCGCCAGATCGCCCAGCAGCGCGCCGCGCGCAAGCGCATCGCGGACATGGCCAAGTCCGGCCGTCGCCGCACCCTCGAAGAGCTCTTCAGCGAGATGGAGAAGGGCCAGGTCGACGAGCTCAAGCTCATCATCAAGGGTGACGTCTCCGGTTCCGTCGAGGCTCTGGAGGACGCGCTGCTCAAGATCGACGTCGGCGACGAGGTGCGCCTGCGGGTGCTCCACCGCGCCGTCGGTGCGATCACCGAGTACGACGTCAACCTGGCGGTCGCCGACGACAACGCCGTCATCATCGGCTTCAACGTGCGTCCCGAGGTCAGGGCGCGCGACCTGGCCGAGCGCGAGGGCGTCGACATCCGCTACTACTCGGTCATCTACCAGGCGATCGAGGAGATCGAGGCGGCCCTCAAGGGCATGCTCAAGCCGGAGTTCGAAGAGGTCCAGATGGGCACCGCCGAAGTCCGCGAGGTCTTCAAGGTGCCGAAGATCGGCAACATCGCCGGTGCTCTGGTCCGCTCGGGCACGATCGTCCGCAACAGCAAGGCCCGGATCATCCGCGGCGGGGTCGTCATCTCCGACAACCTCACCGTCTCCTCGCTGCGCCGTTTCAAGGACGACGCGACCGAGGTCCGCGAAGGGTTCGAGTGCGGTATCGGTGTCGGCTACAGCGACATCAAGATCGATGACGTCATCGAGACCTTCGAGATGCGGGAGAAGCCGCGAGCCTGATGCCCCGACAGGCGAAGGAACCGTTCCGCCGGCCGTGCCACCCGAGTGCCCCTCGGGTGCGCGGCCGGTGGGCGGGGCCCCCGCCCCGTGGCACGGTGACAACCGTGGCGAGTGACCCACTATGTATGTAGGTGCCCTGACATTGGACATCCTGCTCGGCGACGTTCACTCGCTGAAGCAGAAGCGCTCGGTGGTGCGTCCCATCGTCGCCGAGGTGCAGCGACGGTTCCCGGGTGTGGCCGTCGCGGAGACCGGCCATCTTGATCTGCATCGCCGTACCGAGATCGGGATCGCGGTCGTCTCCTCCACCGCCGCCAACTGCGGTGCGGTGCTGGACGACTGCGAGCGACTGATCGCCTTCCACCCGGAGATCGAGCTGCTGTCCGCCAGACACCGGCTCTACAACGAGGACGAGGACTAGATACGGAGACGGCCGGTCGGCGGAAGCACCCCTACCGCCACCGGCCCTCCCCGTGAGAAGGGGGGAGCTATGGACGCCGCACGCGCACGCAAGATCGCCGATCGGATCCAGCAGATCGTGGCGGAGATGCTGGAGCGCCGCATCAAGGACCCCAGGCTGGGGTTCGTGACCGTGACGGACACGCGCATCACCAACGACCTGGGCGAGGCCACGGTGTTCTACACCGTGTTCGGCTCCGAGGCCGAGCGGGCCGACTCCGCCGCCGCCCTGGAGAGCGCCAAGGGGCTCATCCGCTCGGAGGTGGGCCGCCAGACGGGCCTGCGCCACACCCCGACGCTGACGTTCACCCACGACCCGCTTCCCGACACCGCCCGCCATCTGGAGGACCTGCTCGCCGAGGCGAAGGCCAGGGACGTGGAGATCGCCAAGCGGGCCGAGGGCGCCTCGCACGCCGGGGACGCCGACCCCTACCGCAAGCCCGAGGACCGGGAGGACGGCGACGACTCCGGGGACGAGGAAGACGAGTCCTCGGAACGCGCGGGACACTCCGCGACGTGACGCCCGACCTGCGCGACGACGGCCCGGTGTCCGATCAAGACTGGGCCCGGGCCGTCGAGCTCATCTCCGCCGCGGACGAGGTCGCGCTGGCCTGCCACGTCTCGCCCGACGGCGACGCGCTCGGCTCCATGCTGGGCGTCGGGCTCGCGCTGCGCGCGGCGGGCAAGCGGGTCACCGCCTCCTTCGGTGACCGGCGTTTCACGGTGCCCAGGCTGCTGCGCTTCCTGCCGGGGCAGGATCTGCTCGCCGATCCCGCGCACTACCCGGCCGCGCCCGAGGTGATGGTCACCTTCGACGTTCCCACCGTCGGGCGCCTCGGCGTGCTGACCGGCAACACGGCCAAGGCGCACGAGCTGGTCGTGCTGGACCACCACCCGTCCAACACCGGGTTCGGCACCCTCAACCTGGTCGATCCCGGCGCCGCGGCCACCGCCGTGCTCGCCGAGGAGCTGATCCACCGGCTCGGCCTGCCGGTCGACAGGGAGATCGCGACCTGCCTGTACGTCGGGCTCGTCACCGACACCGGCTCCTTCAGGCACTCCTCCACCACTCCCGACGCGCACGCCATGGCCGCCCGGCTGCTGGCCACCGGGCTCGACCCTGAGAAGATCGCCCGTGAGCTGTGGGACCGTTCCCCGTTCGGCTACCTGAAGGTGCTCGGCGCCGTGCTCGACAGGGTGCGGCTGGAGCCCGAGGTGGGCGGCGGCCTGGTGTGGACGTTCGTCACCCGCGCCGACCGCGCCGCGTACGGGCTGCCGTACGACGAGATCGAGGGGATCATCGACGTGATCCGGCGTACCGACCAGGCGGACGTCGCCGCCATCCTCAAGGAGGACGACGACGGCGCCTGGCAGGTCTCCATGCGCTCCAAGGGCGGGGTGGACGTCTCGCGCGTCAGCGCCGCGCTGGGGGGCGGCGGGCACGCCAAGGCGGCGGGTTTCACCTCCCACCAGCCCGTCGAGGAGACGATCGCGAGTCTCCGGGCCCTGCTGTAAAACCCTTCCCGGCACGTGTGAATCCTTGCCGGCACGCCTGTAAGGACCGAAATGAGTACGGCTCGCGCCAAGCGCACCCCGCCGCCGAGCGGGCTGATCATCGTCGACAAGCCCGCCGAGTGGACCTCGCACGACGTCGTGGCCAAGCTCCGCGGCATCGCGGGCACCCGCAAGGTCGGCCACGCCGGCACCCTCGACCCGATGGCCACCGGCGTGCTGGTGGTCGGCGTCGAGAAGGCCACCCGCCTGCTCGGCCACCTCGCGCTCACCGAGAAGGGCTACGACGCCACGATCCGCCTCGGCCAGACCACCAACACCGACGACGCCGAGGGTGAGATCATCGCCACCGCGCCGGCGGCACAGGTCGCCGAGGAGGAGATCAGGAAGGGCGTCGCGACGCTGACCGGCCCGATCATGCAGATCCCGCCGCAGGTCAGCGCCATCAAGGTGAACGGCGAGCGGGCCTACAAGCGGGCCAGGGCGGGCGAGGAGGTCGAGCTCAAGGCTCGCCCGGTGACCGTGTCGGGGTTCGAGATCACCGCCGTACGCCGGCACGGTGACCTCGTCGACGTCGACGCCTCGGTGTCCTGTTCCAGCGGCACCTACATCCGCGCGCTCGCCCGCGACCTGGGCGCCGGCCTGGGGGTCGGCGGCCACCTGACCGCCCTGCGCCGTACCCGGGTGGGCCCCTACGACCTGTCGGCGGCCCACACCCTGGAGCGGCTCGCCGCCGAGTGCGTGATCCTGCCGATGGCCGACGCGGTCGCGGCGGCCTTTCCGCGCCGGGACGTGACCGCCGAGGAGGCGGCGTCCGTCGCGCACGGCGGGAGGCTGCCCGCGCTGGGCCTGGGAAGCGGGCCGATCGGGGTGTTCGGCCCCGACGGAACCCTGGTGGCGCTGGTCGAGGAGCACGGCCAGATCGCCAAGTCCCTGGCGGTCTTCGTCCCCTGACGGGACGCCTGTCATCGCCTGTCCAGCTCGTCCTTTCAGGTGCTGCGAAGTCCTTTGAGGTCCTTCGAAGTCCGGTGAAGTCCTCCGGGGTACCGCGTGGCCGGCGGCGGGCCCCGGCCAAGGGGCTCCCCGATTGGGGAGAAGGACTCAGAGCATGGCAGTCTTTAGGGGTTCATCCGCTACGAGGGAAGAGGCTGCGGTGCGAGGCTGGCACGGATTGGACGACGTGCCCGAAGACTGGGGCAGGTCCGTCATCACCATCGGCGTCTTCGACGGCGTTCATCGCGGGCACCAGCAGATGGTGACCCGTGCCGTCGCGATGGCCGGGCGTCTCGGGGTGTCCTCGGTGGTGGTGACCTTCGACCCGCACCCGGAGGAGGTCGTGCGGCCCGGCACGCACCCGCCGAGGCTGACGACGGCCAGGCACCGCACCGAGCTCCTCGCGGGGCTGGGCGTCGACGCGGTGTGCGTCCTGCCGTTCACGCTGGAGTTCTCCCGGATGAGCCCGGACGAGTTCGTGCAGACCGTGCTCGTCGACCGGTTGCACGCCGCCGGGGTCGTGGTGGGGGAGAACTTCCGCTTCGGGCACAAGGCCTCCGGCGACGTGGAGACGCTGCGCACCCTCGGGGAGAAGTACGACTTCGTGGCCGAGGCGGTCCCGCTGGTCAGCGAGGGGGAGACGATCTCCTCCACCCGGATCCGCGAGCAGATCGCCGCCGGGGACATGGAGGCGGTCACACAGACGCTCGGCCGCCCGCACCGGGTCGAGGGCGTGGTCGTCCGCGGTTACCAGCGCGGGCGGCAGCTCGGTTTCCCGACGGCCAACCTGGAGTCGCCGGAGTTCACCGCGATCCCCGCCGACGGCGTCTACGCCGGCTGGCTGCAGGGGGTCTCGACCGGGAACCTGCCCGCCGTCTACGGCGGCGAGCGCTGGCCCGCGGCGATCTCGGTGGGCACCAACCCGACCTTCGAGGGCGTGCCCCGCACGGTCGAGGCGTACGCGCTCGACCGCGACGACCTCGACCTCTACGGCGCGCACGTGGCCGTGGACTTCGGGCCGAGGCTGCGCGGCAACACCAGGTTCGACTCGATCGAGGCGCTCGTCGCGCAGATCCACGCCGACGTGGACGAGGTGCGGCGCTTGACGAGCTGACCTCTCCCGCCCGATACCGCCTGATACCGCCTGCTGTCGTCCGGTCCCGCCTGACCCTCGTGTCACACGGACCTCGCGCCACGCGGCCCTCCGGTCCCGCTTCCCCGGTCCCGCCGGGATTCCCGGGCAGGGCTCGCCGGGGCTTTCGTACGATGTGCGAGGGCCTTGGAGCCGGTGGTAACCTGGCATGTCAGCTCTGTAACCGGTGGTCAATGATCCCGGTGCTGATCTCGCCACGGCGACTGTAGGCACGCACGGTCGTTCGGGGAGCCGGAATTGCGCGTGCCCGCAGAGGTTCAAGGAGAAAAGTGTCGCTCGACACCGCAGCAAAGAAGCAGATCATCGGTGACTACGCCAAGGGTGAGACCGACACCGGTTCCCCCGAGGTGCAGATCGCGCTGCTCAGCAAGCGCATCAGCGAGCTCACCGAGCACCTGAAGGTGCACAAGCACGACCACCACAGCCGTCGTGGCCTGCTGCTGCTCGTCGGCCGCCGTCGCCGGCTGCTGAAGTACCTGCAGAGCAAGGACATCGCGCGCTACCGCTCGCTCATCGAGCGGCTCGGCCTGCGCCGATAGTGTTGTGAGGGAGTGGCGTTCGCGCCGCTCCCTCATCTCATACGGGACGGTGTCGGCGCGTCGCGCCACGAAGACGCCGTCCCAGTGAGCAAACTGAATAGCCGAGACAGTGCCCCGCGTCCGCAAGCAAGCGCGCCCCACGGCGTCGGAGGGCCGGTCCTCGGTAGTGGCCCCCGGTCATCATGGCACAAGCCATACGGAACCGGGCGCTTCGATCGAAGACCGGCGCTGCACCTACGGGGAGCCGGCAACACGACGAACCAGGCGCGACACGTGCGTCTGGCCGGACGCGGGCGACCGAAACAAGGAGGTCCCCCGTGGAGGGTGTCCACAGCAGCGAAGCCGTCATCGACAACGGCTCATTCGGCACGCGTACCATCCGGTTCGAGACCGGGCGGCTCGCGCGCCAGGCGGCGGGTTCCGCCGTCGTCTATCTCGACGACGACACGATGGTCCTCTCCGCGACCACCGCGTCCAAGAATCCCAAGGAGAACCTCGACTTCTTCCCCCTCACGGTGGACGTCGAGGAGCGAATGTACGCCGCGGGCCGCATTCCCGGCTCGTTCTTCCGGCGTGAGGGCCGTCCCTCCGAGGACGCCATCCTCACCTGCCGCCTGATCGACCGGCCGCTGCGCCCCTCGTTCGTCAAGGGCCTGCGCAACGAGATCCAGGTCGTCGCCACCATCATGGCGCTGCACCCCGAGCACCTGTACGACGTCGTGGCGATCAACGCCGCGTCCCTGTCCACCCAGCTCGCCGGGCTGCCGTTCTCCGGCCCGATCGGCGGCGTCCGCGTCGCGCTGATCGAGGGCCAGTGGGTCGCCTTCCCGACCAACACCGAGCTGGCCAGTGCCACCTTCGACATGGTGGTCGCGGGCCGCGTCCTGGGCGACGGCGACGTCGCGATCATGATGGTCGAGGCCGAGTCCACCCGCGACACGCTCAAGCTGGTCGCCGAGGGTGCCGTGGCGCCGACCGAGGAGACCGTTGCGCAGGGCCTCGAGGCCGCCAAGCCGTTCATCAAGGTGCTGTGCGAGGCGCAGGCCAAGGTCGCGAAGGTCGCCGCCAAGGAGACCGCCGAGTACCCCCTGTTCCTCGACTACCAGGACGACGTCCTGGAGGCCGTGACCGGCGCGGTGCGCAGCGAGCTCGCCGCCGCGCTGACCATCGCCGGCAAGCAGGAGCGCGAGACCGAGCTCGACCGGGTCAAGGCCCTGGTGCTGGAGAAGGTCGGCCCCGACTTCGAGGGCCGCGAGAAGGAGATCGGCGCCGCGTTCCGGTCGCTGACCAAGAAGCTCATGCGCGAGCGCGTGATCGCCGAGGGCGTCCGCATCGACGGCCGCGGCGTCAAGGACATCCGGCAGCTCAGCGCCGAGGTCCACATCGTGCCCCGCGTGCACGGCTCGGCCCTGTTCGAGCGCGGCGAGACCCAGATCCTGGGCATCACCACGCTCAACATGCTCCGCATGGAGCAGATGATCGACACGCTCAACCCCGAGCGCACCAAGCGCTACATGCACAACTACAACTTCCCGCCCTACTCCACCGGTGAGACCGGCCGGGTGGGCTCGCCCAAGCGGCGCGAGATCGGTCACGGCGCGCTCGCCGAGCGGGCGCTCCTGCCGGTGCTGCCGGCGCGCGAGGAGTTCCCGTACGCGATCCGCCAGGTCTCCGAGGCGCTGAGCTCCAACGGCTCGACCTCCATGGGCTCGGTCTGCGCCTCGACGATGGCGCTGCTCGACGCGGGCGTCCCGCTGAAGGGCATCGTCGCGGGCATCGCGATGGGCCTCATCAACGAGGGCGACCAGTACGTCACGCTGACCGACATCCTCGGTGCCGAGGACGCCATGGGCGACATGGACTTCAAGGTCGCCGGCACCAAGGACGTCATCACCGCCCTCCAGCTCGACACCAAGCTGGACGGCATCCCGGCCTCGGTGCTGTCGGCCGCGCTGCGGCAGGCCAAGGGTGCCCGCCTGGCGATCATCGACGTGATGCAGGAGGCCATCGACTCCCCGGCGGAGATGAACGCGACGGCTCCGCGCATCATCACGATCAAGATCCCGGTGGACAAGATCGGAGAGGTCATCGGCCCGAAGGGCAAGATGATCAACCAGATCCAGGACGACACCGGCGCCGAGATCACCCTGGAAGACGACGGAACCATCTACATCGGCGCCACCGACGGCCCGTCCGCCGAGGCGGCCAGGTCGGCGATCAACGCCATCGCGAACCCGCACATGCCGGAGGTCGGCGAGCGCTACCTGGGCACGGTCGTCAAGATCGCCGCCTTCGGCGCCTTCATCTCCCTCATGCCGGGCAAGGACGGTCTCCTGCACGTCTCCCAGATCCGCAAGCTGCACGGCGGCAAGCGCATCGAGAACGTCGAGGACGTCATGAACGTCGGCGAGAAGGTCCAGGTGGAGATCGCCGAGATCGACTCGCGCGGCAAGCTCTCCCTGGTGCCCGTCGAGGTCATCGAGAAGGAGGCCGCCGCCAGGGCCGAGTCCGGTGACGCCGAGCCGTCGTCGGCCGCTCCGGCCGCCGAGGCGCCCGCCGCCGACGAGCGGCCCCGCGAGGAGCGGCCCCGCCGCACCCGCACCCGCAGCAGCAACGGTGGTGGCGGTGGCGGCAACCGCGGTGGCGGCGGAGGGGAAGACCGCAACTCGTGATCACCACCACTCTGCACCCCGGCAAGGACGGCGCCGGGGTCGTGAAGCGCACCGTCCTTCCCGGTGGGCTCCGGGTGGTGACCGAGTCCATGCCGACCGTGCGTTCCGTCGCGGTCGGCATGTGGGTCGGCATCGGATCGAGAGACGAGTCCCCCCAGCACATGGGCTCCTCCCACTTCCTCGAGCACCTGCTGTTCAAGGGCACGCCCACGCGGGACGCCCTGGAGATCTCCGCGGCCATCGAGGGCATCGGCGGCGAGATCAACGCGTTCACCGCCAAGGAGTACACCTGTTACTACGCGCGGGTCCTCGACGAGGACCTGCGGGTGGCGATCGACGTGCTCGCCGACGTGGTGACCTCCTCGCTCATCAGCGAGGAGGACGTCGAGGCCGAGCGTGGCGTGATCCTGGAGGAGATCGCCATGCACGACGACGATCCCTCGGACGTGGTGCACGAGCAGTTCTCCGCCGAGCTGTACGGTGACACGCCGGTCGGCAGGCCGATCCTCGGCACGGTCGACTCGATCACCGCGGTCAGCCGCGACCGGATCGCCGAGTACTACCGGCGTTACTACCTGCCCACCCACACCGTGGTGTCGGTGGCGGGCAACGTCGACCACGAGCAGGTGGTGGCCCTGGTCGCCGCGGCCTACGAGCGGGCCGGGGCCCTGGGCGGGGACGCCTCGCCGGTGCCCCCGCGCGTGTCGGGTCCCGGCGTCGAGCTCCGCTCCGGCACGCGGGTGGTGCACCGGCCGACCGAGCAGGCCAACCTGGTCCTCGGCACGACCGCGCTGACCCGCACCGACGAGCGCCGCTTCGCGCTCGGCGTGCTCAACGCGGCGCTGGGCGGCGGCATGTCCTCACGGCTGTTCCAGGAGATCAGGGAGAAGAGGGGCCTGGCCTACTCGGCCTACTCCTACACCTCCGCCCTCGCCGACACCGGCCAGTTCGGCATTTACGTCGGCTGCCTGCCGTCGAAGATCGACGACGTGCTGAAGATCTGCCGCGAGGAGGTGCTCCGCGTGGTCGCCGACGGCATCACCGAGGAGGAGATCGTCCGCGGCAAGGGCCAGATGCGCGGCGGTCTCGTGCTCGGCCTGGAGGACACCGGTTCCCGGATGTCCAGGATCGGCAAGGGCGACCTGGTCTTCGACGAGCTGCTCTCGGTCGACGACCTGCTCGCCAGGATCGACGCGGTGACCCCGGAGCAGATCGCCGAGGTGGCCCAGGACGTCCTCACCCGCCCGATGTCCCTCGCGGTCATCGGCCCCTACAAGGAGGACAGGGACTTCAGCGCGGTCGTCGCCGGCTGACGGTTCCTTCACTACTCCTGTACGAACGGCCCCGGCGTTCCCGCGCCGGGGCCGTTCGTCGTTCCGTGACGGTCCTCACCGGCTCCGCGTACGAGCGCCCCCGTGGTCCCGCGCCGGGGCCGTCCGTCGTCCTGTGATGGTCCTTCCCGATTCCACGTACGCGCGGCCCCGGCGTTCCCGTGCCGGGGCCGTCCGTCGTCCAGGGGGCCTTCGGTATAGCCTTGGGCCCGTGATCAGGGTTGGAGTTCTCGGCGCCCGAGGGCGCGTCGGTGTCGAAGTGTGCAGGGCCGTCGAGGCGGCGGACGATCTGGAGCTGGTCGCGGCCGTCGACCAGGGCGACCCGATCGAGGAGCTCGAAGGCGCCGAGGTGGTGGTCGACTTCACCCACCCCGACGTCGTCATGGGCAACCTCGAATGGTGCGTCTCCCACGGCATCCACCCGGTGGTCGGCACCACCGGCTTCGACGCGGGGCGGCTGGCGACCGTGAAGGGCTGGCTGGACGCCAACCCCGGCGTCAACGCGCTGATCGCCCCCAACTTCGGCATCGCGGCCGTGCTCATGATGCACTTCGCCCAGCAGGCGGCCCGCTACTTCGAGTCGGCCGAGATCGTCGAGCTGCACCACCCCAACAAGGCCGACGCGCCCTCGGGCACCGCCCGCCGTACGGCCGAGCTGGTCGCCGAGGCGCGGCGCAAGGCGGGGTCGGCGCCGATGCCGGACGCCACCAGCACGGAGCTCGACGGCGCGCGCGGCGCGGACGTCGACGGGGTCCGCGTGCACGCGGTGCGGCTCGCCGGGCTCATCGCCCACCAGGAGGTCATCCTGGGCGGCGACGGCGAGATCCTCACCATCCGCCACGACACCATGAACCGCTCGTCGTTCACCCCGGGCGTGCTCCTGGGCGTGCGACGGGTGCGCGAACTCCCCGGCCTCACCGTCGGCCTGGAGCACCTTCTCGACCTCTAGCGCGTGACCCGCCGGGCCCGCCGGTTCCGCCGTCTCCGGAACCCCGGGCCTTGCGCCGCTCGTTGCACGACCATGACGCCTTCCGAGCTCGCCTGCCCGCTCTGTCACGGCACCGCGTTCCAGCAGGAGCAGGGCAGGCTCGACAGCCGCTGGGGTATCACCTCGCACCGGTTGACCCTGATGATCTGCGAGCGGTGCCGCTATATCCTCCACTTCTATGACAAGCACTCCATCTTCGACTTCGACTGAGGTCCGCTGGGCGCGGCCGGAGGAGCTGGCCGGGCTGGTGGCGGTGGAGCTGGCGGCCGACGGGGTCTTCGCCCAGGTGGGGATCACCTTCCCGCCGGGGACCACGATGGTCGAGGAGGCCGACGATCCCTCCCGGGTGCTCGTCGCGGGTGACCCGCCGATCGGGTTCGCCCTGTTCGGCCTGGTCGACGGGCAGGTCCACCTCGACCAGCTCGCCGTCCACCCCGACCACGGGCGCAGGGGTGCCGGTGGGCGCCTGCTGGAGGCCGTCTGCGAGCACGCGGCCTCGACCGGCTTCGCCGCCGTGACGCTGACGACCTACCGCGACGTGTCCTGGAACGCGCCCTGGTACGCCCGGCGCGGCTTCTCCGTGCTCGACCCCGCCGAGTGGGGGCCGGAGATGGTCGAGCTGGTGCGCCACGAGCGCGAGCTGGGCATCGAGATCGCTCCCCGCGTCGTGATGCGCCGCGTCCTGTGACGAGGCCGGTCCGGCGGATCGGAGGGCCGGGCCTCGGCGCCGCCCCTGCCGCGACGACGCCGCTGACCACTACCGGTCCGATCAGCCCGGCGGTGACCTCACCGGCCTCCGACGTCGTCGCCCTCACCACAAGGTCCGTGATGAAGCAGAATCCGACGGTTCGGACCGGCCTCGGCACGTGGAGCCGGATGGAGCCGCTCGACGTGCCGACAGGTCATCAGGCCGTAGCCGCCGCGGCGAGCGTGGGACTCCGTCGTCAGGTGCGAGATGGATGACCGGAATCATCAGCGGAAACGCCTTTGCGTGCCGGCCCGGTGAGCTGTGATCATGCCGCTCATGTTTCTTCCGCCGCGTCGCCAGCCGTGTCGAGCCCTCGCGGGCCATCCACGAGGACGAAAACGCCATCGCTCTCCTCAACCTCACCCGGGCCCTCAGAGGTCACCTGTGACGGCCGAACCTGGCCGGCTCATCAGGAGGGGCGCGAGGTGACCGCGACGCCGCTCGTCGAGAATGTCTGGGTCCTTCACCGAACAGGTCAGCGGTGCCCCGGCCGGCGGATCGGAGAGGTCGTCGCCTACGACGCGCGCCTCCTGCCCGAGTATCAAGTGGCCGGACGGCCGACCGTCGATCGCAGCTTCCTGTTGCTCGACCAGGGCATCCAGTTGACCAGGCCGGTCGCGTTCGAGGGCCCGGTGGAGGGCTGGTGGTACATCGACCTGGTCGAGGTCGAACCGACCGAGGCCGGCCTTGTCGTCCATGACCTCTACGTCGACTTCCTGGTGCCACCCGGCGCCGATCGTTACCACGTCCTGGACCTCGACGAGCTCGCCGACGCCCTTTGCCGGGGCCAGATCACAGCCGCTCAGTGCGCCACGGTCCTTCGCAGAACGCAACGCTTCGTCGACCGGCACCTGCGAGCGAACGAGGAGGGTTCCGTCGGTCCTCCGCACCGGTTTCCGCCGGCCGACGTCGCGGTGCTCGAGTCGCTTCCCTGCTTCTTCGAATGATCACCGGGGACGTGACGTCGTCCGACCGCTCAAGGCCCAAGGCGCCGGCCTCGGCGCGATCGCCGCCGAGATCGGCATCTCGAAGACCTCGCCGCGCCGATACCTGACACCGGAACCCGTCGGCACGGTCACCGGCCCGTACGATCGCGGCTACCGGGTGATCAGCTGCTTGCAGAGGCTGTCGACGTCCCTCGTGATGCCGCCCTCGTAGTTGCACAGGTCGATGGCCAGGTAGCCGTCGTCCGGGTACCAGGCCAGGTCGGTGGAGACACCGTTGCTGCTGCCGCCGTTGTGGCCGAGAATCCAGTGGCCGCCGGTCAGGGTGGCGCTGGGTCCGTAGCATCCGAACAGGAACTGCGGGGGCTTTCCGGCCGGCGGCGGCCCCTGCGGGGGCACGGGGTTCTTCGGGCTCGTCGCCAGCCAGGTGTGCCGGGCGTCGAGCAGCTTGTTTCCGGTCAGCGCCGTCATGAAGGCGACCAGATCCGCCGCGGTCGAGTAGGCGCCGCCCGCGCCGTTGCCGAGGAACTCCACGCGTTCGAGGTGGTCGACGCGTGGCCCGCCCGCCCGAGGGTCCTGCGGGGCGTACGGATGGGCGATCCGCCGGCTGCTCCGGCACTGGTCGCGATCGTAGAAGTCGGTGCTCGTCATACCGGCCGCCCGAAAGACGTGCCGCCGTACGAAGTCGTAGAAGGTCTGGCCGGAGACGGCCGCGACGATGAACTGCAGCGTGACGTAGCCGGCGTTGCTGTACACATGCGAGGTGCCGGGCGGGAAACCGAGCGGGGCCTTGCGGACCAGGCGCAGCAGCCCGGCGGTCACCTCCGCCTCGCTGGACCAGCCCTGGATGACCGGGCCGTTGACCGGACCGTAGATGTCGCCCATGCCCGAGGTGTGGGTGAGGAGCTGGTGCACCGTGACGGTGCCGGCGACCTCGGCGGGAAAGCCGTCCAGGTAGGTTCCGAGCTTCTCGTGGTATGCGATCTTGCCCTGCTGGACGAGCTGTGAGACGGCGATGCCGGTGAACATCTTGGTGATCGAGCCGAGCCCGAAGATCGTGTCCGGCTTGTTGGGCAGCGAGCGGCTCCTGTCGGCCATGCCGTAGCTGCGCGACAGAACCGGGCGGCCGTTGCGCAGGAGCAGGTACGTACCGGAGTACTGGTCGGCGGCCGCCCGCTGTGCGATCAGCCTGTCGAGCGCCCCGCCCGGGAGCAGATCGGCGGGCACCGGCTTCCCGGGCGCCCTGTCACCGGCTTCGGCGGCCTTGGGCATGGTGTTCACGGCGAGCAGTCCGCCCGCGCCGATCAGTCCGAGCGCGGCGCGCCGCGAGGTTCGATGTGTGGTCATGCGGGCAAGCCTGCGGTTCGCGATCCGCCGCCGGCATCGGCGCCGGGTCGCGACTTCGGTCTGTCGCAGGAGGTACGCGGACTCCGTCCGGAGACAGACGCGTCGCCCGGTCAAGAGACCGTACCCTCGGATGGTCATGGGAGAACAGACGCGGTGGGCGGTACGCCAGGCGGCACCCGCTGCCGGCCTGCTCGCCGTGGCGTTGCTGTCCGGCCAGTCGCCGGAGCACGATGTGCCCTGGTGGGCCGCCACCCTCGCGGCCTTGGTCGCGGTGGGCCTGCGCAACCGATGGCCGGTGGCGATGCTGGTGATCTGCACGCTCTCGACGGCCGCGCACCTGTTCCAGGGCCGACCCGTCGGAGTCGTCGACGGCTGCCTGTTCATCGTGCTGTACGCGGTGGGCGTCCATCGGTCGCGGACGGTGTCGGCGGCCGCACTCGCCGGCCTGCTGCTGACCCTCGCCTGCTGGAGCGGCGCGTACGCGCTGCGCGGACGGCTGGTGCCCGGCCTTCCGGTGCTCGCCTTCCAGGTCACCCACTCGGCTCCCGGCCGGGTCGAGTTCGTCGCCGGTGACCGTCCGGGCGGCGCGGCCCGGTGGAGCGGCCCGGTGGTGCTCGGCTCGTTGCTGGTTGCCGGGTGGGCGGCCGGCTCCGGGACCCGCACCCGGCGCGCGTATCTCGACCAGCTCGCCGCGCGGGCGCGGGACCTCGAGCGCGAGCGCGAGCAGTCGGGCGCCCTCGCCGTCGCCGCCGAGCGCGGGCGGATCAGCCGGGAACTGCACGACGTCGTGGCGCACGGCCTGTCGCTCATCGTGATCCAGGCCCAGGGCGGGGCGGCGGCGCTGGACGCCGAGCCGGCCGAGACCCGGGCGGCGCTCGCGGCGATCGTGCACACCGGCCGCGAGTCGCTCGCCGACATGCGCCGCGTGCTCGGCGCGCTGGGCGAGGTCGGCGACGCCTGGCACCCGCAGCCCGGACTCGCGCACCTGCCCGCCCTCGTGGACCAGGTACGGCGAACCGGTACCGGCGTACGGCTCGACATCGAAGGCGTCGCGGCGGCGCTGCCCGCACCGCTCGACCTCTCGGCATACCGCATCGTGCAGGAGGCGTTGACCAACGTGATGAAACATGCCGGACCTGGCGCATCCGCCTCCGTCGTGCTGGCGTACGCCGCATCGGCGCTCGACATCCGCGTGGCCGACGACGGCGTGGCGGTTCCCGTCCGCGGGACCCGGCCGGGCAACGGGATCGGCGGCATGCGGGAGCGGGTCCGCCTGCTGGGCGGGCACTTCAGGGCCGGCCCCCTTCCGGGTGGAGGCTTCGAGGTGCGCGCCACACTGCCGATCGAAGCGTCGCACGCATGATCCGGGTGCTGCTCGCGGACGACCAGGCACTTGTCCGGATGGGCTTCCGGCTCATCCTGCAGCAGGCACCCGGCGTCTCCGTGGTCGGTGAGGCGGCCGACGGTTCACAGGCGGCGGCGATGACCCGCGAACTGCGGCCGGACGTGGTGCTGATGGACGTCCGGATGCCGGAGGTGGACGGCGTCGAGGCGACCCGGCGGATCCACGCGGACGGCGGCCCGACGCGGGTACTGATCCTGACCACGTTCGATCTCGACGAGTACGTGTACGCCGCACTGCGGGCCGGGGCGAGCGGGTTCCTGCTCAAGGACACGCTCGCCGCCGACCTGCTCTCCGCGATCCGCGTGGTGGCGGCCGGCGACGCGGTGGTGGCGCCGAGCACGACCCGCCGCCTGCTGGAGCGCTACCTCCCGGCGGGGAGCGGATCTCCGGCGCCCGCGGTACCGGATCCCGGTGTCCTGACCGAGCGGGAACGGGAGGTGCTGACGCTGATCGCCTGCGGCATGTCCAACGCCGAGATAGCCGACCACCTCTTCCTGTCGGAGGGAACGGTGAAGACCCACGTGAGCCGGGTGCTGACGAAGCTCGAACTGCGGGACCGGGTCCAGGCGGTGGTGTACGCCTACGAGACCGGTGTGGTCCGGCCGCGCGCCTAGAAGGCCGATGAAGATCTTGGTTTGTCGGGCGATGCCGCCTGGGCTGGTTGCCGGTGCTCAGGTTGACGAGCGCCATGCTCAGGGTGGTGTGGGCGCCGTTGCCGAGCAGCAGCCTGCCGACGTGGCCGAAGAAGTCCTGGGTGATGACGTGTCCCACGCCTCCGTAGCCGGCGACGAACCCGCCGACGGCCCGCATCGGATTGACGGCCACGGTGAACGACATCGACAGCGGCGTGGTGGCACCCCAGCTCCGGACCTCGATGCCGTAACCGGGGTTATAGATCTTGAAGGCGGTGCCGAGCACATCCGTCACGCGCTCCTCCCGGTCGCCGCGCCGCTGGATCAGGCCGGAGCCGACAGTCGCCACCGGGACAAGGACGATCAGCGCCGCCAGCACCATGATCGTGGTACGGGCGAGGCCCCGCCGGACCGCCCGGCGGGTCGCCCTGGGGTCGAAGTCGGGCATGGGCGGCAGCTCGGCTTCAGTCATGGGGAACTCCGTGGATGTCGGCGAAGGCGGCTCTGGCCCGCCACACGGCGGTCTTGATCGTGGCGTGCTTCCTGCCGGTCATCGCGGCCACCTCGACCAGCGAGAAGCCCTCGAAATAGACCAGGGTGAGCAGCCTGCGATGCTGCTCGGGCAGCCGATCCAGGGCGTCGCGCACGTCCAGCGACTCGACGTGCAGCGCGGGCACGCCGAGCTCGTCGGAGTCGGGCAGGGCCGGCTCGCGGCGGTGGCGCCGGACATGGTCGACCAGGACGTCGCGAGCGACGGTGAGCAGCCACGCGGCCGCGTTCCCGCCGCGCCGGCCGAGCAGTGCCCTGGTCGCTTTGACGAACGTCTCCTGGGCCAGGTCCTCGGCGAGGTGGGGGTCGCGGGTGCGGCGTAACAGGAACCCGCACACGAGCGCCCAGTGCTCGCGGTACAGCTCCTCGATGATGATGCCCCCCGCGTTCTTGTGATGGTCACAACAGACCAGACGCGATCCGGGCGGGAATGGTCACGCGGCTTCCCGATCGATGTTCTGATCCGACGGGAATCGGGGAGTCAGGCCTCGGCGGCGAACTCGGAGGTCGGGTTCGGGGAGCCGGGCTCAGAGTGGCTGGGCTTCAGGGGGGGCTTCAGAGCGGCTGGGCCAGGGGGCCGGGCTCGGAGAGCCCGGCTCAGAGGGCCAGGCCGATGGTGAGCAGCAGGCCGTAGACGAGCTGGAAGCGGCCCGTCTGCTGGAGCGTGGCGATGAGCGCGGGACCGGTCGCGCCCGCCCGTACGGCCTTCACCGGGGCGACGGCGAGCGGGGCGGCGAGCAGCGCCAGCGCCGCGAACGGCCGCCACGGCGCCAGCGCGGGCGCGATCACCAGGGGCAGGACCAGGCAGAGGGTGTACAGGACGCGGGTGCGGCGGTCGCCGAGCACCACGGCCATGGTGCGCTTGCCCGCCGGTCCGTCGGTCACGATGTCGCGCAGGTTGTTGACCACGAGCATCGCGCAGGCCAGCAGGCCCGCCGGGACGGCCGCCGCCACCGCGAGCCACGGCAGGTACTCGAGCTGGACGTACGTGGTGCCCGTCACCGCCACCAGGCCGAAGAACACGAAGACCGAGACCTCGCCGAGCGCCCGGTAGCCGTACGGGCTGGAGCCGCCGGTGTAGAACCAGGCCGCGGCGATCGCCAGCGCGCCGACCAGCAGCAGCCACCAGGCCCCGGTGGCCACGACGAGCACCAGCCCGGCCACCGCGGCGGCCAGGAAGCAGGCGAGGGCCGCGGTGAGGACCTGGCGGGGCGAGGCGGCACGCGAGCCGACCAGGCGCATCGGGCCGACCCGGTCCTCGTCGGTGCCGCGCACCCCGTCGCTGTAGTCGTTGGCGTAGTTGACGCCCACCTGGAGGGCGAGGGCCACGAACAGGGCCAGCAGGGCCCGCCACCACACCCCCCCGGCGTATCCGATCGCGACTCCGGTGCCGACGGCGACGGGGACGACGGCGGCGGGAAGGGTGCGCGGACGTGCTCCGGCGATCCACTGGCTCGGGGTGGCCATGGTGTTGCGAGGTTCCTCTCCGGCTCTAGCTGATGTCGGTCGCCAGGCGGATCATCCGCACCGTACGGCCCATGTCGATGACCCGCTCGGCCCCGTCTGCGCCCCACCCGGCGGACTCCAGGAAGCCGAGCACCGCGTAGTTGTCGGCGAAGACCCAGGTCACGATGGTGTGGTAACCGTCGTCACGGAGGTAGTCGACCGTGGCGTTCAGCAGCCGGCTGCCGTGGCCGCGCCGGACGTGGTCGGGGTCGATCAGGAACGTGAGCATCTCCCCGGCGGTGGTCGGGTCGAGGTCGGGATCCTCCGCCGGGGCGTGTGAGGCCAGACCGGCGACCTTCTCCGCGCCCTGCAGCGCGGCCATGGCCTCGATGCCGCCGGGACCGAGCGCCGGGAAGGCGTCGGTGTCGAGGACGACCTGCTCCACGGCCACCAGCACGCGGTGCCGGCGGCTGGGCGGCGAGGTGATCGCGTCCTCCCACTGCTGGCGCCACATCTTCTCGGCCGCCGGGCCGGTCATCTGCTCCAGCGGTCCTTCGGGAAGGAAGTCCCGGTAGCCGTACTTCCACGCGCGGATCTGGGTGCCCGTCACCGCGGCGACATCCTCGTGCCGAGCCGCCCGCACGCCTACGTCTGCCATCTCGGCCCGCTCCTTCTCTGCCGTCTGCCGTCGCCTCGAAACGCGCTGTCTCGTGGATCTCGTGCCACGCGAGCGGGCATCAGGCGGGTGGATCCGTGAGGCAGGCTCTTACACCGTATCGGGGAATCCGACTCAGAGATGACGTGAACCCGGCTCCGTCTGCCGTCGGGCCCGATATGCCCTTGTCTTCGTGCGGTTGCCGCAGACCCTCATGGAACACCACGAGCGTGAACGATTCTTGGACGAGTCGACGAACGCCCACTGGCAGGTGCTCTCGGTGCAGACCTTCAGGCGCGGCCACATCCCGCCGGAGTGGGCGCCCATCACGGCGGCGACGATCCCGGCTAGGCCGCCGGGCACCCCCGTCGCGACCGGCTCGAGCACCGGCCCGCCGGAGGTCAGGGCGACGCGCAGCGGGAGGGCGCCGAAGGACCGCGACGGCCCGGGGCCGTGATCACCGCTGCCCGGCCGGTCGTGGTTGTGGCGGAGGGCCTCGCGGAGGGTCTCGCGGAGCTCGACGGCCGTCGCCAGATCCGTCTCGGTGGCCGTGTCTCCCGGGCCGATCAGGCCCCGTCTGGCCAGCCAGGCGGTCAGCGCGGCCGGGGAGGGGATCGAGTCGGCCTCATCCTCGACGTCGTAGGTGTTCACGAAGTCGATCACCAGCTCGGAGGGGTCGCCCATGTCGTCGCTTACCTCCTCCCTTTTCGCAACCACTGTACGCCATTAGGGGGTTGTGTTCTCTGCGACACCTTCATAAGGTCATAGATGGTGTTTCAGGGAGGTCGTCATGTGGTACCTGGTCTATCTCGCGTTCAGGGAGACCGGCAGGCGCGCGTCGTACCGGAGGAGAAACCATGATCATGAGGGTGTGGCGAGGCTGGACCCGCGCCGAGGACGCCGCCGCCTGTGAGAGATACCTGCTGGCCACGGGATACGTCGGCTACACCTCGACCGAGGGCAACCTGGGTGTGTGCTTCACCCGCCGGGACGTGGGGGAGCGGGCCGAGTTCCTGCTGACCTCGCTCTGGGAGTCGTGGGAGGCGATCATCGCCTTCGCGGGGGACGATCCGTCGCGTGCCGTCTTCTACGACGAGGACGACCGCTTCCTGGTCGAGCGCGAGCTCACGGTCACCCACCACGAGGTCTTCGCGGCCGCCTGACCGCTCTCGCGGGGGTTCGGGAGCAGGGGGCGCCCCCGAACCCCCGCGAGGGTGACCAGGCGGCCAGGGGCCGTTCAGGTCCTGTGGGAGAAAGCGGGACCGGTGGGAGAAAACGGGACCGGTCACGTCGGAGGACGGGTCGGGCGCGGTCAGGAGGTGTCCAGGGCCGTCGCCAGCCTGCGTACGCCCTCGACCAGCTCGGCCGTGTGGACGGACGCCGAGTGGGTCACCCTGATGCGCGGGCCCGGCGGCTCGGCGGGGTAGTAGATGCGCCCGGGACTCACCAGGGCGCCCGCCCTCCTGGCGGCCTCCACCACGGTCTCCTCGTCCCGGTCCTCGGGGAGCCGTACCCACACGTGCAGGCCGCCACGGGGGACGAGGTGGATCCCGGCGCCGGGCATCCGGGCGGTCAGGGCGGCGGCGAGGGTGTCCCTGCGCAGCGCCAGTTCGGTGCCCAGCGCGGCCAGGTGACGTCGCCAGGCGGGCGAGCCGACGAACTCCAGCGCCGTCTCCTGGAGCGGCCTGGCCACGAAGAACGACTCCACGAGCTGGCTCGCCCGCAGGCGCCGGGCGGCGGGCCCCCGGGCGACGACCCCGGCGACCCGCAGGCTCGGCGACAGGACCTTGGTCAGGGAGTTGATGTGCACGACCGTGCCGTGGGCGTCCAGCGCGACCAGCGGCGGAGGCGCGGGGGAGGTGGCGAAGTAGCGGGCGTAGTCGTCCTCGATCACGAACGCCCCGGCGGCGCGGGCGATCGCCAGCACCTGCTCGCGGCGCTCCAGGGGCAGGGTCGCGCCGGTGGGGTTGTGCAGGGTCGGCTGGCAGAGGAAGACCCGCGCGCCGGTCACGGCGAACGCCTCCGCGAGGAGCTCTGGCCGTACCCCGTCGCGGTCGACGGGCACGGCCGTCGCGCGGAGCCCGGCGGCCCGCGCCGCCGCGAGCGCGCCGGGGTAGGTGGGGGTCTCGACGAGTACGGGGGTGCCGGGGGCGGCGAGGGCGCGGAAGGCGTGGATGAGCGCCGCCTGCCCGCCGCTGACGATGAGCACGTCCGAGGGGGTGACGTCGCCGCCCAGCTCCTGGGCGAACCACCTGCGCAGCTCGGGGAGACCGGCCAGCGGCGGCATCGCCCAGACGTCGGGGCGGCGCAGGGCCCGGGAGGCGGCGGACGACAGGGCCCTGGAGGGTCGCAGGATCGGGTTGAGGTAGCCGCCGGTGAGCGGGATGACCCCCTCGGGCGGGGCGGTGAGCAGGCCGCTGACCTCGCTGTCGTCCACCACCCTGTCGCCCAGCGCCACCGTCTGCCAGGACATGTCGGCGCTGTCGCCGCTCCGCGTGATCGCCGGGGCCACGTAGGCGCCGCTGCCGGGCCTGGTGATCACCCGTCCCTCGGCGGTGAGCCTGCCGATCGCGCGCGACACGGTCACCGGGCTCACGTTGTGCAGCCGGACCAGCTCCCGGCTCGACGGCAGCCGGTCGCCCGGACGGAGCCGCGACACCTCCTCACGGAGCGTGGCGGTGAGCCGGACGATACTGCTATCGTCATTCATGAGTGAAAAGAGTAGCGCTATCGTACCAAATCGGATAGCGGCGGGTGCGGTCTCGCCAGTGCGGGTGGTGTCTCCGCGGGAGGCGCGTCACGACCGGCGGCCGGCCGGCGCGGTGCCGCCCGGGGCGCCGGGCAGGGCGTGGCGGGGGACCCTGCTGGCCGGGCTCGGGGTGCTGGCGTTCTCGGGGTCGTTCCCGGCGACGGTCTTCGCGATGGAGGGCTTCGACCCCTACCTGGTGGCGGTCGGCCGGGCCGCCGTCGCCGCCGTCGCCGCCGCCGCGTTCCTGCTCGTGGCCGGGGTGCCGCTGCTGCCGCCCAGGTCCCAGCTCCGGTCGTACGGCGTCATCGTGGCGGGCGTGGTGTTCGGCTTCCCCCTCTTCAGCGGCCTGGCGCTCTACGCCGGGGCCTCCACCTCGCACGCCGCCGTGGTGATCGGGCTGCTGCCCGCGGCCACAGCCGCCTGCGCGGTGCTGCGGGCGGGGGAGTGGCCCAGGGCGCTGTTCTGGGTGTCCTGCGGCCTCGGGGCCGTGTCGATCACCGCCTTCACCCTCAGCATGGGCGGCGGCCACGTCACCGGGGCCGACCTGCTGCTCGTCGGCGCGCTGCTGTCGGCCGCCGTCGGCTACACCGAGGGCGGGCGCCTGGCCCGTACGACCCCCGGCTGGCGAGTGATCTCCCACACCCTCGTCCTCGCCACCCCGCTGACCGTGCCGATCACCGTCGCGCTCGCGCTCACCACCGACCTCCGGCCCACCGCCGCCTCACTGACCGGGTTCGCGTACGTCGGCCTGGTCTCGATGTTCCTCGGCTTCATCCCCTGGTACGCGGGCCTGGCCATGGGCGGCATCGCCCGCGCCGGGCAGACCCAGCTCGCCCAGCCGCTGCTGACGCTGCTGTGGGCCTGGCTGCTGCTCGGCGAGCTCTTCGGCCCGGTCACGATCGCGGCGGCGCTGGCCGTCCTCGCATGCGTCGCCCTGACCCAGCGGGCCCGCTCCTGAGGCCGTCGTTCCCGTGCCGGATCCCGGAGCGGGGCGGATTCCGGAGCGGGGCGGATTCCGGAGCGGGGCGCGCCGGGCCGGACCCCCGGGCGTCCTTGAAAGACGTGACATACAGGCGCAAGATGTGAAACGAAGCTGTCACAGGGGGGTGTGGCCATGGCGGACCTGACGATTCCCGAGGGCGGTTTCTGGCCCGCTCCCGAGATCCCCCAGCCGAACATCTACCCGATGGAGTGGCGGGTCGAGACCGAGAAGCTCGCCGCCATCTACGAGAAGTCCAAGCGCACGGTCTGGAACCCGGCCGACCTGCCCTGGGAGGATCTCAGGGCGAGCGACTTCACCCACGAGCAGCGGCTCGGGATCATGTACTGGTTCTCGGTGCTCGCCAACTTCGACGCCTCGGGCCCGGCCGTCTTCGCCCGCGCCACCATCCAGGCGTTCGAGAAGCACGAGGAGGACCCGGTCAGGAAGTGCTTCTTCTCGATCACCCGTGACGAGATGAACCACGAGGAGTGCTGCCAGCGCACCATCGCCAGGCTCTGGCCGGGCGGGCCACTCGGCTGGACCCCCGCCACCGACCTGGAGAAGGCCGCCCACAACAACATCGGCTGGCTCTATCACAACGGTGGCCGCTACTGGACGGGCTACAGCGGCGCCGTCGGCAGATACAGCCTGTCGGTGCTGTTCACCAGCTTCATGATGGGGGAGATGGCCGCGTCCACCCTGTTCCGGGGCATGGCCACCGCGACCAGGCACCCCGTCTTCGGCGACATGTTCCACCGCATCGGCCGCGACGAGTCGCGCCACCTGCAGATCTGCATGACCATCCTGGAGAACGAGTGGCCGGGCCTCACCGACGACACCCGTTCCCTGATCACCCGCCAGCTGCGCGCGGGCTTCGTCTTCCTCTCGATGATCCTCTGGGAGCCTCCCGGCGGCTTCTGGGAGCTCCCGCCGTACTTCCTGCACAACCACCGCGTCCTGATGGACCACGCCCGCGACGCGGGCCTCGGCGTGCTCTCGTACGAGGAACAGGCCGACAACTGGCGGGTGGCCATGGCCAGGATCCGCGTCATCGTCGAACGCTGGGGCATCGAGTTCCCCGCCATCCCCGAACTCGACATCGACGGCGTCCAGGTCGACGCCCTCGACCCGGAGGACATCATCCCGGTGTTCTAGAGCCCGTACGGACTCCGGACCCCTCCCGCGTCGCCGTGGTCCCGGCGTTCTCGGTGTTCCCCGCGGCCGGCCGCTCGCGCAGTGCCGGGCAGTGCTCCGGATCCGGGTGCACGGCGTGCTCGATCACCTGATCCAGCCTCCGCCCCGCCTCCTCCAGCTCGGCGATGCTCGCGGTGATGCGGGCACGTTCGGCGCGCAGGATCTCGATCACCTCGGGTTCCGCGTGCCCGGCATCGACGCAGGGCAGGATGGTCTCGATCGTGCGGCTACTGAGCCCGGCTGCGTACAACTGCCGGATGAGCCGCACCCGGTCGATCGCCGCGTCCGCGTAGAGCCGCTGGCCACTCGGCGTGCGCTCGGAGCTGAGGATGCCCTGCTCCTCGTAGTAGCGCAGCGCGCGCGTGCTCACCTTCGCCCTGCCGGCCAGCTCACCGATCCGCATGCGCCCACCCTCCGGTTTCGTCTCTCGTCTCGACCGGCGGCATCCGTCGCCGCGCCCGATTTGCCCTTGACGTCAACGTCAAGTCTTACCGTACGCGGCAGAGGGCGGACGCGACCGCGTCCGTCACGGATCGAAAGGAACCCCCATGGATGTCACCGGCTCGATCGCACTCGTCACCGGGGCCAACCGCGGCATCGGCCGCCGCTTCGTCGACGAGCTGCTCGCGCGCGGCGCCGCGAAGGTCTACGCCACGGCCCGCCGCCCCGAGCTGATCGAGGTGTCCGACCCGCGGGTCGAGGCGCTGCGCCTCGACCTCCTCGACGCGCGGTCGGTGGCGGACGCGGCCGCCGCTGCCCCAGATGTCACCCTGCTGGTCAACAACGCCGGCATCACGACTGGCACGAACCTTCTGACCGGCGATCTCGACACGATCCGGCTCGAGCTCGACACGCACCTCTTCGGGACCCTCGGCGTGATCCGCGCGTTCGCGCCGGTTCTCGCGTCGAACGGCGGCGGGGCGATCGTGAACATCCTGTCGGCGCTGTCGTGGTTCGCCTCCGACGGAGCGGGCGCCTACTCGGTGGCCAAGGCCGCCGAGTGGAACATGACGAACGGCCTTCGCCTCGAGCTCGCCGGTCAGAAGACCCTGGTGCAGGGCGTGCACCTCGGAGCCGCCGACACCGACATGATGGCCGGCTACGACATCCCGAAGATCGACCCGCTGGACGTCGCCCGAGCCAGCCTCGACGGTGTGCGGTCCGGTGCGATCGAGGTGCTGGTCGATGACACGAGCCGCTACGTGAAGGCCTCGCTCGCGGCGGACCCCGCGCAGTTCTACGCCCGGTCGCTGGTGGGTTGACCCGCCCCCCGCCGAGCCGGCGCGACGGGCCGGCCGGCCACCTGGCCGTTCCTCTCGGCGATGGCGACCCTGATGTGGCGTCGGCGCGGGCGGATGCGGACATACGAAAGCCCCGGCCTTCCTTGGGCCGGGGCTCGCCGCTGTCCGGGTCTCGTGCGGGCTACGAGGCCACGCCCTCCAGCCGCGTGACGACGCGAGCGAGCAGGTCGCGGATCTCGATCTGCCCGGCTTTGAGTTCGGCGACGTCCTGGGATACGCGGTTGAGCTTCAGTTCCATACCGCTCTGCCCGGCTTTGATCGCTGCGATGTCGCTTTTGATCTCAGCGATGTCGGATTCGACGGGGTCGATCCGATCCTCGATGTACGGCATGCGACCAGGATAGGACGATCCCCCGCGAGCATGAGGCCGATTCGATAGGAAGCGTCGTATCACTCGCATTCGAAGGCGGGAAGCCGGGTGAAACCGCTCCGAGCTGGGAAAATTCACCATGCGTGTAACCGCATGACCCTCGGAGGATGGCAGATGGCCGATCAGCCCCATGACTCGCGGTGAGGGAGAGGACCCTTCTACACCCCTCGGCCCGCCTTCCGCGCCCGCTCCCGATCCGGCTTCCGCGTCCGGTCCGATACGGACGCCTGGGACGAGGTCCGTCCAACGGCGAAGTCATGTCGCCCTCGTGTTGCTGACGCTGGCGGCGGGGGCGACGGACGCGATCGCCTTCCTCGGGCTCGGTGGTGTCTTCACCGCGAACATGAGCGGCAATCTCATCCTCTTCGCCCTCGCCGGCCGCGAGGACTGGGTGCTTCACGCGCTGCGTTCCGGACTCGCCTGCGCGGGGTTCTACGCGGGGCTGCTCATCGGTTTCACGATGCCTGGGCGTCACGAGGGCAACGTGTTGTGGCCGTTGGCCGTCATCAGGCTCCTGTGGGCCGACCTGGCCCTCCAGAGCGCATTTCTCGCCGGCTGGGCGCTCGGCGGGGGCGCGCCCGGCCCTGTCGCGATCCTCGCGCTGATCGGGGCGGGATCCTGCGCCATGGGCATGCAGGCCGCGGCGGCCCGTCGCGTCAACCTCGCAGGCATCACGGCGACGTTCGTCACGGGCACCCTCACCTCGCTGTTCGAGACCTCGGCGTCGGGCTGGTCCACCGACAACCGGTGTCGCGCCGCCATCGTCGTCGCTCTCGTCCTCGGTGCGCTCTGCGCGTCCCTGCTCCTGCGCTTCGCGCCACCCTGGGCCGATGCGGTCGCTCCGGTATGCACACTTCTCGCACTTTTTGTCGTAAATCTACACGTATGGGGTTTTGGTCCTCAGAATCGCTGAGAGGCAGCGGTGATTCGCGGTCGGTTCACGGGGTTTTCGCGGGACGAGAGCGGATATTCCAGGGTGGGTCGGTTGGGCCTGTCACTCGGCCGGTGAATCGCTTAGAAATGAGGTTGGGACTCCGACTTCCACTCTCGCCGATCACGACGGCCGGAGGCGAGCGGAGATCCTCCGATGACATAAGGAGATGACTCGTGGGCGTGAGCCTCGCGGTGGGAGATGTGGTCGAGGACTTCGAGCTCCTCGACGAGACGGGCACGCCGAGGCGGCTCAGCGAGTTCCTGGCCAAGGGGCCGGTGGTGCTCTTCTTCTATCCGGCGGCCATGACCTCCGGATGCACGGCCGAGAGCTGCCACTTCCGCGACCTGGCGGCCGACTTCGCCGCCGTGGGGGCGACCAGGATCGGGATCAGCCGCGACCAGGTCGACCGGCAGGCGAGGTTCGCCCAGGCCAACCAGCTGGGTTATCCCCTGCTCTCCGACCCCGACGGCACCGTCGCCCGGCGCCTCGGCGCCCGCCGCACCGTCGCGGTGGGCCCCTTCCTCACCCGGCGGATGACCTTCGTCATCGACGTGGACCACCGCCTCCTGGAAGTGATCCACAGCGAGAGCTCGATGGAGGCCCACGCCGACCGCGCCCTGGAAGCCCTCCGCTCCCGCCCTCACCCGTGATCGTTCGTCCGGGAACAGCGTCCTTGTGTGCGCGCTGCCGGCCTTTTCTCCGGTAGTGACATGTAGGCGCTGCATTGGAGACGGCCTTCAACCGGCCGATACGAGTGCTAAACCTATAGGGATGGGTTTGTGGGCATAGCTGCTACTTTGTCGCTTCGGGCCAGTCCTCGGTGGGCGACACGTATGTGCCGCGATACGACACGGTGAAGACCCAGCCTTGGTCGCGCAGGAACGCCATCGCCTGGCGCACGGTGGCCTTGGCGACGCCGTGCTTCTGCATGAGTTCTTTCTCGCTGGGCACCCGCCGGTTCGGGCGTAGCTCGCCCGACTGAATCTGACGCCGTACATCGGCTGCGATCTGCTGATATATGGGGATCTGGTCCTCTGGCCGTGGGGTCCCGGGCTCGCCGACGAAGGTTCCTTCTCCCTGGACCGTGTACGCCAGACCCTGCTCGCGCAACTCCCTCGCGACTCGACGTGCCGTCGTCCTGGCGATGCCGTATTCGACCTCGAGTTCCGTCTCGCTGGGCACAGCCTCGCCGAGGCCGAGATCGCCCGTCTCGATGCGCGCACGGATCATTTCGGCGACCTGTTTGTAGACCGGGACGGGGCCTTCGCGGTCAAGCATGCCCGCATCATAGACCGTAAGGTACGTATACCCACAAATAAGACACCTAGCAAACGAATAGATAGGTGACCTAGACCAGTAGTGAGTGGGTGAACTAAGGTGACTCGGTGAGCACGTGGGGGATGGGAGTCCTCGTGGTGGCGGGGGTGCCGGTCGGGCGGCATCACGGGCATCACGTGGCGCCGTTGCAGGTGGGATACGAGCCGATCGACTGGAGGCCCGAGCGGCCGAGGGCCGACCGGTTGCGGATCAAGGAGCACACCTGTGACTGTCTGCCCACCTTCTACGAGCTCTGTCAGGCGGGCGGGCTGATGTTCGTACGGCGAACGGAACGGGCGAGAAAGGGAGTGGTCGTGCACGAGTCGCCCTGGGTGGTCGCCAAGCGGACACAGGAGTTGTGGCTTCGGCTCCTGATGGGAGCCGCCCACTGACGATCGGGCGCCGGGAGGAGGACGACTCCGGACCGGCGCCCGCGAAAAGCCCCCGACCCCCTGAAGGAGGCCATGTCGTCCAGGGAGGTCGGGCGGTGGTCCCGCATCGGTCGGAGGGTCCGGTGCGGGACCACCGGACAGCGGCCCGGCAGGCGTCCCTTCCCACACTCACCTGCCGGGCTCCGTCTCACGTCACGGGCTCTCCTGTCACGGTGGAACGCGGCGCCGGTTCTCCTGTCACGGAGGAACGCGGGCCCGGTTCTCCTGTCACGGGGGAATGCGGCGCCAGGCGGTGTCGGTGACGACGAGGTGGTCGAGGAAGCGGAGGCCGACGGTCTCGGCGGCGTCGCGCAGGCGGGCGGTGACCTCAAGGTCGGCGGGGCTGGGGTCGAGGGAGCCGCTGGGGTGGTTGTGAGCCAGGCCGAAGGAGGAACCGCCGGAGGTGAGGACGGTGCTCATGATCTCGCGGACCGGGGCGGGCGCGTGGTCGCTGCCGCCTTCGCTCACGATCGCCTTGCGGGTCACCGCGCCGCTCGGGTCGCACACCACGACGACCACGCGCTCGTGGCTGAGGCCGCGCAGGAGCGGGGCCGCCACGGCGGCCAGGTCCCCGGAGCAGGTGACGCGGCGGCGCTCGGGCTCCGCCTGCGCCTGCCGTACGAGATGGAAGGCGGCGATGACCCGGGCGGCCTTCGCGGGGCCGATGCCCGGCACCCGCATCAGGCGGTGGGCGTCGGAGCGGGCCAGGCCGTGCAGGTCGCCGCAGTGGGCGATCAGGTGGGAGGCCAGCTCCATCGCGTTGGTGCCCCGGCTGCCGGAGCCGATCAGCAGGGCGAGCAGCTCCCGGTCGGCCAGCGCGGTCGCCCCGCCGGCCAGGAGGCGCTCGCGCGGCTGGTCGTTGGCGGGCATGTCCTTGACGCGCAATCGGCACCTCCGGCTCGGGAAACCAGGTCGGTTGTACCAGGTGGCGCCGACATTCCGGCCGGGGTTACCTGAGGGAGTACTGCCGGGGGAGCTTGAAACCGCGCTCCGACATCACCTTCCGCAGGCGGTCGGGGTAGTCGGTGATGATGCCGTCGACGCCGTCGTCGATGAGCTTGTTCAGCGTCGGCTCGTCGTCGACGGTCCACGGGATCACCTTGATGCCGAGGCGGTGCGCCTGGTCGACCATCTCCTTGGTGACGTAGGGCTGGTAACCGGGGTCGGTGATCTTCCCGTTCTGCGGGGTGCCGTGTACGGGGGAGAAGGCGGTCGCGCCGAAGGACTTGATCGCCTTGAGCGGGTCGCCGCCGAAGTCGTCGATGTCGATCCCGCCGAGCCAGGGGGACGCGCCGGGCTGCCCGGTCTGCAGGAAGTCCCGGTTGGTCAGGGCCACGAGAGGCAGCTTCCGGTCGACCTGGCGCATCCGCATCAGGGAGCCCCAGTCGAAACTCTGGATGGTGACCTGGCGCCGCATCCCCGCCTTGCGGATCTCGGCCGCGGTGACCTGGACGAACTGCTCCCTGGGGGCCGTCTGCTGCGGCGCCCCGGCCTCGACCTTGGTCTCGACGTTGAGCATGACGTCGTGCGCGCGGTAGCGCTTGACCAGGTCGAACACCTCGCTCAGCAGGGGCATCCGAGCTCCGGGGTCCGGCCGCTGGCCGGGGAACTCCGGCAGCGTCTGGCTGCCGCAGTCCATGGTCCTGACCTGCGCCAGGGTCAGCGTGTTGATGAACTTGCCGACGTAGGGGAACTCGGGGTCGCCGTCGAACGCGGGGGCGGTGTCCCGGCACTTCTTGCCGTTGATCTGCCGGTCGTGGGTCACGACCGCCTTGCCGTCCTCGGTGATCTGCACGTCGAGTTCGAGCGTGCTGACCCCGACCTCCAGCCCGTTGGCGAACGAGGCGAGAGTGCTCTCCACGACCAGTCCCAGCCCACCCCGGTGGGCCTGCAGGTCGAAGGCGCGGCGGTGGTGCCTGTCGCCGTCGCCGTGCCCGTCGGCGACCGCCGTCCCGGACAGCGCCCCCATCGCGACACCGATCGTCGCGATCACTGCGGCCGCACGCCATCTACGCATCTGTTGTCCCTCTTCGTGGCTGATCTGTCAGGTGACCGGATCATGGTCGAATGATCGGTTCCATCCGAGAATCAGCCACACGTGCGGCCAGAGGGGGTATTGGGACTGAAGGGAATTTTAAAGCTTTATGACCGTTTCGCTGCCCGGCATGGCGTCGCGAGCCGGCGGGCGTCCTTCCGGCTCCCAGGGCTTGCAGGGCTTCCCGGGGCTTGCAGGGCTTCCCAGGGCTTGCAGGACTTCCCGGGCTTCTGCGACGGGCGACGCGCGGATGCCGCGATGCGGAGGCGGAGGCGGATGCCGCGTCACCAGACGGTGAGGACCCGCCCCCGGCCGCGCGGAAACGCCCTCGCCCGCCGCGCCGCAGGGAGGTGCCGGCCTTCGGGGCAGGCGTCAGGGGTGCAAGGGGGGTCAGGGGTGCAGGGGGGTCAGGGGTGCAGCGGGTGGGTGTAGACGAGGCGGAAGCGGTCGCCGGGGACGACGATGTCGCTGGTCTCCACCGGGCGGTCTCCGGCCCAGTGGGTGCGCTCGACGTGCAGGACCTGGACGCCCGCGGGCAGGGCGAGGGCGTCGCTCTCGGCCGGTTGCGGGACGCGGGTGTAGACCTGCTCGACGATCTCGGTGACCTTGACGCCGATGGCCGACAGGCGGGCGATCAGGCTCCGGGGGCTCTCCTCCGCGGTCTCGCCGAACTCGGCGGGCTCGTAGGAGGTGGCCAGCTGGATCGGCTTGCCGTCGCCGCGGAAGACGTAGTGGGTGCGGGTGACCGGGGCCGACTCGTCCAGCCGGAGGCGGTGGGCGATGTCCGGGGTGGCGCCGGTGGGCTCGGCCCGCCAGTCCCAGGTGGCCCGGGTGCCCTGCGACTGGATGTCCGCGCCGAAGGGGGCGTGGTGGTCGTGGAAACGCCATCGGTGCAGGGGGAGCAGCACCGGCTGTTCTCGTACGTAGTGACCCGAGCCGACGCGGCCGACGATCAGGCCCTCGGCGACGAGCACGCGCAGCGCGTGCCGGGCGGCGGTCTCGCCCACGCCGTACTTTCTGGTCAGCTGGGCGCGTGAGGGGATCGGGGCGCCGGGGGGAAGGGAGCCGTCGACGATCTGGCGCCGGATGTCGGCGACGACGCGCAGGTAGACAGGATCGGAGCTTGCCACGTGTCCATCCCTGGGGGTCTGGGGCGTTGTCCCATCCTGTCGTATTCAATGCACAACGCAGGGTAATGGCTCCGATTTGGAGCTCCAACTTTACCGCCGCTCCCAGAAGTGGCCAAAAATATCTCAGAGACCCTGTAACGCCCGCGTAAGGATCGCCGATTCAACGGTAGAGGTCGTCGATGTGTGTACCCCCGAGCACATATCGGCGGCCTCTTTCTCGTTCAAGGACGTCCTTGCCGCCGCCAAAGCGGACAAAGTTCTCGTTATTTCACGTAATCGGGCATGAGGCCTGCGAATGGCGTTTTCCGGCCGCCTCGCCTCCCTCCTCCCGGCGGTGACCGGCCTCACCCCCGTCGGCGGAGACCGCCCGGATCCGCGTCCCGATCACTGCGGCCCTCCCGCCGCCCGGGACACCCGGCCCGGTCGCCGTTCCGCCCCCTGTACGGCAGGACCGGAGCGGCCCGCGCGGAGCGTCGGCCGGGGTCCGTCGCGGCGGCGGTGTATATCCGCGTGTACGGTGTGCAGCGGGCACCTCGGGGGGATGTTCGCTCTTGGGCCCATCGGTGGACGGAGGTTAGGCGGGGTGGCGGGGTCCACCGTTTCAGCGGATCCAGGTAGCGTTCGGTCTATGGCAGCGCCAACTGGAACCTCCGACGCCCCCTTCGGCCGCATGCTGACCGCGATGGTCACACCGTTCACGAGTGACGGAGCGGTCGACTACGAGACAGCGGGGCGCCTCGCCACCTACCTGGTGGACGAGCAGCGTAACGACGGCATCGTCGTGAGCGGCACGACGGGGGAGTCCCCGACGACCACGGACGACGAGAAGGAGCGCCTCCTGCGCGCCGTCGTCGAGGCGGTCGGCGACCGCGCCACGGTCGTCGCCGGAGCCGGGACCAACGACACCCACCACAGCGTGGGGCTGGCCGAAGCCGCCGAGCGCGCCGGGGCGCACGGTCTCCTGCTGGTGACGCCGTACTACAGCAAGCCCCCCCAGGAGGGGATCTACCGCCACTTCACCACCGTGGCGGACGCGACGGCCCTGCCGGTCATGCTCTACGACATTCCCGGCCGGAGCGGCGTGCCGATCCGGAGCGAGACGCTGGCGCGGCTCGCCGGGCACGAGCGGATCGTCGCGGTGAAGGACGCCAAGGCGGACCTGTTCGAGGGATCGCAGATCATCGCGTCCACCGGCCTGGCCTACTACTCGGGTGACGACACGCTCAACCTGCCGTGGCTGTCGGTGGGGGCCGTGGGGTGCGTCAGCGTGATCGGCCACGTCGCGGGCGCGGAGATCGCCGCGATGATCGAGGCGTACCGCTCAGGGGACGTCGCGGGCGCGCTCACCATCCACCGCAGGCTGCTTCCCGTGGTCTCCGGGATCATGATGCAGGCCGGTGGCGCGATCATGGCGAAGGCGGCGTTGTCCCTGGTCGGACAGCCCGCCGGGCCGATGCGGCCGCCTCTGGTGGAGGCGACCCGGGAGCAGCTCACGAGGCTGCGCGAAGACTTGATCGCGGGCGGTGTGAAGCTGCCCGACGAAGTTGTGACATGAGATAAAGCACCGCGGCCCTCACCGGCCGCATCGGGAGGAACGAGAGTTTGCGAGAAAGAAGACACGTCGGTCCGCTGGGGGACGGAGTGCTCGGCGAGGGAGTAGTCCTGCTGCCCACGAGGGCCTCCGTCGCATGTGAGACCTCTGAGAGAGGTGTGGCCGGATGAGTCACCCCCATCCCGAACTCGGGCTGCCGCCCGCGCTGCCCGAGGGTGCCCTGCGCATCGTCGCGCTGGGCGGTCTCGGCGAGATCGGCCGCAACATGGCCGTGTTCGAGTACGAAGGCCGTCTGCTGGTCGTCGACTGCGGGGTGCTGTTCCCCGAGCCCGACCAGCCCGGCATCGACCTGATCCTGCCCGACTTCGAATACATCCGGGGCCGCCTGGACGACATCGAGGCCGTGGTCCTGACCCACGCGCACGAGGACCACATCGGTGCCGTGCCCTACCTGCTGCGCGAGCGCCGCGACATCCCGATCGTGGGATCCAGGCTGACGCTGGCGCTGATCGAGGCCAAGCTCACCGAGCACCGGATCCAGCCGACCAAGCGTGAGGTCGTGGAGGGGGAGCGGCACCGGTTCGGGCCGTTCGAGTGCGAGTTCCTCGCCGTCAACCACTCCATCCCCGACGCGCTGGCCGTCGCGATCAGGACGCCCGCGGGCATCGTCCTGCACACCGGCGACTTCCGGATGGACCAGCTGCCCAGCGACGGGCGGCTGACCGACCTGGGCGGGTTCGCCAGGCTCGGCGCCGAGGGCGTCGACCTGCTGATGTCCGACTCGACCAACGCCGAGGTGCCGGGCTTCGTCACCAGCGAGCGGGAGATCGCGCCGGTCATCGACGAGGTCATCCGCACCGCGGGCAAGCGCGTGATCGTGGCGAGCTTCGCCTCCCACATCCACCGCGTCCAGCAGGTCATCGACTCGGCGGAGAAGCACGGCCGCAAGGTCGCGCTGGTCGGCCGCTCGATGGTGCGCAACATGGGCGTCGCCCGCGACCTGGGCTACCTGAGGGTCTCGCCGGGCCTGATCGTCGACTCCAAGGAGATCGAGGGCTGGCCGCCGGAGGACGTGGTGCTGATCTGCACCGGGTCCCAGGGCGAGCCGATGGCGGCGCTGTCGCGCATGGCCAACCGCGACCACCCGATCCGCATCGCCGAGGGCGACACGGTCCTGCTGGCCTCCTCGCTGGTGCCGGGCAACGAGACCGCGGTCAACAACGTGATCAACGGGCTGTCGCGCTGGGGCGCCCGCGTGGTGCACAAGGGCAACGCGAAGGTGCACGTCTCCGGGCACGCGGCCGCCGGTGAGCTGCTGTACGTGCTCAACCTGACGCGGCCGTCCAACTTCATGCCGGTGCACGGCGAGTGGCGCCACCTGCGGGCGCACGCCAAGCTCGCCGCGCTGACCGGGGTGCCCGACGACCACATCGTGATCGCCGAGGACGGCGTCGTGGTGGACCTGGTCGACGGCCGGGCCAAGATCGTGGGCGCGGTTCCCGCCGGTTACGTCTACGTGGACGGCACCTCGGTGGGCGACGTCACCGACTTCGCGCTGAAGGACCGCCGCATCCTGGGCGAGGAGGGCTTCATCTCCATCGTCATCGTGGTCGACACCGCCACCGGCAAGCTCGCCGGCGGCCCGGAGATCCACGCCAGGGGATCCGGCATCGACCCGGCCATGTTCGACGACATCCTGCCGCAGGTCGAGAGGGCCCTGCAGGAGAACGCGGCCGACGGGGTGGTGGACATCCAGCAGGTCCGCCGCGTGGTCCGCAGGACCGTGGGGCGCTGGGTGAGCGACACCTACCGCCGCCGCCCGATGATCATCCCCGTGGTGGTCGAGGTCTGACCTCCGCACCGTACGGCGGCCGCACCGGTCGCCGTACGGGCCGCAGGGCCGCCCGGCTCGGCGCGGCCCGCCCCGTCCCGCGCGGCCCTGCCGCGCCGTGCCCGTCGTCGTGCGGGCGCGCGCCGGCCCGCCGGGCCTTTCCCGTACCGGTCGGCGGACGCCGCTCCCGTATCGGTCGGCGGACGCCGCTCCCGTATCGGTCAGCAGACGCCGCGCAGGGAGCAGGCCTTGGCCGCCATCTTCCTGGCGTCCTTCAGCTGCCGGGTGAAGTCGGAGCCGCGCACCTTGCCGTACTCGCCCGCCAGCAGGTAGATCGCGAGGGCCCGGCCCTCGCGGACGACGACGGCCCGCTGCCCGCCGATGACCGGGTGCACGCCCTTGGCGTCGTAGCCCTGGAGGGTGATCCGCACGGCCCGGTCCCCGGCCCGGACGGGCTCGGCCCAGGTCCTGGTGACGGTGCCCTCGGACTTGACGCGGGCGCACCTCTCGACCTGCTTGAGAAGACCGGCCAGCGCCCCGCGCGCGGCGGCCGTGGAGCGGTAGATCACCAGCTGCTCGCCGGAGTGGTGCTCGGGGGCCTGGTAGTCGACGGTCCGCATGGCCACCCGGCCGCGATCGGCGGGGCGGCGCAGGCCGCACGGGTTGACCTCCAGGTTCGCTCCCAGCCTGTCGCTGATGGTCCACTTCTCCTCGCCCGGATACCTCACCGGCTTGCGGGCCTGGGGCTCGTGCAGGAGGAAGTTCCTCGGGATTCCCGCGGCGGTCCTTCCCGTCTCGCCCGTTCCGTCCGGTCCGCCCGTCTCGGCGAGGGCGATGCCGCCAGCGAGGGCGGTCGCGAGGACCGTGCCCGCGACCGTTCCGGCCGCTACCAGCCGGATCGTCGTCCGTGCCATGCCAGTCGTCATCGGTCTTTCCCGTCTGCTCGGTGGTCCGCTCGGCGGCGATTCCCTACGTGGTCTCTATGTGGGACCCGGCTCCGGCGGGAAAAGTTCTCGTTTCCGGGATCGTTTTCCAGGTGCCCGCGCGTGGCGGGAATTGCGGTGAGTGCGCGGGGAAGGGGGCCGTTGTATGCTCACAGTGTTCTATGTAGCAGCTTCTAATTTCATGTAATAGAACAATGGAGGGGCGATGGAGGTACGGTACGCCACGGCACCCGACCAGATCACCGGGGCGACCACCGACTGGCTGCGCCGCCGGTTCCTGGTGGAACAGCTCTTCGTGCCCGGAGAGGTCCGGCTGCTCTACTCCCACGAGGATCGCATCGTGGTCGGCGGAGCCCTGCCGGGTGACGGGCCGCTGAGACTGCACTGCCCCGACCCGCTCAGGTCGGAGTACTTCCTGGAGCGCCGCGAGCTCGGCGTGGTCAACATCGGCGAGCCCGGCACGGTGACCGTCGACGGCACCGCGTACCCCCTGGCCCCCAAGGAGTGCCTCTACGCCGGCAGGGGCGCCCGCGAGGTGGTCTTCGAGGGCGGCGCGTTCTATCTGGTCTCCACCCCCGCCCACGCGACCCTCCCGACGGTCGCCGCGACCCTGGAGGACGCCGAGCCGGTACGGCTGGGCGGCCAGGACGGCTCCAACGACCGGACGATCTACAAGTACGTCCACGCGAAGGGCATCCAGAGCTGCCAGCTCGTGCTCGGCGTGACGGTGCTGGAGCCCGGCAGCATGTGGAACACCATGCCCTGCCACACCCACGAGCGCAGGACCGAGGTCTATCTCTACTTCGACCTGCCGCCCGGCGAGCGGGTGATCCATCTGATGGGACGGCCCGACGAGACGCGCAACCTCGTCGTCGCCGACCGTCAGGCGGTCGTCTCCCCGCCCTGGTCGGTGCACTGCGGCTTCGGCACGAGAAGTTACTCCTTCGTCTGGGCGATGGGCGGGGAGAACCAGGCCTTCGAGGACATGGAGCAGGTCGAGATCGGCGAGCTGCGCTGATGTTCTCGCTGGAGGGCAGGACCGCGCTCGTCACCGGCGCGCGGACCGGGATCGGCCGGGCCCTCGCCGTGGGCCTGGCGGCGGCGGGGGCCGACATCGTGCTGCACGGCCGCGACGACGACCTGGACGAGGTCGAGGCGGAGGTCCGCAAGACCGGCAGGCAGGTCTCCCGGTGGATCCTCGACCTGTCGGACCCGCGGGCCGTCCCCGAGGCGGCCGGGCGGCTGGGCCCGGTCGACGTCCTGGTCAACAACGCCGGGATCATCCGCAGGGCCCCGGCCGCCGAGCACTCCCACGAGTCCTTCCGCGAGGTGCTCGACGTCAACCTGGACGCGGTCTTCCTGCTCAGCCAGGTCCTGGGGGCGCGGATGCTCGCCCGGGGCTCCGGGAAGATCATCATGATCGCCTCCATGCTGTCCTTCCAGGGCGGTGTCAACGTCGTCGGCTACACCGCGGCCAAGCACGGTGTCGCCGGTCTCACGCGGGCGCTGGCCTGCGAGTGGGCGGGCTCGGGGGTGCAGGTCAACGCGATCGCCCCCGGTTACATCAGGACCGGCAACACCGAACGGCTCTGGGACGACCCGGCGCGGGAGGCCGAGATCAGGGGCCGTATCCCCGCCGGGCGCTGGGGCAGGCCCGAGGATCTCGTGGGCGCCGCCGTCTTCCTGGCTTCCGGCGCCTCCGACTACGTCAACGGGCACCTGCTGGCGGTCGACGGAGGCTGGTTGGCACGCTGACCAGTAGGCTCACGATCGTGGTCAGGGAAGGCAGTTCCATCGACAAGGCGCTGGCGGTGCTGGAGGCGATCGCCGAGCACCACCGCGTGACCGACATAGCCGCCGCGACGGGCGTGTCCAAGTCGACCGTCCATCGCATCCTCCAGTCGCTCGTCGAGTGGGGGTTCGCGCGGGCCGACGGCCGGGGCGGCTACGAGCCGGGTCCCCGGATCCTCACACTGGCGGGCCGGGTCATGAACCGCTTCGACCCGGCCCGCCAGGCCTCCGGCGCGCTCAACGCCCTGCACGAGCGGATCGGCTACACCACGCACTTCGCGATCCGCAGCGGGGACGAGGCCGTCTACGTCGACAAGCTGGAGGGCCGGCGGCCCTACCAGATGCCCTCCCGCGTCGGGATGAGCCTGCGCCTGCACTGCACCGCGATCGGCAAGGCGGTCCTGGCCCAGCTCGGCGCCGACGAGGTCCGCGCCATCTGCGCCCGTACGGGCATGCCCGCCCCGACCCCCACCACGCTGGCGACGCCGGAGGCCCTGCTGGCCGATCTCGAGTTGGTACGGTCCCGCGGTTACTCGGTCGACAACGAGGAGAACCTGCCCGGCATCCTCTGCGTCGGCGCCCCGGTCTTCGACCACACCGGCCAGGTGCTCGGCGGCATCTCCATCTCCGCCCTCGCGATGGACATGGGCCACGAGGACCTGGAGCGGTTCGCGCCCGACGTCGTCGCCGCGGCCCGCGAGGTCTCCGCCGCCCTCGGCGCCCCCGGTGCTCCCGCCGCCCCGGCGCTCAACGGCTGAGCCGATCCGCCTGCGTCTCTATTGCTAAGATGGCTACGCCCTTCAGTTGTTCCATGTAATGGAATGTGATGTCATGTTATGCAACAATCTGACCTGGAGGATTCAGCATGCCGAACATCACCGTGGAACTCCTGTCCGGCCGGACCCTCGACCAGCGCCGCGAGTTCGTGGCGGCGCTGACCGAGGCGGCCGTGGACATCCTGAAGGCGCGCCGCGAGGCGGTCCGCATCGTCTTCACCGAGATCGAGAAGTCGGACGTGGCCAACGGCGGCGTCCTGGAGTCCGACAAGTAGCCGAGGTCCGACGAGCAGCCGGGGTCCGGCGGGGGGCCGGCTCCCGGACCCGCTGAATTCCCGGTCCGCGTGTTTCCCCTCCCCTCCCGGTGGAAGGAGCATGTTCCCGGGCGGGCGGGTCCTGGAGCCCGCCGCGCCCGGGAGCAGCCGCGCGGCCGCCGCGCCGTGGAGGCCCTCGTCGAGGCCCCGCGACGTTGCGGGGATCCACGCCGTGCCGTGCGGGCCCGCGGCGTGGGGCACTCCACGCCGTGGGGGCCCACGCCGTACCGGGGGAGGGCGTCAGCCGACCGCTCCGGCCCGCTGGTGCTGCTCCGGGTCGGTGGACCCGGGCTCGGTGGACAGGGAGTCGACGAGCGCGTCGCGGTCCTCGCGGTTCTCCGGCTTCAGGAACCCGATCGCCACGTACAGGATCAGCGAGGTGACCAGCGGAACGCCGACGACCATCGCCGTGTCCTTGGACTCGATGATCCACTTGACGTACGCCCAGACGCCCAGGCCGGCGGCCCAGGAGACGATGGCCGCGGTCGGGCCGCTCCGCTTGAACCACGGCGGCATGCCCAGCATCAGCGGGATCGAGATCGGTCCCATCGTCGCGGCGACCAGGTCGACGACGATCTTCAGCACGACGCCCTGACCCTCGGTCGAGATCGCGATCACCATGCTGATCAGGACGAAGGTGAACGTGGTCACCCGGGCGAAGGTCAGCTCGGCCCGCGCCGACAGCTCGCGCACCTTGCGGACGATCACCGGGGCGATGTCCCTGGTGATGACCGAGGAGATCACGTTGGCGTCGGAGGCGACCATGGCCATGGTGTGCGAGAAGAAGCCCGCGAGCACCAGCCCGATCAGGCCCTGCGGCAGCAGCGTCTGCGCCAGCCGTACGTACGCCTCCTCGGCGTTGGCCAGGCCCGGCACGATGAGCGGCGCGGCGAACATCGGGATGAAGAGGACCAGCGGCCAGACCAGCCACAGCGCGCTGGACAGCAGCGCCGAGCGCTTCGCGGCCGAACCCGAGGGCGAGGCCATGTAGCGCTGGGCCAGGTTCCACATGCCGCCGTTGTACTCGAAGGTCTTGATGAAGAGCATCGCGAGGAAGAACGTGGTGGTGTACGGCCCGGCGAACGGGTCGCCGTGGCCCGGGGGCAGCCTGTCCCACATGGTCCACAGGGTGGCGACGCCGTCCAGCTGGGCCATGATCGCGACGAACATGGCGACGCCCGCGACGCCCTGGATGACGAACTGCCCGAAGTCGGTGAGCACGTCCGCCCACAGCCCTCCGGCGGTGATGTAGACCAGCGTGACGGCCCCGGTGATCAGGATGCCCCACTGGATCGGGATGCCCGCGAAGCCCCTGAGTAGGATGGCGATCGCCACCCACTTGGCCGCGATGTCCACGACCTTCAGCAGCGCGCCGCTGTAGGCCAGCACCTGCTGGGTCGGCAGGTTGTAGCGCCGGGCGAGGTATTCCAGCGGGGAGACCACGCCGTGCCTGGAACGGAGCCGGTTCCAGCGGGCCGCCCACACGAAGGCGCCGATCCCGACGCCGAGGCCGATCGTCAGCGCCCACCAGACGTACATCGCGAGCCCGTAGTTGTAGGCCACGGCCGCGAACGCCACGAACATGATCGCGCTGTAGCCCGACATGTGGTGCGAGATGCCGGACAGCCACCAGGGGATACGGCCCCCGGCGGTGAAGAAGTCGATCACGGTTTTGATGCGGCGCTTCGACCACACGCCGATACCGATCATGACAAGGAAGTACGCGCCCAGAACGGACCAGTCGAGTGCGGACATGTGTCTCCTCCCAACGCCCTGTTGGTGAGGAGGTTCTACTACATGAAACGCAATGTCAATACATGGAATGGAAGACGCTTTCCAGCAGACCAATGGGACCTTTAGTGCCGCGCATCACTGTTCACGAAGTATCGACCGATCTTGTGAAACGTCGGCGAGGGTCGGGCGGCTGCGGCGAGTCGGCGCGCAATCCACCACCCGTCTCGTTAACCTCCCTAACATGGCCACCCGTACGTCTAAAGGCTCCTCAGGAAAGCCCCCCGGCAAGGGGTCCTCCGGCCGTTCGGGCGTCTCCCGGGCCCGTACGGCCCCCGCCAGGCGGGCGCCCGCCGGCCGGGGGAGGAGCGCGAGTCAGGCCCGCAGGCCCTCGCCCCAGCACGACCCGATCAGCTGGGTGCTCATCATGATCGGCAAGCTGTTCATGGGCATCTGGATGCTCCTGGCGGGGGGCATCGGCAGCGCGGCGCGGGCCCTGGGGCAGAACGCGCGCGAGCTCGACCCCGTGCACCGTCGCGACGGGCTCGGCCTGGCGGTGTTCGCCGGGGCGGTCGTGCTGGCCGCGATGACCTGGCGCAAGAACACCGGCACGGTCTCCACCGTGGTCGACGGCGTCATGCGCGGCGTCTTCGGCTCGCTGACCTGGGTGATCCCGATCCTTCTCATGCTGCTGGCCTGGCGGCTGCTGCGCCACCCCGACCAGAACGCCGACACCGGCCGGATGATCATCGGCTGGTCCGCCCTGACCATCGGCGTGCTCGGCGTCGTGCACGTCGTCCACGGCACGCCGTACCCCTCGGGGGGCAGCTCCGACGGCATGGACAAGGTGTCGGCCGCCGGAGGGATGATCGGCTTCATCGTCTCGGCGCCCCCGGCGAGCATCCTGCCGTCCTTCATCACCATCCCGCTGCTGCTGATCATGTCGGGCTTCGGCATCCTGGTCATCACCGCGACGCCGGTGCACCGGGTCCCCGAGCGGCTGGCCGAGATCCGGCACATGCTCTTCAACCGCGACCTGCCCCCCACGCCTCGGGTGTCCAGGAAGAAGCCCTCCACCCGCAAGAAGTCGGAGCCCGAGGGCGGCGAGCTGGGCGACCACGTCAAGCCCTACGACACGCCCCTGGTCGCCGAGACCCCCGGCGGCCCCTCCGGGCACTCCCCGGAGATCGTGCCCGGCCTGGTGGACGAGGAGGCGGCCGACGCGGTGGTCAGGGCCGAGTCGTCGGCGCCCCCCGAGCCGACCCCCGCCCCGCGCAAGGTCGAGCAGCTCGTCCTGTCGCCCCAGGCGGGCCCGTACACCCTGCCAGAGTCGCAGCTGCTGCGCCCGGGCACCGCGCCCAAGCCGCAGACGAAGGCCAACACCGTCGTCGTCAACGCGCTGACCAGCGTGATGGAGCAGTTCGCCATCGACGCCCAGGTGATCGGCTTCACCCGGGGGCCGACGGTGACGCGCTACGAGATCGAGCTCGGCCCGGCGGTCAAGGTCGAGAAGGTCACCGCCCTCACCAAGAACATCGCGTACGCGGTCAAGTCGGCCGATGTCCGGATCCTGTCCCCGATCCCCGGCAAGTCGGCGATCGGGGTCGAGATCCCCAACACCGACAAGGATCTCGTCTCGCTGGGCGACATCCTGCGCTCCCCGGTCGCCCAGGCCGACCACCACCCGATGATCGTCGGGCTCGGCAAGGACGTCGAGGGGCGCACGATAGTGGCCAACCTGGCCAAGATGCCGCACCTGCTCATCGCGGGCGCCACCGGCGCGGGAAAGTCGGTCTGCGTCAACGGGCTGATCACCTCGATCCTGATGCGGGCCACCCCCGACGAGGTCCGTATGGTCCTGGTCGACCCCAAGCGGGTCGAGCTCAGCGTCTACGAGGGCATCCCGCACCTGATCACGCCGATCATCACCAACCCCAAGAAGGCCGCCGAGGCCCTGGAGTGGGTCGTCGGGGAGATGGACCGCCGCTACGACGACCTGGCCGCCAGCGGCTTCCGGCACGTCGACGACTTCAACAAGGCGGTCCGCGCCGGCAAGCTGGTGCCGCCCCCGGGCAGCGAGCGGATCTACCAGCCCTACCCGTACCTGCTGGTGATCGTCGACGAGCTCGCCGACCTGATGATGGTCGCCCCGCGCGACGTCGAGGACTCCATCGTCCGCATCACCCAGCTCGCCCGCGCCGCCGGGATCCACCTGGTCATCGCCACCCAGCGCCCCAGCGTGGACGTGGTCACCGGCCTGATCAAGGCCAACGTGCCCTCCCGGCTCGCCTTCGCCACCTCCTCGCTGGCCGACTCCCGGGTCATCCTGGACCAGCCGGGCGCCGAGAAGCTCGTCGGGCAGGGCGACTCGCTCTTCCTGCCGATGGGGGCCAGCAAGCCCATGCGGCTGCAGAACGCCTTCGTCTCCGAGAAGGAGATCGGCGAGATCGTCGGGCACTGCAAGGCCCAGATGGCGGTCGAGTACCGCGACGACGTGGCCGCCGTGGCGACCGCCAAGAAGGAGATCGACGAGGACATCGGCGACGACCTCGACCTGCTGGTCCAGGCGGCCGAGCTCATCGTGACCACCCAGTTCGGCTCGACCTCGATGCTCCAGCGCAAGCTGCGGGTCGGTTTCGCCAAGGCGGGCCGCCTGATGGACCTGCTGGAGAGCAGGAACGTCGTCGGGCCCAGCGAGGGGTCGAAGGCGCGAGAGGTCATGGTCAAGCCGGACGAGCTTCCGGGCCTGCTGGCCGACCTGCGCGGAGGCTGACGGGGGCCGTACGGGGGCTCCGGCCGCCCGTACCGGGAAGTGCCGGTACATATCAGGGAATACCGCCCCCACAACCGGCTCGCCCGGGGATGACGGCGCCGTGCGGGAATGGGACCCCCGCCGCGCATCCTCCACGCGGTTACTGATTGAATAGGTATCGCTACGCAACGTCGGGGGCTGAGAGGCGTGCGCCATGGGCATTGGAAGCGATCTGGCGGATGCCCGGCGGTCAAAGGGGATGACCGTCGGGCAGTTGAGCGCGCGGACACGCATTCGCGAGGTGCTCATCCAGGCAATCGAGAGGAATGACTTCTCCCAATGCGGAGGAGATTTCTACGCGCGGGGCCATATAAGAAACATCGCCAAGATCGTCGACCTCGATCCCGAGGCGCTGGTGCACCGCTACGACGAGCAGCACGGGGGCGTGCCGCTGCCGGTGCGGGCCTCCAGCGTCTTCCAGGCCGACATGCCGCTGAAGATCCGCGAGCGCCGTTCGCCCAACTGGACGACGGCCATGGCGGTCGCTCTGGGCATCGTGGTCATCTTCGGCGTGGTGCGGACCATGGGCGGGGGCGACACTCCCGTGGCGGACCCGCGCCCGATGCCGGTGCCCGCCGCGCCGCCGCCCTCGGCCGGTCCCGGCCCCGACTCGCCGCGCCGGGCCTCGTCGCTGGCCGAGGAGAGGCGGCGCGACATCGTCGTCCTCCAGGTCAGGGCGAAGCGCACCTCCTGGCTCGACGTGCAGGACGCGGGCGGCCGGCGTCTCTTCTCGGGAACGCTCGCGGCGGGCAAGACCTCGACCTGGAAGGCGAAGACCGGGATGAGGGTCACCTTCGGCGACGGGGGAGCCGTCTTGCTGAAGGTGAACGGCAAGGACCTGGGCGCCCCCGGCCGCCGGGGGCAGGTCGTGAACCGCTCCTACGAGGCTCCCGCCACCAAGAAGCGCTAGGTCAGGCCGTCGGAGCCCTCTGCGGGCCCTCTCCGGACGCCCGCCGGCGCCGGGGTCCGGCCGGGCGTTTGGGCCGTCCCGGTGGCGGGGCGTCCGGGGCGGGGCGGGGGGTGCGGCGGTGCCTGAATGGGGGGAGGTGCATCGGGTAGTGGCCAACTCCCGATACCGTAGTGTTCACCATGTCATCCCGCCGAACCGCATCGCTGATCACGCTTGGTTGCGCACGCAACGAGGTCGACTCCGAGGAACTCGCCGCTCGTCTTGAGGCTGCCGGTTGGCAGCTGGGCGACGACGACCCCGATGTCGTCGTCGTCAACACGTGTGGCTTCATCGACTCGGCGAAAAAGGACTCCATCGACACGCTGCTCGCCGCGGCCGACTCCGGTGCCAAAGTGGTCGCCGCGGGCTGCATGGCGGAGCGTTACGGTGACCAGCTCGCCGACGCGCTCCCCGAGGCCGCCGCCGTCATCTCCTTCGACGACTACACCGACATCGGCACGCGCCTCGACGACGTGCTGGCGGGCAGGTCGCTCGTCCCGCACAGTCCCCGCGACCGCAGGACCCTGCTGCCCATCTCGCCGGTGGAACGCGCCGCCGCCCCCAAGACCGCCATTCCCGGCCACGGTGAGCTGCCCGAGGGCCTGGCCCCCGCCAGCGGCCCCCGGCCGCTCCGCAAGCGCCTGGGCGACGGCCCGGTGGCCTCGCTGAAGCTGGCCTCCGGCTGCGACCGGCGCTGCACGTTCTGCGCCATCCCCGCCTTCCGCGGGGCGTACGTCTCGCGCGGCGCCGAGGAGCTCCTCGGCGAGGCCGCCTGGCTGGCCGAGCAGGGCGTCAAGGAGCTGGTGCTGGTCAGCGAGAACTCCACCTCCTACGGCAAGGACCTGGGCGACCTGAGGGCGCTGGAGAAGCTGCTGCCCTCCCTCGCCGCGACCGAGGGCGTCGAGCGGGTGCGCGTCAGCTACCTGCAGCCCGCCGAGCTCCGCCCGGGGCTGCTGGAGATCATCGCCTCGACCGAGGGCGTGGCCCCCTACTTCGACCTGTCCTTCCAGCACGCCAGCGGGCCGGTGCTGCGCCGGATGCGGCGCTTCGGCGACCCCCGGCGCTTCCTGGACCTGCTGGAGTCGATCCGCGCCCACGCCCCCGAGGCCGGGGTGCGCTCCAACTTCATCGTGGGATTCCCCGGCGAGACCGAGGAGGAGTTCGGCGAGCTGGTGGGCTTCCTGGAGGAGGCCAGGCTCGACGTGATCGGCATCTTCGGTTACTCCGACGAGGACGGCACCGAGGCGGCCTCGCTGCCCGGCAAGCTCGACCAGGAGGTCGTCGACGCCCGCGTGTCCGCGCTCACCGAGCTGGCCGAGGAGCTCATGGCCCAGCGGGCCGAGGAACGGATCGGCACCGAGGTCGACGTCCTGATCGAGGAGGACCTGGGCGACGGCGGCTACGAGGGCCGTGCCGCCCACCAGGGGCCCGAGGTCGACGGTTCTGTAACGGTCCAGGGCATCGGGCTGGTCCCCGGCCAGATCGTCCGGGCCGTCGTGGTCGACTCGGAGGGGGTCGACCTGATCGCCCGCATCAAGGCGGCCCCATGAGCGCGCCGCCGGGCCGGGAGAGCGTATGACCAACACGCCAGAGACCGGCACCGACTCGACCTCGGCATCCGCGCGCCCCAAGGTGAGCGCCTGGAACATCGCCAACGTCGTGACGGTGATACGGCTGGCGATGGTTCCGTTCTTCGTGGCCTGCCTCTTCCTGCCGGGATCCGGCTGGCGGGCCGCGGCACTGGTGGTCTTCATGGTGGCCTCGCTCACCGACCTGCTCGACGGCGAGCTGGCCCGCCGCTACGGCCTGATCACCGACTTCGGGAAGATCGCCGACCCGATCGCCGACAAGGCCCTCATCGGCGCCGCCCTGATCAGCCTCTCGGTGCTGGGGGAGCTGCCCTGGTGGGTCACCGTCGTGATCCTGGGCAGGGAGCTGGGCGTCACCGCGCTGAGGTTCGCCGTCATCCGGCACGGCGTCATCCCGGCCAGCTACGGCGGCAAGGTGAAGACCGTCCTGCAGATCGCCGCGATCGTCTCCTACATCTGGCCGGGCGTGCCCGACCTGATCCGCTGGATCGTGATGGGCGCGGCGGCGCTGGTCACCGTCGCCACCGGTCTCGACTACGTGATCCGGGCGATCAAGCTGCGGCAGGTCGCGAAGCGGGCGCGGGCCCTATGAAGGCGGGCCGAGTGAGGGCGGACGGCATGGGCCGCGGCACGGGGCGGGCCGTATGAGCCGGCACCTGCTCGCGGCCACCGAGGTCCTCGCCCTTCTCGTCCGCAGGGGCGAGACGGTGGCGGTGGCCGAGTCGCTGACCGCCGGGCTCGTCTGCGCGTCCCTCACCGGCCCCCCTGGGGCCTCCGCGGCCTTCCTGGGCGGGGTCGTCTCCTACGCCACCGAGCTCAAGCACCGGCTGCTGAACGTCCCCGCGGACCTGCTCGCCCGCGAGGGGGCGGTGCACCCGGAGGTCGCCGCCGCCATGGCCGACGGGGTGCGCCTCCTCACCGGTGCCACGTACGGACTGGCGGCCACCGGAGTGGCCGGCCCGGACCCCCAGGACGGTAAACCGGTGGGCACCGTGCATCTCGCCGTTAGCGGACCGGACGGGCGGGTATGGCACCGTGATCCGCAGCTCGCCGGGACGCGAGACCAGATCCGGGAGATGACCGTGAACGAGGCCGTGGACCTTCTCCGAGGTGTGCTGGAGACGAACGTGAGGGAACATTCAGGATGATTACCGCGTTACGTCCCCAGCGAACATGCTCCACATGGTCTGCCGCGTTGTCGGTCCATACAGGTACGGTGGAACGGTGAGTGAGGTAAAGGTCAAGCGATGATGACGGCGAGGAGTATGTACCAAGGGTCGCGTTCGAAGAACGGGCGGCACGAACCGATAGCGCGGAGTGTCGTGAAGACATCCGCGCCGGGGAGGGAGCGACAGATGGTCCTGCTGCGTCAGCTGCTCGGTGACGTGCTGCGGCGGCTGAGGGTGCGGCAGAGTCGCACCCTGCGTGAGGTGTCCACACTGGCTCGGGTTTCTCTCGGCTATTTGTCCGAGGTGGAGCGTGGTCAGAAGGAGGCCTCTTCAGAGCTGCTCGCGTCGATCTGCGGTGCCTTGGGCGTGCCGCTTTCACAGGTTCTCCGTGAGGTTTCCGATCAGTTCGCCCTGGCCGAGCTGCAGCATGCTCCGGTGCTGGCGGGAGACGTCCCCGAACGGGAGCGTCTGCCGATTCCCGAAACCGTGCCTGATTCCGTGTTTCCCGAGGTCAACGACATGGTCGCCGCCTAGCCGGTCGGTTCTTCCGGCTGGCAGTGACGGCACCAGACGATCAGCCGTTCCTGCGGCTGTGCGCCCATCTCCCCACGACTGATCCGACGCCCGCAGCGCAGGCAAGGCCGCCCGGCCCTGCCGTAGACCCAGGTGCTCCGTCCCGGACGGAGGTCGCCTGTCGTCGTCCTGCTCGGGCGTTCCTTGTTGGCGTCCAGCAGTCGCCACGCGATCGACACGATCGTTCTCAGGTCCTCAACCGCTCCCACGGGTCGCCATGGCGACACTCCGGCGAGGAAAAGCGTCTCGGCGCGATAGATGGTGCCGATTCCCGCCAGGTTGCGCTGATCGAGCAGCGCGACCCCGATGCTCGTCTCAGGCCGTCCTGCCAGCCGTCGCACGGCTTCCGCCTCGTCCCAGTCCTCCCCGAGCAGATCGGGTCCGAGATGCCCGACGAGCCGCTCTTCCTCCGCGGTCGAGACCAGGTCGACCATGCCCAGCCGCACCCCCGCCGCCTGCCATCGCTCGTTGGCCAGCACCAGGCGGACGACGTCGCCCCCGGGCAGCCGCCGCCCCGCGGGTGAGACCTGCCAGCTGCCCTCCATCCGCAGATGGGTGTGGACGGTCAGCCCGCCCTCGACCCTGGTGAGCAGGTGCTTGCCGCGCGAGACGGTCTCCAGCACCGCGCGCCCGGTCAGGTCGGCCGTGGAGTGACGCGGCACGCGGAAGTCCGAGCGGGTCAGCACCCGCCCGTCGAGCGCCCGGCCGAGCCGCAGGGCGGAGAGGTGGATGACGTCACCCTCGGGCACGGCGCCCCTCCCGGGACGCGGGCCGGTTCCGGGACGCGGGCCGGTTCCGCGCGGACCGGGCCGGCCGGATTCCCGTGGGCGGCCGCACCGGCATGGTCAGTCCCAGGCCGCGGGGTCGGCCGACAGGCTGCGGACCCGGTCGGGGAGGGCTCCGGTGGCCACGTTCTCGAGGGTGACCTCCTCCAGGATCGCCCGCTCGCTGGCGCGCAGCGCGATCCAGACCTGCTGCAGCGACTCGGCGGGGCCCCGGTAGCCGACGTGCTCGGGCCGCTCCCCCCTGACGTTGGCGAGCGGGCCGTCAACGGCGCGGATCACGTCGGCGAGGCTGATCTCGGCGGGCGGGCGGGCCAGCACGTAGCCCCCCTCGGGGCCGCGCTGGCCGCGTACCAGCCCGGCGCGGCGCATCTGGAGCAGGATGTTCTCAAGATACTTGGGAGGCATGTCCTGCTCCTTGGCCAGCTCACCCACCGTGGTAGGGCCGTCACCCGCGGCGGCGAGTTCGGCGGCGGCACGGAGGGCATAGTCGACACGAGCGGATAGGCGCATGTAACCGATTATCCCGCCTGCTATTGGTTCCTTACGCGCGCGGGGCCGACGGAGACGGAGTGGCGCCCGTCGCCCTCGGTGACGACGGGCCCGTGGAGCGACGCGCCGGTGGGCTCCGGCGCGTGCACGACGTAGCGGTGAGGTGCCATCGCGGAGGTGCGGCCCGGCAGCAGGGCGAGGCAGGCGACGCGGATCTCCTCGGGGGTTCCGGAGGTGACGTGGCAGGTCAGACGCCCTTCCGGGTCGTGCGTCACCAGGTGGGGGCGTCCCTGAACCGCTTCACCGACGAGCCGCTCCACCGCGCCGAGGTCCACCCAGCAGGAATCGGTGTAGATCCACTCCGGACCGCGCTCGATAGGTGAAATTCCTGATATTTCCGAAATGTCGGAAGTCTGGACGTCCCCGGCTCCGGCCGCGATCAGCAGCCGGACGATCCCGGTCCCGAAGCCCTCCGCCTCCGCCCGGCTCATCACCCGTGGATCGATCCAGAGCGTCAGGTCGACCACGTCCTCCAGCCGGTTGGCCCAGAGCGCGAGGTGCGCGGGGAGCGAGGCCGCCGGGAGCCAGTCGCACTCGACCTCGGCGGACGGCCCGGGCTCGGCTTCGGGGACGGTGACGCCGCTCATGTCGTTGAAGACGCAGTCGCGGGCGAAGTCCACCCCGCGCTCGGCGTTGACGGCCTCGATCACCTCCCAGAGGGCGACGGAGTCGAAACGGCTGTGCTGGTATCCGGACAGGGACGCGGCGCGGAAGCGGCGGATCGCCTCGTCGAAGGTGGAGACGTCGAGGTCCGCGGTCATCAGCGCGTCCTGGGCCAGTGGCCCGACGTAGTCGCGCAGCTCGGGTCGTACCCGGTTGCTCGCCAGCGACGCGATCACGCAGGACCGCTGGGTGGTGCGCACGCCGATGAGGACCCCCAGGGCGGCGAGCGTGATCGCCGAACGGCTGGCGCCCGTGCGGCTCGCGACGGCGTCCAGCGCCCTGGCCGCCACCGCCGAGCGGACCCGCAGCCGGGGCCGGATCGCGTCGGCGTCGGCCCTGGCCGCATCGTCGATCGCGAACATCGACTGCGGTGCCCGCCTGAGCCCGTTCTCCCAGTGCCGCAGGGCGGCCTCGCTCCGGCGCCGGGCGGCCGGAGTGCCCTCCGCGGTCGCGAGGTCCAGCGGCTGTATCGGGCACGGTGACGGGACGGCGACCCCCCGGATCAGGCGTTCCCACTCCCTCATCACGGTGGCCAGCCCGATGGCGTCGACCGAGGTGTGGGGCAGGACGAAGGCCACCAGACGGGGCGCCTCCCCATCCGTGATCACGGCGACCCTGATCGGGAGCTCGTTCCGCAGGTCGAACCGGGTGCCCTGCATCCGCAGGCCCACCTCCTCGGCGACCTCGTCGAGGAGCCCGGTTCCCGCGCCGTGCACCTCGACGGGCAGGAGGCCGGAGCCGGACACGACCTGGACGTCCGAGTGGATGGTGGCCCGCAGTCCCTCGTGCCGGGAGAGCAGGCGTCCGACCGCCTCGGTGACGGCGGACAGGGATGTTCCCTCGGGGAGGCGCTTGGTGACGCGGAAGTTCATGTGGAGCGGCGGGTCGCGGAGCACGCAACGCGCCATGTTGGCCTGGCCCATGGTCACGGGCCCCTGCCGGGTCCGCGGACCCGTGTATTCGGCCGGGATCGTGATGACGGTGTCCATGTCGAAACCTGCCTCGCCACCTGACGGCAAGGGTCTTACTGAAAAGAACCTTTACCGTTTTGGGGAGTGTTCCACGCGCCGGGCCGGCGTCGCAAGCCCTTGATTTCCGGGCATCGCGGTGATGGGCGTGCCGAAGGTGGCGGCGAAACGGCGATGAGCAGGGGCGCGACACGGCCGGGGCGGTCCCGGTAGCCCGCCGTGGCGCCCGGGCGGCGCTAAACTATCAGGAAGCCTTATTAAGAATAGAAGCGTTATTCTTCATTGAAAGTATCGCGACGGGGAAGCGGCGAACAAGAGAGCATGCGTATGGAGCGACGTCCTGGCGTGCCCAGGCTATTGAGGGAGATCAACGACAGGGCCGCCCTGGAGCTGCTGCTCGCCTCCGGGCCGCTGACGCGGGGGCAGATCGGCGAGCTCACCGGCCTGTCCAAGGTGACGGCGTCGCAGACGCTCGCCCGTCTGGAAGGGCGCGGGCTGGTCGAGGTGGCGGGGGAGCAGGCGGGGGGTCGCGGGCCCAATGCCGCGCTTTATGGGATTATTTCCTCCTCGGCCTATGTGGCGGGTCTGGACGTCGGCCCGGAATTCGTGACGACCGCCATCGCCGATATCCACGGGGAGATCGTGGCCGAGGTGCGGGTGGCGCCGAGCGGGCACGACGATCCGGTGGCCCTCGTGCACAACGCGGTGGTCAAGGCGTGCCGGTCGGCCAAGGTCGCGCTCTCCAAGCTGCGCTCGGTCGTCATCGGCACCCCGGGCGTGGTCGACCCCCGCACCGGCGACGTGCGGTTCTCCTTCGACCTGCCCGGCTGGCACGAGGGCATCCACGAGGCGCTCGCGCGTGACCTGCGCCGCGACGTCAGGATAGAGAACGACGTGAACCTCGTCGCCATCGCCGAGCGCACGTTGGGTGCCGCCCGCGAGGTCGACGACTTCGTGCTGCTGTGGGTGGGCCGCGGCATCGGCCTCGGCGTCGTGCTCGGCGGGCGGCTGCACCGGGGGCGCTCCGGCAGCGCGGGCGAGATCGGCTACCTGCCGGTGCCGGGGGTGCCGCTGGCCGAGGACGTGCGGGCCGTGCCCGGCAGGTTGCCGTCGCTCGCCGGGGGCCTGCAGTCCCTGGTCAGCGCCGAGGCGGTCGCCGAGCTCGCCGCGACGTACGGCTTCGAGGGAGGTAGCGCAGCCGAGTGCGTCGCGGCGGCGGTCGCGGCGGGCAAGCGGGGAGAGCCCCTGATCGACGACATCGCGGGGCGGCTGGCGCTGGGGGTGGCGTCGGTGTGCGTCGTGCTCGACCCGGGGCTCGTGGTGCTCGCGGGGGAGGTCAGCAGGGCCGGGGGCGACGAGCTCACCTCCAGGATCGAGGAGGCGGTGGCCAGGAGCTGCCCGGTCCGGCCGCAGGTGGTGGCGAGCGAGGTGGGCGGCAACCCGGTGCTGCGCGGGGCCGTCATCGCCGCCCTGGACCAGGCCAGGGAGGAGATCTTCACCTCCTGAGCCCCGGATCCGGGATGTCCGGCGGGCCGGGGACCCTTCTCGGCGAACGACCGTCGCGCGGCGGGCAAGATCCCCTATGCTGGCGCGGAAATGTCATGAAAAAGACATCTTTCCGTGATCGGGGATGGGGACAAATGACGGCTGTCATCGCTGTGCTGCATGCCGAGGACGTCGCCCTGGAGTTCGTCTCCGTCCTGCGGGACCACGCCGACCAGGACGTCCTGGTGGTCGTCGGGCAGGCGAGGGCGAGCGTGACCCTGCCGGGAGGGCTGTCGCTCCGGGAGCGCCTGGAGCTGCTCGGACCCCTGGTGGAGCCCGGGGGCAACACCGCGGAGCTGCCCGTCCCCGCCGACGTCGCCGCCCTGCTCGGCGCGGCGCCGGCGCCCGATGAGATCTGGACCCACTCGCCCGCCGACCACCGCATCCGCAGGGCCCGGTTCGGCTGGATCGTCTCCCGCGCCGTGTCACCGTTCCCCGGGTCCTCGGCGTCTCCGTCCTCCTCGCCCTCCTCGCTGTCCTTACCGGCTGTGACCTGCTCGGTCGGTGACAATCCCTTCCTGCAGACGATCTCCGGTACGGCGACCGCGATCACCGGCGCCGAGGCCGAGGCGAAGATCGATTTCATCAACCGGCGCGCCGGTGAGCTGCTGCGCAGCCGGGTGGCCGACCGGCTCGTCACCACCGACCGGGTGCCGGCCGTCGAGAGGTTCTTCACCGCGAGCGCCGCGCAGGCCAACCGCCTGTACGCGCTGATCTCCAGCCTCGGGGACGACGCCGCGGTGGCCGACGACCCGTGGGAGTTCGGGCGCTCGGCCTACGAGGCCGCCCGGCTGGACGCGACCGCCGCGTGGACCGCCCGCTGGTGCTCCCCCCAGGACGGGCCGATCGTGGAGGTCGGGGCGTGCCAGGGCGAGCTCACCCGGCGGCTGGCGGGGAAGGGATACCGGGTCCAGGCCACCGAGCCCAACGCCGGTTTCCGCGCCCGCCTGACCGAGCGGGCGGAGCCGGGCGTGGAGGTGCTCCCGGACAGCCTGGAGGATCTCGCCGACCACGGTGAGCGCCAGGCGGCGGCGTACCTGCTCGTCGAGATGCTCTACTACGACCAGGATCTGGCGCTCCTCGACAGGCTGCCGACCGACCTGCTCCTCGTCGCGCTGGAGAGCGGTCAGCTCAACGAGCGGATCTGGCCCTGGCTGCGCGAGCAGTCCACCTGGCGGGTCGCCGAGCGCGTCGAGCTCGCGCCGCCGACCCTGGAGTCCGTCTGCGACGGGCTCGCCTACCTGCGCAAGCGGGGCAGCCGCGGTCTCGTCCTGGCCAGGGCGGGGTGGCGGCGATGAGCTGGGAGACGGTCGTGGTCTCGCCGCACTTCGACGACGCGGTGCTGTCGGTGGCGGGACTGCTCGCCCGCCGCGAGGGGGGCGCGGTGATCGTCACGGTGCTGGGCGGCGCGCCCGGCGGGGTGCTCTCGGCGTGGGACCGGCTGTGCGGGTTCGCCTCGGCGGAGGAGACGGCGCGCGAGCGGCGGGCCGAGGACGCGCGGGCGTGCGAGATCCTCGGTGTCGACCAGGTGGTGCTGGACAATCCGGATGTGCCGGCGGCCCGGCTCCCGCTGGACGACCTGGAGACGTTCCTCACCGGGCACGTCACCCCGCGCACGCGCGTGCTCGTCCCGATGGGGATCGGCAACGCCGACCACGAGGCCGTGCGCGACCGGGCGCTCGACGCGCTGGAGAAGGTCGAGGCCCTGGAGCTCTGGGCCTACGCCGACCTGCCCTACGCCGCCGCCGTACGCGAGTGGGGGAGCCCGGCGGCCGGGCGGGCCCTGGCGGACAGGCCGCCGGTCCGCGCGCTCGCCGGGCGGTACCGCCTCGGAACGAGGCCGCGGCCGCGACTGCAGGGGGAGGAGTGGGCGCTCAAGCGGCGCGCGGTCCTGGCGTACGCCTCGCAGATCGCGCCGCTCGCCTGCGACCACGGGGAGTTCCTCGCGATGCCGGGTCCCCTCCAGCACGAGCTGGTGTGGGTCCTCGACGGCTGACCCGCCCACGGCGCCGCAGGTCACGTCCCACGGCGGCCCGAGAGGAGCTCGGCGGCGGCCCGGCCCGAGGCGGTGGTGGCGCCGTGGGTGGTGATGTGGACGGCGCCCGGGGTGGCCGGACCCGGCAGGCCCATCTCCACCACGATCGCGTCGGGACGCCGTGACAGCAGGGCGCCCAGGCGGTCCGTGACCCAGGCGTGCCGGTGGGCGTCGCGTACCACGATCACCAGCGGGCGCCCCTCGGGGGGCGGCGGGACCGGGTCGCCGGAGCCGAGCCGCAGGGCCGTCGTGCCGGGCAGCAGCTCGGCCAGCGGCGCGGCGACGCCCCACGGGGTGGCGCGGTCGACGGCGATGTTCGTCTCGGAGACGAACTCGATCACCTGGGGCGCGGCGGGCAGCGGGAGCCCGTCGCCGCGGACCCGCAGCGCCCGCCTGGCCGCGTCGAGCCCCGCGGGCTCACCGGCCGGGCCCGTCTCGCCGGCCGCCCGCCGTCGCTCCGCCGACCAGGCGGCGAGGCGCCGGACCCGGGCGGCGGCCTCGGCCAGGCGTTCCTCGGGGAGCGTCCCGTCGGCCACCGCGCCCATGATGGCGTTGCGCATGAAGCCGACCACCCCGGGGCCCTTGCGCTCGCCGCCCACGCAGATCGCGTCGGCCCCGGCGGCGAGGGCGCGGACCGCCGCCCCGGTCACGCCGTACCGCTCGGCCACCGAGGGCATCTCCACGCCGTCGGTCACGATCAGCCCGTCGAATCCCAGCTCCTGCCTGAGCAGCCCGGCCAGGATGCGGCCGCTCATGGTGGCGGGGTGGTCGGGGTCGTAGGCGGGGACGAGCAGGTGGCCGGTCATCACGGCGCGTACCCCGGCCTCGATGGCGGCCCGGTAGGGCGGGAGCGTGGTGGCGGCGAGCTCCTCTGCCGAGGAGGCGACGGTCGGCAGGTCGTCGTGCGAGTCGACGGCGGTGGCGCCGTGGCCGGGGAAGTGCTTGGCGCAGGCGGCCACCCCCGCCGACTGGAGGCCGGTGACCCAGGCGCGGGCGTGCCGGGCGACCAGCCGGGGGTCGGCGCCGAACGCGCGGGTGCCCACGACGGGATTGTCCAGGTCGGAGTTGACGTCGACCACGGGGGCGTAGTTGAGGGTGACGCCCGCCGCGGCCAGGTCCAGCCCGATCTCGCGGGCGACCCGCTCGGTCAGCCCGGGGTCGTCCACCGCGCCGAGCGCGAGGTTGCCAGGACGCGAGCTGCCGGTGAGCGCCTCCAGCCGGGTGACGTCGCCCGCCTCCTCGTCGGTGGCGATCACCACGTCCGGGTTCTCCGCGCGCAGCGCGGCGGTCAGTGCCCTGATCTGCTCGCTGTCCACAAGATTCCGTGAGTAGAGCGCAACCCCGCCGAGTCCCTCGGCGAGCCGCCTGCGCAGCCAGTCGGGCACCTCCACGCCCACGAACCCGGGTTGCAGCACGGTGTCGGCGAGCCCGGCCAGTTCGGGGCTCACGCCGCTCGGGCCGCTCGTCCGGCCACCGCGAACGATCATCGAAGCCTCCAGGTCGGTTCGTGGCAAGTCGCTTGTCTCAGGCGTACCACATGTGTAGCATTCGGATTGCGTAAATAGACAGGAAACTTTCCTAATAATTCTTTGTCAGGACCGCATGTCAGGGGCGACGCAGCCCCCGGCGCCTGCCCGAGGTGAGTCACCCACGAGGGAGACGGACAGGATGTCGCACGCCCCCTTCGACCTGCGGGGAATCCCGCTGGCGCTTCACCTGAACGGTCCCGTCGACGTTCCGGCGCTGCTGGGAGCGTGCGCCGCCGTGGCCGGCAGGCACCCGGTGCTCGGCCGCGTCAGGGTCACCCGCACGGAGTCGACCCCGGAGCGCTATCCCCGGGTCGCCACGGCCGAGGCCGCCCGCCCGTTCGACCTGGAGCGCGGCCCGCTCGCCCGGTTCACGCTGGTCACGATGGGTCCAGAGCGCGTCAGGCTGCTCTTCACGGCGCACGGACGGGTGTTCGACGCGGGCTCCAAGGACGTCCTGATCCGCGACCTGGCCGACGCCTACTTCGCGCGGGCCGCCCTGCCGGGGCCGGCGTCGCCGTCCTGCCCGGTGCCGCAGCCGTACGGGCCGTCACCGGGCCCGCCGTCCGGGCGGGCGGACCGGCCCGGCGGCTGCGGGGTGGACGGCTGGGTGTCCCCGGCACCGCCCGACGGCGCCGAGGAGTTCTGGAGGGAGCGTGACCGCGCGCCCGCGGAGCTGGTCCTGCCCGGCCTGCGCGCCGTCCCGCACGGCACCGGTCCCGGGGAGATCGTCGAGATGGTGCTCGGCGGCCCGGAGTCCGGGGCCCTCACCGAGGCCGCCGCGGTGCTCGGCGCCACCAGGTTCGAGCTGCTGCTGGCGGCCGTGGGCGTGCTGCTGCGACGGTACGGCACCTCCGCGTCGCCGCTCGCCCTCGACCTCGGCACCCGCACCCGCGAGACGCGCGACCGCATCGGGCCGTTCGTGGCACGGGTGCCGTTCGTCCCGCACCCCGAGCTCGACGAGGGGTTTCCCGGCCACCTGCGCACGGTCCGGGCCGAGCTGCGCGCCATGTACCGGTTCCGGCACGCGCCGCCGGATCCGCCCTCCTCGCCGGTCCTGCTCAGCTACCGCAGGAGGGCGGCCGTCCCGGAGTTCCCCGGTGTCGGGGCGGGTGTGGAGTGGACGGTCTTCAACGGGGCCGCCCACGGCGCGCTGCACATCCAGGCCGTGGACGCCGGCCCGAGCCTCACCCTCGGCCTCCGCTTCAACCCCGCCGCGATCGGCCACGACGACGTGTCCGGGATCGCGGGTCACCTGCGCGCGCTGCTGCGCGCCATCTCCGCGGAACCCCGCGCGAAGGTCGCGGATCTGGCGGAGCCACCCCACCCCACTCCCCATGAGGAGCCTTCCGTGACCGACCTGTTCGTCCCGGCCCCCGGCAACGTGACGGAACCCCCCGCCGAGGAGGATCCGGTCACCGCGCAGGTGCGGGAGATCTGGCAGGAGATCCTCCGCCTCGACGACATCGGGCCGGACGAGGACCTCTTCGACCTCGGCGGTCACTCGCTGACCATCACCCAGATCATCGCCAGGACCCGCCGCAGGCTCGGCGTGGAGATGTCCCTGGACGTCTTCTTCGACAACCCCACCATCGCCGGCGTCGCCGAGGAGGTCACGCGTCTGCGGGGCGAGGTCGCGTGAGCACGCTCTCGTACGCCCAGGAGCGCCTGTGGTTCCTGGACCGGCTCACTCCCGGGGACGGGACGTACAACATGGTCGTCTGCGAGCGGCTCATCGGGTCGCTCGACGCCGGCGCCCTGGAACGGGCGCTGGGCGAGGTCGTGGCCAGGCACGAGGCGCTGCGGACCGTCTTCCCCGAGGTCGGGGGCCTCCCGTCCGCGACGGTCCTGGATCCCGTGCCGCTGGTCATGGAGAGGCTCGACCTGACCGGCGAGCCGCCGTACGGGACGCCGGAGCGGGGGACGGACGACGGCCTGGACGGGCCATCGGGCGGTTCGCCGCCTGGTCCGCCGGACGGGACGCGACACGGTTCGCCGGACGGGACGCGGCGCGGTTCGTCGCCCGGTCCGCCGGACGGGGGTGCGGGGACTGCGCGGGAGCGGGCGCTGGAGGCGTTGCTCGCCGAGCGGAGCAACCGGCCGTTCGACCTGGTCAACGGGCCGCTGCTGAGGGCGACCCTGGTGCGTACCGGGTTCGACGAGCACGTCCTGCTGGTCGTCGTGCACCACATCGCCGGGGACGCCTGGTCGATCGAGCAGGTCATGTTCGGGGAGCTGGCGTCGCTGTACACGGCCTTCACCCTCGGGCTGCCGTCCCCCCTCCCGCCGCCCGCACGGCAGTACGCCGACTACGTGCGCGGGCAGCGCGAGCATCCGGTGGACGTCGCCGAAGTGGCGCGCGAGCTCGACGGCGTCCCGGTGCTGGAACTGCCCACCGACCGGCCGCGCCGGGCCGTGCGGACCACCGAGGGCGGCCTGGTGGTCCGCAGGATCCCGCTGGAGCTGTGGCGGGGGATCACCGGGCTGGCGCGGGCCGAGCGGTGCACGCCGTTCATGGCCGTGCTGGCCGCCTACCAGGTGCTGCTCTCCCGCTACACCGGTCAGGACGACTTCTGCGTCGGCACCCCCGTCGCGGGCCGCGCCGAGGAGGAGTTCGAGCAGGTCTTCGGCGTCTTCATCAACACCCTCGCCCTCCGCGCGGACCTGGCGGGCGACCCGACCTTCCGCGAGACGCTCAAGCGGGTGCGGCGGCGCGCCTTCACGATGTACGGTCACGCCTCGGTCCCGTTCGAGCACGTGGTGAGCGAGTTGCGCGTCGACCGCGACCCGGCCAGGACGCCGGTGTTCCAGACGATGCTGATGCTGGGCAACCCGGACGCCGGATCGCTCGACCTCGACGGCATCCGCACCGAGCCGGTGGCGTCGGGCCTGGCCGTGGCCAAGTTCGACCTCTCCCTGGACGTGATCGTCTATCCCGCGCACGTCCAGCTGATGTTCGCCTACGACACCGGCCTGTTCGACCGGTCCACGGTGGAGCGGATGGGCGCGCAGCTGGAGACGCTGTTCCGCTCGATCGTCTCCGACCCGGGCCGCCGCCTGTCGCGGCTGGAGATCCTGCCCGCCGCCGAGCGCGCGGTCGTGCTCGGCGGCGCAGCGGCGCCGGATCCGGGGGACGTGCTCTCGGAGGGTCCGGCCTGGGATCCGGGGGACGTGCTCTCGGACGGTCCGGTCCGGCCGGTTCGGTCCGTTCACGGGGCGGGGGAGTTCCTCGATCGCCTGATCGTCCGGCAGGCCGCCCGTACCCCCGGCGCCCCCGCCGTGATCACTCCCGGCGTTCCCGGCGAGGCGGGCGCCGTTCTCACGTACGGGGAACTCGACCGGGCCTCGGACGCCGTGGCCGACCGGCTCCGGCCGCTGCTGGAGCGGCCGGCGGGTTCCGGTGCCACCGAGGGCGGGGAGGCGCTGGTCGCGCTGGCGCTCGCCGCCGGGCCCGAGGCGATCGTGGCGTTGCTGGGCGTCCTCAAGGCGGGCGCCGCCTACCTGCCGCTCGATCCGGCACAGCCCGCCGAGCGCCTGGCGTACCTGCTGGCCGACTCCGGCGCGCGTGCGGTGATCGCGGACGGGGCGGAGCTCGCCGGGTTCACCGGGCCGGTCGTCAGCCGGGCCGACCTGGCTCGCTGGACGGACGGCGGCTCCACCGGAGGGGCGGCGGCGCCCGAGCCCGGCCTGGGGCATCCCGGCCTCGAGAGCCCGCGTGCCGACGACACGACGGTCGAGAGGCTCGAGGGTCCGCGTGCCGACGACGACACGACGGCCGAGAAGGTGGCGGCGCGCGAGCCCGCGCCGGGGCACCTCGACCGGGCCGCCTACGTGATCTACACCTCCGGATCCACCGGGCGCCCCAAGGGGGTCGTCGTCGGTCACCGCACGCTGTCCCACCTGGCCCGGTCGTTCAGGGACCTGCACGGGTTCGGGCCGGGGGAGCGGGTGCTGACGGTCCCGCCGCTCAGCTTCGACGCCTCGGCGGGGGACGTCTTCCCCGCCCTGATCAGCGGCGCCGCGCTGGTGCTGCACCCCGCTCCCGCCACGCTGACCGGTCCCGCCCTCGCCGCCCTGTGCGCGGAGCACTCGATCACCATGGTCGACACCGCCTCGGCGCTGTGGCAGCAGTGGGTCGAGGAACTGGACGAGATCACCGCCCCGATCACCACGATGATGGTCGGCGGCGAGGGCGTCCCGGTGGAGCGCCTGCGCGCCTGGGCCGCGCTGACCGGCGGCCGGGTCGCGTTCCACAACCACTACGGCCCGACCGAGGCGACCGTCTGCGCCGCCTCGTACCGCACGATCGACGGCGCCGAGCTGGGCACGGCCACGCATCTGCCGATCGGCACCGCGCTGCCGCACACCCGCGTCTACGTGCTCGACCGCCACGGCAACCCGGCCCCGATCGGGGTGCCGGGCGAGATCCACATCGGCGGCGAGTGCCTGGCACGCGGCTACCTGGGCCGTCCCGGGCGGACCGCCGGGAGCTTCCTGCCCGACCCGTTCTCGCCCCGGCCGGGGGCGAGGATGTACGCCACGGGCGACCTGGGCAGATACCGGCCCGACGGGAACCTGGAGTTCCTGGGGCGCACCGACCGGCAGGTGAAGATTCACGGCAACCGGATCGAGCCGGGAGAGGTCGAGGCGGCCTGCCTGGCCCACCCCGGCGTCCGAGAGGCCGTGGTCACCGCCGACACCCGGCGGCTCGTCGCCTACCTGGTGGGGGACCGGCTCACCGTCGCCGAGCTGCGCGCCTTCCTGTCCGGACGGCTTCCCGGCTACATGCTGCCCGGCGCGGTCGTCACGCTGCCCGCGCTCCCGCTGACCTCGCACGGCAAGGTCGACCTGCGGGCGCTGCCCGAGCCGGACGCGGACGGCGAGGCCCCGCCGTACGAGCCGCCGCGGGAGGGGACCGAGCGGGTCATCGCCGGGATCTGGGCCGACGTGCTCAAGGTGGCTCCCGGTCGCGGGGACAACTTCTTCGACCTGGGCGGGCACTCGCTGCTGGCGCCGCAGATCGTCTCCAGGATCGCCGCGGAGCTGGGGGTGCCGGTCCCGATGACCGCGCTCTTCGCCGCGACCGACCTGGCGGGGCTGGCCGCCGCGGTGGACGAGCGGATCGGCCTCCCCGCTCCCGGGGCGTGGACCCCGGCCGCCGTGGGCCTGTACGCGGAGGCGGTGCTGCCCGGCGACATCGCGTACACCGGGGCGCCGGTCCCCGAGGGGCCGCCGCGCCGGGTGCTGCTCACCGGCGCCACCGGCTTCCTCGGCGCGTACCTGCTCGCCGGGCTGCTGGGCACCACCGGGGCCGAGGTCCACTGCCTGGTCAGGGGCGACGGCGCGGCCGGGCGGCTGCGTGACAACCTCGACCGGTACGGGCTCTGGGACGAGCGCTTCGACGGCAGGATCGTCCCGCACGCCGGGGACCTCGGCCTGCCGGGACTCGGCCTGCCCGCCGGGGAGTTCGCGGAGCTGGCGGACTCGGCCGACCTGATCCTGCACAACGGGGCCCTGGTCAACTTCGCGCTGCCCTACCGGCGGCTGCGCCGGGCGAACGTGGACGCCGTCCTGGAGGTCCTGCGGCTGGCCGCGTCCGGCCGCGTCACCACCCCCGTCCACCTCGTCTCGACGCTCGGCGTGCACCTGACCCCCGGGGAGCGCACGGTCAGGGAGGACGACCCGCTGCCCGATCCCGGCCCCCTGCACCTGGGCTACGACCAGAGCAAGTGGGTCGCCGACCGGCTCGCGGACGCCGCCAGGAAGAGGGGGCTGCCGGTCGCGATCCACCGTCCGGCCAGGGTCTCCGCCGACAGCCGCACCGGCCGGTCGGCGCCCGGCGACTTCCTGGGCCGCCTCTTCGCGACCTGCGCCCGCCTCGGCGCGGTCCCCGAGGGGGAACGGATCGACATGGCCCCGGTCGACCACGTCGCCTCGGCGATCGTGCACCTGGCGACGAGCCGGGCCACCGGTGACTTCCACTACCACAACCCGCGCGTGCTGACCTCGGAGGAACTCGCCGAGGGACTGCGCGAGCACGGCCTGCCGGTACGGCTCATGCCGGGCGTCCGATGGCGGCGGCTGGTCCGCGACCGGCTGGAGCTCGGCGACGACCTGCCGATCGCTCCCTACCCGGCGTTCTTCGCCGAGTACGGCACGCTGCCCGGCCCGTCCTTCGACTGCTCGGCCACCGAGGAGATCCTCGCCGCCGCCGGGCTGGTCTGCCCTCCGGCGGACGGGAAGCTGCTCGACCTCTATCTCGGTGACCACATCGTCACCGGAGTCCTCCCGGGAGACAACCGTGCATGACGGGATACGCCGGTTCGTCGTCATCTGGGCGGCGCAACTGCTGTCGATCATCGGGTCGAGCCTGACGGGGTTCGTGCTGGGCGTCTGGGTCTACCAGCGCAACGGCTCGGCCACCGAGTTCGTGCTGATCATGCTGTGCGCGGTGCTGCCCGAGGTGCTGCTCTCCCCGCTCGCCGGGTCGCTGGCCGACAGGTGGGACCGCAGGCGGATGCTGATGGTCGCCGACGCCGGGGCCGCCGCGGTCACCGGCGCCCTCGCGCTGCTGCTCGTCCTCGGCTCGCCGGAGGTATGGCACGTCTACGTGATCACGGTGGCCGGGGCCGTGTTCGGGACCTTCCACATGGCCGCGTACCACGCGATGATGCCGCTGATCATGCCGCAGCGGCACCTGGGCAGGGCCAACGGCCTGATGCAGGTCGCGGACTCGGTGAAGATCGCGGCTCCGCTGCTGGCGGGAACGCTCCTGGTCACGGTCGGCGTCACCGGCGTGGTCGTGATCGACCTGGTCACCTTCCTGGTCACCCGGGTGGTCATGTTCGCCGTACGGCTGCCGCGCGAGGTCACCCGCCCCGGGGCCGCGGCCGCGCCGGAGCCGCTGCGCGGGGACCTGCTGTTCGGCTGGCGCCACCTGCGGGCCAGGCGCGGGCTGTTCCAGCTGGTCGTGGTGCTGGCCGCGTACAACCTGTTCTTCGGGATGTCCGGGGTGCTGGTCCAGCCGCTGATCCTGTCGTTCGGGTCGGCCGCGGTGCTGGGGGCGCTGATGTTCGCGGGCGGCGCGGGGGTCTTCGCCGGAGGGCTGGTGCTGAGCGCGTGGGGCGGGCCGAGGCGGCGGGTGCGCGGCGTCGCGGTGTTCGTCGCGCTGGGAGGGGCGCTGCTCGCCCTGCACAGCCTCGCGCCCTCGCCCTGGCTGATCGCGGTGGTGGCGCCCGCCTTCCTGTTCACGCTGCCGTTCGTGCAGGGCACCGGGATGACCGTGCTGCAGGTCAAGACCGACCCCGCGGCGCTGGGCCGGGTGCTCAGCACGGTCCGCGCGCTCACCCAGACCGCCACGGTGCTCACCTACCTGGCCGCGGGGCCGCTGGCCGACCGGGTCTTCGAGCCGATGCTCGCCCCCGGCGGGGCGCTCTCCGGCACCCTCGGCGCCGTGATCGGCACGGGCGAGGGGCGCGGCATCGCGGCGATCTTCCTGATCACCGGCCTGTGCCTGGTGCTGCTCGCACCGCTCGCCTACCTCCAGCCGCGCCTGCGGAAGGTGGAGTCCGAACTGCCCGACGCCGAGGACGTGCACGCCCCTGCGGAACCCGCCGCGGGACGCGGTGAGGCCGGCCCGGGAACCGATGTCGCGCACGTCGCGCAAGGAGACAGCGATGCCGCTCTATCTCGACCCTGAGGAACTCCGCGGGGCGCCGGGTCCCCATGTCGACCTGATCGGCGCGATGGCGTTCCGGGCGGCGGGGGCCGCCCAGCGCCTGGGGGTCTTCGAGGCGCTCATGCCCGGCCCGCTGCCCGTGACGGAGCTGGCTGCCAGGACGGGCACCGACCCGGCCGGGCTCGCCGTGCTGCTGGAGGCGCTCGCCTCCCTCGGCTACCTCGACCGGGCGCCGGGCGGGGTGTACGGCAACAGCCCGATGGCCGCGGGCACCCTGGACCGGCGGAGCCCGTGGAGCTACGCCCCCGCGCTGGCCTTCTGGCAGGACGTGCTGGCCGAGCTCTGGGACGGCCTGGAGGAGTCGGTGCGCACCGGCGCGCCCCAGGCCGACTTCTACGCCTGGCTGGAGGAACGGCCAGGGACGCTGGCGGAGTTCCAGAGCATGCTCGACGGGATGGCCGCCGGGCTCGCCCCGCTGGTCGCCGCGGCCGCGCCCCACCCCGGGGAGCGCCTGCTCGACGTCGGCGGCGGGCACGCCCGCTACACCGTCGCGTTCTGCCGGGCGCACCCCGGGCTCACCGCGACGATCGTCGACCTGCCGAACGCCCTGGAGGGCGGCCGGGCCAGGATCGAGGCGGCCGGGCTGGGCGACCGCGTCACCGCCCTCCCCGGCGACCTGTCCGGCCCCGCCGCCGACCTCGGCACCGGGTACGACACCGCGTTGCTGTTCAACCTCTGTCACGGGTTCGACAAGGCGGGCAACCGCGCGCTGTTCAGGAGGGTGGCGGGCGCGCTGCGCCCCGGCGGCGCGGTGGTCGTGCTGGAGACCTTCGCCGACCTGCCCGAGGGCACGCCCCCGATGGCCGAGGCGTTCGTCCGCGCCTTCGGCCTCAACCTCGCCACCACCCAGGGCGGCGGGATCCACTCCTTCGCCGACATCGCCGCCTGGCTGTCCGGCGCCGGATTCGGCCGGATCGAGCGGCGGCACGTCGACGGCCCCAACGAACTGCTCGTCGCCCGCCTGGAGACCACATGAAGATCACCGTCATCGGAGCGGGTCCCGCGGGGACCCTCCTCGCCTGCTACCTGGCCAGGCGCGGCTTCCGGGTGGAGGTCTACGAGCGGCGGGCCGACCCCCGGCTGCTCGACGAGGACGAGAGCAGGTCGATCAACCTCGGGCTGTCGGCCAGGGGCATCGCGGCGCTCACCGACATCGGCCTGATGGACACCCTGTGGCCGCTCACCGTCCCGATGCGCGGCCGGGCCATCCACCTGCCCGGCGGCGCGGTGCCGTTCCAGCCCTACGGCGCGCACGAGGGGGAGATCCTCCACTCGGTCCTGCGCCGCGACCTGATCACCACGCTCGTCGACCACGCCGAGGCCCAGCCGGGGGTGACCTTCCACTTCCGGCACCGGCTGGCCGGCCTGGACCGCGAGACGGCCGCCGCGCGCCTCGTCCACGAGGAGACCGGGGTGGCGAGCACCGTCGCGGGCGACGCGGTGATCGGCGCGGACGGCGCGTTCTCGCAGGTGCGGGCGCACATGCACCACGGGCTGCGGGCCGAGCACCGCCAGGAGATCCTGGAGTGGGGCTACAAGGAACTCACCATCCCCGCCGCCGGCGACGGGTCGGCCAGGACCAGGCTGGAGGCCCTGCACGTCTGGCCCGGCGAGGACGCCCTCATCGTCGCCCACCCCAACCGCGACAACTCGCTCACCGGCACGCTCTTCCTGCCCGTCGAGCGGTTCGGTGAGATCACCGATCCCGGGGAGTTCCTCGGGGAACGCTTCCCGGACACGCCCGACCTGATGCCCCACCTGGCCAAGGAGTACGCCGAGCACCCGGTGGGGCACCTGGTGTCGATCCGCACCTCGCCCTGGCACCACCGCGGCCGGGTGGCGCTCATCGGCGACGCCTGCCACGCCGTCTACCCCTTCTACGGCCAGGGCATGAACTCGGCGCTCGAGGACTGCACGGTCCTCGACCGCTGCGTGGGCGACCACCCCGGAGACCTCGGGGCCGCCTTCGCCGAGTACCAGCGGCTGCGCAAACCGCACACCGACGTGCTCGACGAGCTCTCCAAGCAGAACTTCGTGGAGCTGCGCGACCGGCTCCGCTCCCCGCTGCACCTGCTGCGCAAGAAGGCGGACCTGCTGCTCGCCCGGGCGTTCCCCGGCCGGTGGGTCCCGCTCTACACGATGATCTCCCACACCACCGTCCCGTACGCGGACGCGCTCGCCCGCGCCCGGCGGCAGGACACGTTCCTGCGCGGGGCGGGGGCGGCGGTGGCCGTCGCCGGGCTGCTCGCCGCCGTTCCGTCTGTCGCACGTCTCGTACGCCTCTCGCATTTCGCACGTCGCGCACGTCTCGCACAGCGAAACACCCGGAAGGGCGAACCACCATGCTGACCGATCCCGCAGACCCTTCTCGCGTCCTCCTGGAGACCGCCGATCTGGCCGGTGACCACGATCTGGTCCTGCGCCACCGCACCCCGCTCAGGGAGATCGTCACCTGGGCACGAGAGTATCTCTGCCGCCCCCACGAGGAACTGGGCAGGAAGGGGCCCGTCTGCCCGTACGCCCAGACCGCGCTGGACCGCGGCACCTTCTACCTGGCGGTCCGCCCCGGGCGGCCCGGCGGGCCCGAGGCGGCCGAGACCCTCGCCGGCTACCGCGACTGGTTCCCGAGGCTGCCCGCCACGCCGGGAGTGTCCGCGCAGTACCGGACGATCCTGGTGCTCTTCCCCGACCTGCCGGACTCCGAGGCCGCCGCGGTGATCGACCACGCCCAGGAGGCGCTCAAGTCGCGATACGTCTCCGAAGGGCTGATGATCGGGGAGTTCTACCCCGGCCCGCCGCCCAAGGCGGGGCTGTGGAACCCCGCCTTCCTGCCGCTGGGCAGCCCGGTCCCGCTGCTGGCGATCCGGCACATGGTCGCCACCGACTTCCCGTTCCTGCGCGACGACCCCGCGCAGGTCGCGGCGTACCTGGAACGTTTCGGCGACCGCCCGCCGGCCGCCCTCAGGGCGGAGATCCGGGCCGTCGCCGGCCGCTACGGCCTGGTGCCCGCGAACACGTCCTGCGCGCCGTCCCTGACAGCGTCCTGACCGTCCTGGCCGTCCTGACCGTCCTGGCCGTTCTCGGCGTTCCGGCGAGAAAACGAGCGACGGCACGGCCCGCCCCCGCGGTTCTCGCGGGAGCGGGCCGTGCCGTCGCCGGTACGTCCCGCCGGCCCGGTGTCTCCGGGCGGCGGGACGGGCCGTGGGGTGTGGCCGGTGCCGTCAGACGCCGAGGAGCTCGGCGGCGGCCTGGGCGTTGGCGCGGGCGGCGCCGTAGGTGGCCAGGTAGGTGACGCCCTCCGGGCGCCAGATCGGCAGGCCCATCTCGACCACCGTGGCGTCGGGGCGGGCGGCCAGCAGCGCGGAGACCACCGACTGGCTGGCCTCGTAGCGGTGGGCGTCCTTGACGACGACGATCAGGGACCGGCCCGAGGCACGTTCCAGGATGTCCGCCACGTCGGCCGCCTCCGGCTTGACCCGCAGCACCTCCGCCTGCGGCAGCAGCGGCGTGAAGCCCCACGGCACGTCGCCGACCGCGATGGTCGGCGGGGTGTCCACCTCGACCACCAGCGGGTCGACCAGGGGAGACGCCGAGCCGGTGAGGCTGACCGCGCGGCGGGCGGCGGTGAGGCCGATCACGTCCCGCTCGGCCTCACCGGTGCGGGGCGTGCCGAACCAGCCGCGCAGGGCGGCGACCCGCTCGGCCGCCGCCTCCAGGCGGGCCGCGGGAAGCCGTCCGTCGTGGACGGCCGCGACGATCTCGTCCACGATGCGGCGGACGTCGTCCTCGGTGGGGATCGGGCCGAGGCAGAGCAGGTCGGCCCCGGCGGCGAGGGAGAGCACCGAACCCCCGGCGAGACCGTACGCGGCGGTGACGGCCTTCATGTCGAGGGCGTCGGTGACGATCACACCCTCGTAGCCCATCTCGCCGCGGAGCAGGCCGGTCAGGGCGGCGGGGGAGAGTGTCGCGGGAAGCGTCCCGGTGACGGCGGGCACGCGGACGTGCGCGGTCATGACGGACCTGGTCCCGGCGTCGATCGCGGCACGGAAGGGCACCAGCTCGCGCTCGCGCAGCAGCTCCACGGAGGCGTCGACGAGCGGGACCTCCAGGTGGGAGTCCTGTCGGGTCGCGCCGTGGCCGGGGAAGTGCTTGACGCAGGCGGCCACTCCCGCCGACTGCAGGCCGTGGACCGCGGCGACGGTGTGCCGGGCGACGAGCGCGCTCTCCGCCCCGAACGAGCGGGTGCCGATCACCGGGTTGTCCGCGGCGGTGTTGACGTCCGCGGAGGGGGCCATGTCCAGGTTGACGCCGCAGCGGGCCAGGTCGTCACCGATGGACCGGTAGACCCGCCGGGTGAGCTCGACGTCGTCCACGGCGCCGAGGGCGGCGTTGCCGGGGTACGGGCTGCCGACGTGGTAGGCGAGCCGGGTGACGTCACCCCCCTCCTCGTCCAGCGATATGACCGGATCGGCGGCCTCGCGCAGCCGGGAGGTGAGAGCGGACAGCTGTGCGGCGTCGGCGACGTTGAAACCGAAGAGGGTGACGCCGCCGAGACCGTTCTCCAGCTCCCGCAGGACCCACTCGGGTGCCTCGGTGCCCTGGAACGCGGCGAGCAGCGTGCCGGCCGCGAGACGACGCAGCCCCTGATCGCCGCGATCCGCGATGAACTCAGACATGGCGGTAGGTGTTCCTTACCTGAGATGTAGGGGGGTGTCGGACATGGATGTAAGCAAGCAAAACAGAGCAGGGCTGGTACGGCCCGCGCCTTGTGGGTGCGTGCCGTACCAGCACCGATGGGATCAGCCCTTGACGGCACCCGCGACGAGTCCGGAGACCATCCGCCGCTGCACCAGAAGGAAGAAGACGATGACCGGGATGGTCATCAAGGTGGAGGCGGCCATGATGGCGCCCCAGTCGACCGACCGCTGGCTGACGAAGTAGCGCAGCGCCACGGGCATGGTGTAGTTGCCCTGGTCGCCGATGAGCGTCAGCGCGAACACGAACTCGTTCCACGCGGTGATGAACGAGAAGATGCTGGTCGCCACCAGCCCGGGGGCCACCAGCGGGAAGAGCACCTTCCAGAAGGTGGCGAACCGGCTGGCGCCGTCGATCCAGGCGGCCTCCTCCAGCTCCTTGGGCACCGCCGCGACGAAGGTGCGCAGCATCCAGATGGCGAACGGCAGCGTCATGGCGACGTTCACCACGACGAGGCCGAGCAACTGGTCGTACAACCCGGCCCGCCTGACCATCATGAACAGCGGGATGAGCAGCGCCTCGCCGGGGACCATCTGCACGATGAGCAGCAGGATCAGGAACGAGGTGCGCCCGCGGAACCGGAAGCGGGCCACCGCGGTCGCCGCCAGCAGGGAGAACACCGCGCCGATGAGCACGGTGCCGACGGCCACGACGGAGCTGTTGAGCAGATACTGCCAGATGGAGTGGCCCGCGACGCCCTCGGTGAAGACCCGCTTCACGTGTTCGAGCGTGGGGTCGGTGGGGAACGGGATGAAGTCCGTCGTGAAGATCTGCTCGCTGCTCTTGAAAGCCGTGGTCACCATCCAGTAGACGGGGAACACCGCGAACAGGAACACCACGACGGCGGTGGTGTTCAGGCCGATCCGGCCGAGCCGCCTGCGCGTTTTGGGATTTCCCCGAGGGGTCTTTCGCGGGGCCCGCGTGTCGTAAGTGGTCATCGCACGTCCTCCGTCTTCACGATCTGGCGGACGTAGAAGAAGGTGATGACGAGCAGGATCAGCGTCAGCACCACCGCGATGGCCGCGCCCATGCCCATCTTGGGCGGTGCGCTGAAGGCCTGGGTGAAGGCGAACAGCGACAGGTTGAACGCCTCCCGGTTGGACGTACCGCCCGCCAGCACGAACAGCTGGGTGAAGACCTTGAAGTCCCAGATCACCGAGAGCACCGTCAGCACCGCGAAGACCGGCTTCAGCAGCGGGAAGGTGATCTTCCAGAAGATCCGCCACGCGGAGGCGCCGTCCACCCTGGCCGCCTCGTACAGCTCCTGGGAGATGCTCTTCAGCCCCGCCAGGATCGAGACGGCGATGAACGGGAACGACGCCCAGACCACCGCGATGATCAGCACGACGTAGATGGTGAACGCGTCGTTCAGCCACGGCTCGCCGGTCCAGTCGGAACGGCCGAACAGCAGGGAGGAGAACCAGTCGGGCAGCGCGTTCAGCAGCCAGTTGATGACGCCCGACTCCGCGTCGAACAGCCAGCGCCAGATGATCGCGGTGGCGATCTGCGGGGTGGCCCAGGCGGCCATGATGCCGACGATGAGGAAGGTCGACATCTTCTTGCCCAGCTTGTGCAGGAGCAGGCCGACCAGCGTGCCGAGGATCAGGGTGGCCGCCACCGTGACGACGGCGAAGACGACGGTGTTGCGCAGCGACGTCCAGAACAGCTCTGACTCGACCAGCTTCTGGTAGTTCTCGAAGCCGACGGACTCGGCCGGCACTCCCCGGATCTGCCGCAGTCCCACGTTCTGGAAGGACATGACGACCATCTGGTACAGCGGGTAGAGCAGCAGGCCGGCGATGACGAGCAGGCCGGGGACGAGCAGCGCGTAGGGGACGACCCAGGCGGGCAGCCCGCCTGACCTGCGCGGGGGCGTGGCGCCTCGGGGCCCCCGCGCCGGGACGGAGGGGGTGCCCCCGTCCCGGGCGATGGTTGAGGTGTTCGCCATGGTTACTGGTTCAGGATCTCTTCGAGTTCCTTGTTGGCGTCGGCCAGCGCGGTGTCGACGTCCTTCTTGCCCTCGATGACCGAGCGGGCCGCGCTCTGCAGGACCGCCTTGGTGTCGTTCGCCTCGGCCCAGTTGGTGTCGTTCGGGAAGCCCTTGGCGACCTTGAAGGTCTCGGCGAACGGCGCCTGCACCGGGTCGGAGGCGTACTCGGTCAGAGCCTCCGGGTAGAGCGGCAGCAGGCCGCCCTCCTTGGCGTAGCGGGTGCCGAACTCCTTGCCGGCGGCGAGCTTGACGTACTCGGCGGACAGCTCGACGTTCTTGGTGTCCTTCCAGATGGCGATGTCGTTGCCGCCCTGGAAGGCCGGGGCCGGGCCGCTGCCGTCCTTGGCCGGGAGTGAGAAGAAGGCCATCTTCGCGTCGTCGACCTTGCCGCCGCTCTGCTCCTTGATGGTGGTGATGTCCCAGCCGCCGGTCACGTACATGCCGACCTTGCCGTTGGCGAAGCGGGTCGCGATGTCCACCGAGTTCTGGGTCAGGGCGGACTTGCGCGAGACGCCGTGCTTGGTCACCAGGTCGGTGTAGTACTGGAAGCCCTCCTTGAAGCCGGGCTCCGTCAGCTTGCCGGTCCACTTGCCGCCCTCGAAGGCGGCGAAGTCGCCGCCGGCCGACCAGACGAACGGCGACAGCGACATGTTGGCGTCGGAGCCGCCGTTGAAGGCGAAGCCGTCGACGTCCTTGCCCTTCTCGGCGACGATCTTCTTGCCCGCCGCGACGAGGTCCTCCCAGGTCTTGGGCACCTCGATCTTCAGGTCCTCGAACCAGTCCTTGCGGTAGAGGACGGCGCGGGTGCCGCCGCCCCACGGGGCGGCGTAGATCTTGCCGTCCACCGTCTCGTAGCCCCACAGGTTCTGCGGGATCTGCTGGAAGTCGGGGGTGGCCTTGACGACGTCGGTGATGTCGGTCAGCGCGTCCTGCGCGACCCACGCGGCCACCTGGTCGTTGCCGAACTCGGTGACGTCGGGGCCCTCGCCGCCGGCGAGCGCGGCGGTCCACTTGGCCTGCGCGTCGGGCCAGGGCACCCACTGGAGCTTGACGTCGGCGCCGGTGGTCTCCTTGAACTTGGCGTTCAGGTCGGCCATCAGCTTGTTCTGCTTCTCGTCGGGAGCGCCGAGGCGCCAGACGGTCAGCGTCTGACCCGCGAACTTGGGACCGGACGCGGCGGGCGCCGACGCCTGGTTCTCGGCGGCCGGTGCCGGCTCGCTGCTTCCACACGCGGCGAGACCCAGGGCGAGGGCGGCGGTGGTTGCCGTCGTGGTGGCGATTCTCGCGAACTTCACTGGAGTTCTCCCTTTCAGGCTTTCGCCGGGGTTTGCGCTCATCTGTTATGGCCGGGGTCCCCGCGACCCTCTGCACTCACTGGGAGCGGTCGGAACTACCGCAACCCGCGGTTCCGATCGCTTGCCTGCGGGCTGACTAGGGTTAAACTAACAAGAAACTTTCTTAAAAGAAACGATCGTTAGCGGATCGTGACGGGGAGGACGACCTTGCCCACACGCCCGGGGACCCCCCGGCTGCTGCGCCGGCTCAACGACCGCGCGGCACTGGAACTCCTGCTGTCCAGCGGCCCTCTCACCCGGGCTGAGCTGGGAGAACATACCGGGCTGTCCAAGGTGACCGCGGGTCAGCTGCTCTCCAGGCTCCAGGAGCGCGACCTCGTCGCCGTGGTCGGCGAGCAGGCGGGCGGTCGCGGCCCCAACGCCGCCCTCTACGGGGTGGTGCCCTCCTGCGCGTACGTGGCCGGGCTCGACGTGCTGCCCGACAGGATCAGCGCCGGGATCGCCGACATCACCGGCACCCTCGTCGCCGAGGTCTCCGTCGACCCCAGCGGGCACGAGGACCCGGTACGGCTGGTGCGGAGCGCGGTGAGCCAGGCGTGCGCGTCGGCGGGCATCGGCGCCGACCGGCTGCGCGCCTTCGTGATCGGCACCAGGGGCGTCGTCGACCCCCGCACCGGCGACGTGCGCTTCTCCTTCGACCTGCCCTCCTGGCACAACGGCGTGCTCGCCGAGCTCCGCCGCGACCTGGGGGTCCCGGTGACGATAGAGAACGACGTGAACCTGGCCGCGCTGGCCGAGCGCGCGTACGGGGCCGCGCTGGGCGTCGACGACTTCGTGCTCGTCTGGGCGGGGGTCGGGCAGGGGCTCGGCGTCATGCTGGGCGGGCGGCTGCACCGCGGCTTCACCGGCGGCGCGGGCGAGATCGGCTGGCTCCCCGTGCCCGGCGAGCCGCTCCCCACCGACGTGAGCGAGCCCCAGTCGGGCTCGTTCCAGCGCCTGGTCGGCGGCGACGCCGTGACCGGGCTCGCGAACGCCCACGGCATCGGCACCTCCGTCTCCGCCTCCGGGGCCTCGGGGGCCTCCGGAGGCGACTCCGACGCCGGTTCCGTGGGAGAACACGTCCGTACGGCCGTCGCGGAGGGCGCCGAGGCGTTCCTGGACGAGCTGGCCGGGCGGCTGGCCGTCGGCGTCGCCGCCGTCGCGGTGGTCCTGGACCCCGGACTCATCGTGCTCAGCGGCGACGTCGGCAGGGCCGGGGGAGACGCGCTCGCCGCCAGGGTGCAGGACGCGGTCGCCCGGGTCTGCCCCAGCCAGCCCCAGGTCGTGGTCTCGCGGGTCCAGGGCAACCCCGTACTGCGCGGCGCCCTGGTGTCGGCGCTGCAGCAGGCCCGTGAGCAGGTGTTCTCGGACACGATCTGACGTCCCGCGCGGACGGGACCGGCCCGGGTCCCGTCGTGATGAGACCCGGGCCGGAGCGGCGTATCGGATTGTCCGGGCATGGGCCCGATCGCAGGCGCGGGCACGGTCCGGCACTCCCGTTCCCCGTGAGCGGGGTCTGCGCACTGTGGCGCTTGGGGAAGAATTGCCACCATGCCTGACATCGTTCTGATCTCCGATGCCCGAGTCGCCGCGATCCCCGTCGAGGAGTCGGGGGAGCGGCTGGTCGACGTCCGGGGGCGGCTGCGGACGGACGAGCGGCTCGCCGACCCCGAGGGGGCCTTCGCCCATCTCAGGCTCGGGCTGCTGACCAGGCTGGAGGAGGCGCAGGCGCAGCTTCCCGGGGGATACCGGCTGCTGGTCGTGGAGGGATACCGGCCACCGGCGACACAGAAAGAGATCTTCGACGGATACTCGGCGGAGCTGCGGGCGCTGCATCCGGAGATGTCGCCCGCGGAGCTGCGCGCCGCGGCGAGCCGCTACGTGTCGCCCGTCGAGATCGCCCCGCACACCGCGGGAGCCGCGGTCGACCTGACCCTGGCCGCCGACGACGGGACCGAGCTCGACATGGGCACCCGGCTCAACGCCACCCCCGAGGAGAGCGACGGCGCCTGCTACACCGACGCCCCCGGGCTGTCCCCCGAGGCGCGCCACCACCGCAAGCTCCTCGGCGTCGCCATGGAGGCGGCCGGACTGGTCAACTACCCCACCGAGTGGTGGCACTGGTCCTACGGCGACCGCTACTGGGCCATGACCACCGGCTCCCCGGTCGCCCTCTACGGCCCGATCTCCATCTGACCTCGTACGGCACCGCCGGGCAGCGGTGTCATGGGATCGTGCTGGGCGGTGATCACCCGCCGACGGCGGGGCTGCCGGCCAGGTGGATCGACACCACCCGCGTGGTCACCGACGCCGGTCGACTCATGGCGCCATTCGCGGCGGACAGGTGAGAGCGAGGCTTTCATAGGGGGTGTCGATCATCAGTCGACGGTGATGAGGCGCTCGGGAGGGGCCGTGATCTTTACGGGGGTTCCCCATCCTCGATAGATGATGTTCATCGTCATGGTCTCGACCTCATCGCCGACGTACTTCGGGGTGAACCTCATGATGGCGTGGAAACGTCTCGGCAGGTTGTCCGGGCCCACCCAGAGTTTCCAGGTGATCGGCTCGTTCCACGATGCCCCCTCTTCCTCCTCGGTCCTGAAGTACATCCCGGCCTGTCTCTCGCCCAGGCCGGGAACCGTCACCGTGCCGCTGTGGAGGGTCGTCTTCACTCCCTCGAACGTTCCGCCGTCGGCGCTGGTCGCGCCGTGGGCGGCGACCAGTTTGAGGAAGCCCGGGTTGATCCCGTTGATCAGGTCCTCCCCCCAGATGACCCCGGCCAGGTTCCGCGCGCAGGTCCATCTCCCCACCGCCGACGGTGACTTCCAGACGTAGTTACCGTCATTGGAACGCACGTAGGCCTGTGAGCAGAACTCCCGGCCGATGCTGATCGCCCGGGACCGGCCTGTTCCCTCCGGATCTTGGGTGATCGTCGTGGTGTCGGCGGCGTACACGCCTGAAGCCCTGAAGCGGTACGCGCCGGACGCCTTCATGTCCCAGATGGGTGGGGGTCCGCCACGCCACTTGACGGAGAAGCGCACGCTGCTCTTCTTCGCGAACTGCTTCTTGATCGCTTTGACGACGGAGTCGAGAGACGTCGATTCGGGAGCCGCGTGCACGGCGCCGCCGGGAATCGCGATGCTCAGCAGGCCGGCTAACACCAGCGCGACGCTCATGCGTTTCATGCGCCGATCATCACGGGTGATCATCTCGATCTCGTCACGGCAGGCCCTTGCTTGATCGGCCGGATCGGGAAGAAGCCGGTGACGGTCCATCCGACTCCATGGAGGCGGGGGACACGGAGAACCGGCCTGGCCGGACCGGTCGAGTCCGGTGCGGCGGTGTGGGATCCAGGGGGCCTGCGCCGCCGCGCTTACGGACGTAGGTGAGCCAGAAGCTCGTCCCCGGCGAGGTAGGGACGCTCCTCGGGCAGGAGCCGGGCCGCGGCCTCCGGTTCGCCCTCGCGCAGGAGTGCGTGGATCTCGCGGACGAGCTGGGTGACGTCGGTGATGGCGACCGTCCACTCGTCCGCGTACCGGCGAGCGCCCTCGCCCGAGAGGCCGAGCTGCAGGGAGCGGTAGGGCAGCGGGCGCAGGTGGAGATCGCGTTCGGGGTCCCACTGCACCCGGACCGGCGCCTGCCGCAATCGCCGCTTCCAGGTGGCCCGGTCGGGGTGAAGCCCTGGCTCGTAGTGTGACAGGCACGCGTGGCGCAGGGCCCATTCGAACCCCTCGTGGGTGATCTCGATGGCCAGGACGGTCTCCTGCCCCTCCTTGCTGCCCCAGCCACAGCGGTACATCATCCACAGGAACGATGGCTTGACCCACGTCATCCGGTCTCGTTTCCAGGTGGCCGGGAAGCGGCCGAGACGAGCGGCGGGGAGACCGATCTCCGGAGTGTAGGCCTGGTAGACGGTGATCGTGGACGCGCTGTGAACCGCCCGGATCCTGTGCTTCGGTTCTTCCATGGCGGACAGGATGGGCCCGGCCGCACGGGAGAGGCCACCCGTTTACCGTCATGATCGATCGGTGGAGCAGGCCGCGCGATCCGGCTGGCGTCAGGCGGTGTGCTGGTACGTCGAGTAGGTCAGGTAGCCCGCGTCGCCGCCCTGGTAGTACGTCGCCTCGTCGACGGGAGCGATGGGGAGGCCGGTACGCAGCCGCTCGACCAGGTCGGGGTTGGCGAGGAACCCGCGGCCGAAGCTGATGAGGTCGGCGCCCAGCCCGAGCCAGTGGTCGGCCTCGGCCCGTCCGGTCTGCTTCGGGCCCATCGGCAGCACCGGGTTCATGATGAGGGTGCCCGGCCACGCGCGGCGCAGCCCGATCAGCACGTCCTCGTCGGCGGTGGCCTCGAGGTGGACGTAGGCCAGGTCGAGGCGGGCCAGCTCGGTCAGCAGCGCGGTGTACAGCTCCGGGACATCGGTCTCCCGCACCCCCCAGAACGTCCCGCCCGGGGAGAGGCGGATCCCGGTCCTGGCCCCGCCGACGGCTTCGGCGGTCGCGGACACCGCCTCGACGGCGAACCGGATCCGGCTGGCCACCGAGCCTCCGTAGCGGTCCGTGCGCAGGTTGGCGTTCGACGAGAGGAACTGTGAGATCAGGTAGCCGTTCGCGCCGTGCAACTCCACGCCGTCGAAGCCGGCCTCGACGGCCCGGCGGGCGGCCCGGCCGTAGGACTCGGCGTGCTCGGGCACCTCGGCGGTGTCCAGGGCGCGCGGCGTCGGCGCGGGCCGGGGCCCCGACGGGGTGAACACGTCGCCGACGGCCGGGACCGCCGAGGGCCCGACCGGCTGCATGCCGGTGGTATCGGGATGGGAGACCCGTCCGCCGTGCATGAGCTGGGCGAAGATCCGCCCGCCGCTGGAGTGCACGGCGGCGGTCACCGGGCGCCACGCGGAGACCTGCTCATCGGTGTGCAGTCCCGGCGTGCCCGGGTTGGACTGTCCGATCAGGCTCGGCTGCACGCCCTCGGAGACGATCAGCCCGGCCGTCGCGCGCTGGGCGTAGTACGCCGCCATCGACGGCGTCGCCAGCCCGCCGGCGGCGGCCCGGACTCGCGTCATCGGGGCCATCACCATCCGGTTGGGGAGCGTCAGGTCGCCGAGCCGGTAGTTGTCGAAAAGGGTCGTCACGTCGTCCTCCATGGTCGTCGATCCCGGATCGCGGGTACGGCGAGTACGCTAGAAGCTCACATCCATGTCAGAGGCAAGCCCTGTGTCGCAGATCACACCGGGAGGACGATGTGCGCATCGGCGAGCTCGCGTCACGGACCGGGGTCAGCGTCCGGTCGCTGCGCTACTACGAGGAGCAGGGGCTGCTCACCAGCACCCGCAGCGCCAGCGGACAGCGGCACTACACGGACGACGAGGTCGAGCGGGTCGCGTTCATCCAGCGCCTGTACACCGCCGGCCTGTCCAGCCGCACCATCGCCGAACTGCTCCCGTGCACCGAATCGCCCAGCACGGAGAACTCCGACGCCGCCCTGGAACGGATGGCGCAGGAGCGCGACCGGCTCTCCGCGCACATCGGCGACCTCATCCGCACCCGCGACGCGCTCGACGGGCTGATGGCCGTGAACCGGGCGCATCGTGAGCAGCTGCGGGCACCGTCGGCCGGCTGACCACCACCGGCGCCTCCATCGGGCTCGCTCACCCCTTCTCCGATCCGGCCGGTGAACCGGCAGGCCGTCCCGCATCCCGGGGAACCGCGGCCTCGTGCCGCCCGCGGCGTCCGTCTCTCGCCGGAGGCGTGAGGGACAATCGAGGCCATGCGGTTCGGCGTCCTCGGTTCCCTGGAGGTGCGGTCCCCCACCGGTGAGGAGATCTCCGTGGGCGGGCCCAGGCCGCGTGCCCTGCTCGTGATGCTGCTGCTCGACGCGGGCCGGGTGGTCGGCGTACGGCGTCTGATCGACGGCCAGTACGGTGACGATCCCCCGGCCGGTGCCGCCAACGCGGTGCAGGCCCAGGTCTCCCGGCTGCGCCGGAGCCTGCCCGCCGAGGTGATCGAGTTCCACGGGACCGGCTACCGGCTCGTGGCCGATCCCGACGACGTCGACGCCCACCGGTTCGAACGGCTGGCCCGCGAGGGGCGGCGGCTGCTGGCGGAGGGGCGTCACGCCGCCGCCGGCGGCTTGCTGCGGGAGGCGCTCGCCCTGTGGCGCGGGCCCGCGCTGGCCGACCTGCCCTTCGGGCGGGCGTGGGCGGACCGGCTGGAGGAGCTCCGGTTGACCGCGACGGAGGATCTCGCGGAGGCGGAGTCGGCCCTTCCCGAGGGCGGCTCGGTGACTTCGGCGGCTTCGGTGGCGGAGCTGCGGCGGCTGGTGGCCGCGCATCCACTGCGGGAACGGCTCACGGGGCAGCTGATGCTCGCCCTGCGGGCGGCGGGGCGGCAGGCCGAGGCGCTGACGGTGTTCGAGGAGACCAGGCGGCTGCTCGCCGAGGAGCTCGGCGCCGATCCCTCACCCGAACTCGCCGCGATCCATCTGGCCGTCCTGCGCGCCGAGCGGCCCGCGCCACCGGCACGACGGGGACTCGCGGCCCAGCTCACCAGCTTCGTGGGACGCGAGCGGGAGCTGGAACGGATCGCCGCGCTGCGCGACTCGCGGCTGGTCACGATCACCGGGCCCGGCGGCATCGGCAAGACCCGGCTGGCGATCGAGGCGGCCGGACGCGGGCGGCGGGAGGTGTGCTTCGTCGACCTCTCCCCGCTCGGCGGCCCCGCCCCGCTCGGCGGCTCCGCCGCGTCCGGTGGTCCCGTTCCGCCCGGTGGTCCCGGTACGGCAGGTGGTCCCGTTCCGCCTGGCGGTCCCGTTCTGCGCGGTGGTCTCGGCCCGTCCGGTGGTCACGGTACGGCAGGTGACGGTGACCAGGTGGTCCGCGCGGTGCTCGGCGCGCTCGGGCTGCGCGAGCCCGGGTTCCACGCGCCGCGCCCGGCCGATCTGGTGGAGCACCTGGTGGCGGCTCTGCGCGGGCGGGACCTGCTGCTCGTCCTCGACAACTGCGAGCACGTGAACGACGCCGCCGCCACGCTGGCCCGCGGGCTGCTGGGCGAGTGCCCCGGGCTGGCCGTGCTGGCCACCGGGCGCGAGCCCCTCGGCATCACCGGCGAGACGCTGGTGCCGCTGGCACCGCTGGAGACCCCGCCGCCGGACTCCTCGCCGTCCGCAGCCCTGGACTGTCCGGCCGTGCGGCTGTTCGCCGACCGGGCGGCGGCCGTACGGCCGGGATTCGAGGTGCGGCGGGCCAACGTGGAGACGGTCGTCCGGATCTGCGCGGCGCTGGACGGGCTGCCGCTGGCCATCGAGCTGGCGGCCGCGCGGCTGCGCTCCTTCACCGTCGAGGAGATCGCCACGCGCCTGGAGGAGCACGGCCGGTTCCGGCTGCTGTCGCGCGGCGACCCCACGGCGGCGGCCCGCCACCGGACCCTGCGCGCGGTGGTGGAGTGGAGCTGGGACCTGCTCTCGCCCGGTGAGAAGGTGCTGGCCAGGCGGTTCGCCGTGTTCGCGGGAAGCGCGTCCCTGGAGGCGGCCGAGGGAGTCTGCGAGGTGGAGGACGCAGCCGGGCTATTGGCGGACCTGGTGGACAGATCGCTGGTCGTGGCGGACGGCGACCGCTACCGGATGCTCGACACGATCAGGCTGTTCTGCGCGGAACGGCTGGTGGAGGCGGGCGAGGAGGACCGCCTGCGCGGCGGCCACGCCCGCCACTTCCTCGACCTGGCCCGGCGCGCCGATCCCCACCTGCGCCGGGCCGAGCAGCTCCGGTGGCTGGCCAGGCTCTCCGCCGAGCACGACAACCTGACGGCCGCGCTGCGCTGGGCCGTGCGCGACGACAGGGAGACGGGACTGCGGCTGGTCGCCGCGCTGGCGGCGTACTGGTGGCTGGGCGGCCGGCGCGGCGACGCGGGGGAGGCGGCGGCCGAGCTGCTCGAGGCGACCGGTCGTCCCCTCCCCGGGCTGGAGGAGGAGTACGTCATGTGCGTGGCACACGCCGTACCCCGAGCGCTGCCGGAACACTGGGAACGGGCCGAGGCGATCATGCGGTCGCGGGACCGGCCGCTGCGGTACCCGTTCGCCGAAGCGTTGTGGGGCATGTCCGCCGGGCCGCCGAGGTCGACGCCGCCGGCCGGGCCCGAGACCGACCGGCTGTTCGGTTCCGATCCGTGGAGCCTGGCCCTGGCCGGGCTGGGCCGCGCCCTGCTGAAGGTGTTCGGCGGCGATCCGGCCGGAGGTGAGCGGGAGCTGGAGGAGGTGCTGGAGCGCTTCAGGTCCCTGGGGGAACGCTGGGGGACGGCCCAGGGACTCGACTGGCTGGCCCTCGTCGCGGGCCGGCGCGGGGAGTGGGCGCGCGCCCGGGACCTGTGGCGGGAGGCGCTGGAGCTGCTGGAGGAGCTCGGGGCCCTGGAGGAGACCGCGGACATGCTGGGGCACCGGGCCGAGGCGCTGGTACGCGAGGGTGACCTCGCCGCCGCTGCCGCCGACCACGGGCGCGCCGGGGAACTCGCCGGGAAGGCGGGCATGCCGGACGTGCCCGCCGTGACGCATCTGGGGCTGGGGGAGATCGCGCGGCTCGAAGGTGATCCCGCCGAGGCCCGTCGCCGGATCGGCCTGGCGCTTCGAGGGGCGGAGACCGGGGCCTTCGGCGCGGAGTCGGTGCGGACGCGCGCGCTCACCGCGCTGGGACGGCTGGCCGAGGCCGAGGGCGATCGCGCCGGTGCCCTGCTCCACCATCGCCGGGCGCGGGCCCGCGCGCGCAGGTCGCCACTGGCGATGGACCTCGCCGACGCCGTCGAGGGCCTGGCGGGAGCCGCCCTGCTCGAAGGGGCGGGGACACAAGCGTTCGAAGGGGCGGGGACCCGGGCGGCGCTGCTGCTCGGCATGGCGGTGGCGCTGCGCGGGACGGCCGTGGCCGGTGACCGCGACGTCGCCCGGGTCACCGCGGGCGCCCGAGACCTCGCCGGGGCGGAGGCGTTCGCGTCGGCGTACGCCCGCGGGGCCGCGATGCGCCGCGACGAGGTGCTCGCGGCGCTCGACGCGGACGACGCACTCGACACACTCGACGCGGATGACGCGGACGACGCGGACCGCACACTCGACGCGGACGGCACACTCGACGCGGATGACGCGGGCGATGCGCTCGATGCGGGCGGCGCGGGCGACGGCTGAAGCCGAAAGCGCCCGGTGTCGGGAACGGCCGAGGGCTCGACGCCGAGGGCGGCTGACGGCGCTCGGCGCTGAGGGCGTCCGGCTGTCAGCCGATGGTCGGCGAACTGTCAGCGCCCCCCTCGACGCTCGTGAACATGAAGAACACCACGGTCCTCATCTCCGGTGCGAGCATCGCGGGACCCGCGCTCGCGTACTGGCTGAGCCGTTCCGGCCACGCCGTCACCGTCGTCGAGAGGGCGCCCGCGCTCCGCCCCGGCGGCCAGGCCGTCGACTTCAAGGGCGAGACCCATCGCGTCGTGCTGGAGCGGATGGGAATCCTCGGCGAGGTGCGGCGGCGTCAGACCGGCGGGACCGACCAGACCATCGTCGACGCGGACGGCAGGCCGCTGGCGGTCCTGCCCGGCGCGTTCACCGGCGGCGACGTCGAGATCCTCCGCGGCGACCTCGCCGCCCTGCTGTACGAGAGGACCGAGGAGGGCTGCGAGTACGTCTTCGGCGACTCCATCACCTCGCTGACCGACACGGCGGGCGGCGTGCACGTCACCTTCGAGCGCGGCGCGCCGCGTACCTTCGACCTCGTGGTGGGCGCCGACGGCATCCACTCCAACGTGCGGCGGCTCGCCTTCGGTCCCGAGTCCGACCACGTGCGCTTCCTCGGGTACTACTACGCGCTGGCCGACCTCGACACGGGTCCTGGCGGCGGGATGTACAACGAGCCCGGCCGGATGGTGGCGCTCGGCGGACCCAAGTCACCCGCGTTCTTCGTCTTCGCCTCCGAGCGGCTCGACTACGACCGCTACGACGTGGAGCGGCACAAGCGCATCCTGGCCGACGCCTACCGGGGCATGGGCTGGCGGGTCCCCGAGCTGGTGGCCAGGCTGCCGGAGGCGCGGAACCTCTACCTCGACTCGATCAGCCAGGTCAGGATCGGCCACTACGCCAGGGGCCGGGTGGTGCTGCTCGGCGACGCCGCCTACGGCAACACCCTGGGCGGCTTCGGCACCGGCCTGGCCGTCGTGGGCGCGTACGTGCTGGCCGGGGAGCTCGCGACGGCCGGTGGCGACCACCGGACCGCGTTCCGCGCGTACGAGGAGGCCTTCCGAGGCTACGCCAAGGTGGCCCGGCAGGGCGGCGCCGGCTCCTTTCTCGCCCCGGCGACGCGGCGGGGGATCAGGATGCGGAACCGGCTGTTCAAGAGCCGGTTCCTGCTGTGGTCGATGCTCAGGATGACGGACATGTTCGCCACGGACATCGAGCTCAAGGACTACCCGGCGCTCACCGGGACCTCCACCGCGACCTGAACGCCTTCGCTCCCGGGGAACGGGTCACGGTGCGGGCGCCCCCTGTCCCGGGAGAGCCGCCTGTTTGCCGGAGGCCGCCTCCTCCAGGAAGTTCGCGCGCCGCAGCAGGGGGCGGTCGCGGGCGGTGCCGATCAGGGTGCCCGCGTGGCCGGTCAGCACGGTGCAGCCGCCCGCGTCGCACAGGTCGGTCCATCCGGCCGGGGTCGCCACCGGCAGGCGCGTGCGGATCCGGCCGTCCGCGTCCGCCATGTACAGCCGGCCGTTCATCGCGGCCAGCGCCACGGCCCCGGCTCCGGCGGCGGCCTCGACCAGGCTCCAGGCGGAGGTCTCCGGGTCGAACAGCCACAGGCCGTCCGCGGCGGCGGCGAACAGCTCGCCGTTCACCATGCCCAGGCCGACCCCGCCGCGAGGTCCGTCGGCGAGGGTGACCCAGCCGTGCCCGGGGTCGCGGAAGACGAGCCGGTCGTCGGCGGTGAGACCGTACAGGCCGATCGGGTGGACGGCGGTGGCCTCCCTGGGGGTGGCCAGGGCGACCAGCGCGGGGGCGGTCCCCGCGGGGCGCCAGCGCAGGTTCTGGTCCGAGACCGCGCGGGTGAGCAGCGAGCCGCCGGAGGTGGCGCCGTACAGCAGGGAGCCGAACACGGTCAGCGCGCCGACCTCGTCCGCGCCGCCGATGGTCTCCCAGCCGCCCGCGCGCACCGACAGCCGGTCCAGCACGTTGCGGGTGATCCGGTCCACGGCCGGGTCGTGCAGGGTGTTGCCCCAGTTCACGGTGGAGGCGGTGAACACCGTCCCGGCGCCGAGGCCGAAGACGCCCATGGTGGCCATGCCGCCCTGGCCGTACCGGTGCCAGTGCCGCAGGTCGGCGGTGGCCAGGATGACGAAGGACGGCGGGGTGCCGTCGCGCCCGCTGGCCACCGGCACGCCGTCCTCCTCGACGAAGTCGCAGGCGTCCGTCTCGTAGCCGATCGCGCCCTTGCCGAACGTGTCGCCCTCGCCCAGCTTGGTGCCCTCGAACACCCAGTGCTCGGGGAAGCGGACGGTGTAGGACTCCTCGTGCATGAGCTGCATGTACGGCCCCCAGGTCCCGGCGCCGCGCCGGAAGCTGACCCCGGTCAGGCCGTTCTCCGGGCGGTTCACCGGCGCGCTGGACCACTCGACCGTGGTGAGGGCCGGGTCCACGGCGGCCATCGGGTCGGCGATCGCGTCGCGGTAGCAGACCATGGTGCGCCCGTCGTCCTCCAGCCGGAACTGCCACCAGCAGGTGTTGCCGGAGAAGACGGCCAGGTTGCCGCCCCGGCGGACGAACTCCTCGACGCTGTCGCGCATCCCCGCCGACCAGTACTCGTCGTGCCCGCTGACCATCAGCAGCCGGTAGCCGGAGAGCAGCTCGCGCCCGGAGTGCAGGTCCAGGGCCGAGCAGTGGTCGACGTCGTACCCGGCCGGGCCCAGCCAGCGGATCATGCCCTCCTCCCAGCGCTCGGGCGGCGGCCCGCCGCCCGGCCGGTCGAAGGACACCCGCGAGGCGCGGGTCGGCTGCTCGCTCCAGTAGATGGACTCGCCGGGGATGCCCGCCCGGTTGTAGGCCTGCCAGGTCGGGAACGGGATCGACAGCAGGATCGGCGAGCGGGGACGGGCGGCCCGTACGACGAAGTAGACCTCGCTGCTCTCCTCGTCGGCGGTGAAGACCGCGCGGTAGAGCGAGCTGGACCAGCCCGCGGAGACCTCGAGCGTCCACACCGGGTCGGTGAACTCCCCGTCGAGTACGGCCACCTCGGTGGCGACGTCCTCGACCAGCACCGAGCCTCGCAGCGGGGCGCGGGAGGCGCGGGCGAGGTGGAAGCGGAGCGCGCCGCCCTGGACGCAGGACGTCGACTCGGCGTAGGCGTGGACCGTCATCGGGCACCTCCGGCGTACGGCCCCCGGGATCCGGCCGCGGGAAGGGCGTCCGGCCGACCGGCTCCGGTCCTGGGGAGAGTGCTCGGCCGGCCGGTTCCGGACCGGGCGTCCGGCCGGCCCGCTTCGACGCTGGGCGGGACGCTCAACCGACCGGCTCCAGCACCTCGCGGAACGCGGCCTCGACCAGCAGCGACTCCAGATCGAGCAGGTAGCGTTCCATGGCGGGGCGGGGGAGATGGCCGGTGTCGGCGGTGAGCGAGACGCCCAGCCCGCCGGGCTCGCCGGTCACGTGCAGGCAGAACCGGCAGTTGAGCCGCTCCTGGCTGAGCGGCCAGGTGAGCGTCGTCTCGTCCAGGGCCCGCCGCACGCTGCGCTCGTCGGGGGAGGCGTCCACCCGGTCGGTGAAGCGCATGTCGTTGAAGCAGCAGTACGGGTGGACTCTCACACCCCGCTCCCGGCCGGCCCGCTCGGTGAGCCGGTCCCGGTCGTCCGGGTCGTGGTAGGCGGACCGGTAGGCGCGCAGCGCGGCGGGCCTGGCCGCGCGCAGCAGCTCGGTGAAGCCACCCTCGCGCAGGTCCAGCACGAACAGGCCCTCCTGGGAGAGCGTGGTGACCGCGTTGACGGTGTCGCCGCGGAAGCGGTTGCCCACGATCGGCAGCATCGCGCTCACGTCGTGGCCGGTCACCCTTCCGGTCAGCGTGGCCGCGGCGGCCAGCAAAACGGTCGAGGTGCTCGTGCCGCTCAGCGCGGCGATCCGCCGCACGGCCAGGTCCATCGCCCGGGAGACGAGGTGCGCCCGCCAGATCGGCGGATCCGCGGGGACGCCCGCCCGCCGGTCGAACATGGTCGGGGGGATGCGCCGGTACTCGCTCTCCCAGTGTTCCGCGGCCACCGCCGCGACCTTCAGGCCCTGCTCCGAGCCCTGCCAGCGGGCCAGCTCCAGCGGGGAGGGCGGGGGCGGCCCGGGTACGGAGCCGCGCAGCAGGAGCAGCCGCAGGTCCGTGACCGCGACCTCGGCTCCGAGGCCGTCGGCGGCCAGGTGGCAGAAGACGAGCACGATGTGGGTGACCTCGTCGCGGTCGACGACGAGCCCGATCCTGAGCGGCCACTCGTTCCCGTAGTCGAACGCCGTCTCCGCCAGCGTGTCCCGCAGCCGCTCGGGGTCGCCGCCCTCCGACACGGTGACCGGGATGGAACCGCCGGTCGCGAGCACCTGCCACGGCTCCGCGCCGCCGCCCTCCCGGGCGCCGCCTCCGTACGGTTCCGCGCCGCTCGTGTGGACGACCTTCCCGTACGGTTCCGTGCCGTTCGCGCGGCCGGCGCTCCCGCGCGGCGCCTCGCCCAGCCTGGTGCGCAGGGACTCGTGCCGTTCCACCAGCGCGCGCAGGACCTCGGCGGCCCCCGCCACGGTGAGCGGCCTGGCCCGGCGGGGCACGGCGAGCACGCGGCCGAAGTTGAAGTAGTGGTCGTCCGGCGCCGTCTTCCGGATCGTGTCCCAGATGGCCCGCTGCCCCCAGGTCAGCGGTGCCGTCTCCGATCGGCCCCCCGAGAACCGGATGTCCATCAGTTTCTCCCGAGGGGACCGTCGCCTTTAAGCGACGGGGGAATCGGGAGCCGGAGGGCCATCCAGGCCCGAGCGTGTAGTGACCTGACAGGTTCGCGCATTCCGCGTCGCCTCTTTCCGCTATTCGATACGGTGGGAACAAAGGTTCGAGCGAGGGTGGTGGTGTGGTGCGCAGGTCGTTTAAGTTCCTGCTGCGCCCCACTGTCCGCCAGAGCGCCGCGTTGATCGCCTGCCTGGATGATCACCACGCTCTGTACAACGCCGCGCTGGAGCACCGCCGCACCGCCTATGCCAAGGCGAAGGTGAGCATCCGCTACGGTGACCAGTCCGCCGACCTGAAACACATCCGCACCGACGACCCGGACGGTCAGGGCCGGTGGTCGTTCTCCTCCCAGCAGGCCACGCTGCGCCGCCTGGACAAGGCGTTTCAGGCGTTCTTCGCTCGCGTCAAGGCCGGGCGCACTCCGGGGTTTCCCCGTTTCAAGGGTAAGGGCCGGTTCGATACCGTCGAATGGCCCAAGGACGGTGACGGTTGCCGGTGGAACTCCCAGCCCGAACACCCCACCGTGACGTTCGTCCGTCTCCAGGGCGTCGGCCACATCCGCGTCCACCGGCACCGGCCGGTGCGCGGCACCGTCAAGACGATCGGTGTCAAGCGGGAAGGCTCCCGCTGGTACGTCGTGCTGTCGTGTGACGACGTGCCCGCCGAGGCGCTGCCCGCCACCGGCGCATCCGTCGGGATCGACCTGGGCGTGGCCTCGCTGGTCACCACCAGCGACGGTGAGCACCTGGCCAACCCGCGCCACCTGGCCGCGTCCGCCGAGCGCCTCGCCGCCGCCCAGCGGGACCTCGCCCGTAAGAAACGCGGCTCCACACGGCGCCGTAAGGCGGTGGCCCGCGTCACCGCCCTGCACGGCACGGTCCGCCGTCAACGCCTCGACGGCGCGCACAAGGCCGCACTCGCGTTGGTCCGCGACTACGACGTCATCGCCTGTGAAGACCTGCGCATCGCGAACATGACCCGCTCGGCGTCCGGCACGCTCCAAGCGCCTGGCAGCAACGTGGCGGCCAAGTCCGGCCTCAACCGGAGCATCCTGGACGCGGGTTGGGGGGTGTTTCTGACGATCCTCCGCTCGAAGGCTGAAAGCGCCGCGAAGGAGTTGATCGTGGTGAACCCCGCCAACACCTCCCGCACGTGCACCCGTTGCGGGCATCGCGCGAAGGAGAACCGTCCCACCCAAGCGGAGTTTCACTGTCAGCGGTGCGCACACGTCGCGCACGCCGACGTGAACGCGGCAACCAACATCCTCAGGGCAGGGCTTGCCCTTCGCGACGTCGCGCAAGCGGCTTAACGAAAAGCCGCTCCTTTCAGGGAGCGGAGGAGTCACGTGCTTCCCCCGTTCGGAAGTGAGGTCAGGAGTGCGCGCGTTGCGCCTCGTCGATGTGCCTTGCCAGCGCGTCGAGGTCGTCCAGCAGGTCGAGGCCGTCGCCCGACAGGTCGATCTCCACCCCGAACTCGGTCTCCACCGCGTCGATCAGCCGCATCTGCGCCAGGGAGGTGACCCCCAGCGCGGACAGCGGGACCGTGGCGGCCAGCGCCTCCTTGGCCGTGACGGCCCCGTCGGAGGCCGAGGCCACCATCTCCGCCAGCCGTTCCCTAACCATTGCCAGCCCCTCTCGTGCGGTCTCCGGCGTCGCTCGCCGGGATCCGGATCCAGTCGCCGTGCATCTCACGTCCTTCTCGCGCTGAGCGGGCGCAGGTCGGTCCAGACACGGTCGATGTGGGCGAGGCACTCCTCCTTGGTGCCGGAGACGCCCTCCTCACGCCAGCCGTCCGGGAGGTCCCGGCCGTCCGGCCAGATCGAGTACTGCTCCTCGTGGTTGACCACGACGCGGTGACCCATCTTCAGCTCCCGGTTCCCATGAGGCGCTCGGCCTCCTCGTCGGACATCTCGGCCAGCTCGGCGACGAGCAGCTCCTCCACCGCCGCCGCGAGGTCGGCCACGGTGCTTCGCGCGAACAGGGTGCGGATCGGCACGTCCACCTCGACGGCGGCACGGAGCCTGGCGACGGCGCGGGTGGCGAGCAGCGAGTGCCCGCCCAGCGCGAAGAAGTCGTCGAAGGCGCCGATCTCCTCGATGCCCAGCACCTCGCCGAAGATCTCGGCCACCAGCTCCTCGGCGTCGCCGCGCGGGGCGGTCCTCGTCCGGGGCCCGGCCTCGGGCGCGGGCAGCGCGGCCCGGTCGAGCTTGCCGTTCGCGGTCAGCGGCAGCGAGGTGAGGCTCACCCAGAGCGCGGGGACCATGTAGGCGGGCAGCGTCCCGGCCAGGTATCCGGCCAGCTCGTCTCCCGCGGCCGTGCCGACGACGTAGCCGACCAGCGTCTCCCTGTGCACGGCCACCGCCGCCTGGCCGACGCCGGGGTGGGCCAGCAGCCGCGCCTCGACCTCGCCGAGCTCGATCCGGAAGCCGCGGACCTTGACCTGGTCGTCGAGGCGGCCGAGGAACTCCAGCCGCCCGTCGGCCCGCCAGCGCGCCAGGTCGCCGGTCCGGTAGATCCGCTCCCCGCCGGGAACACCGGGAACACCGGGAACACCGGGGGCATCGGGATCGCCGGAGTCGCCGAGGGGGTCGTCAAGGGTGGGGAAGCGCTCGGCCGTGAGGTCCGGTCTGCCCAGGTAGCCGACGGCCACCCCGGCCCCGCCGACGCACAGCTCGCCCGGTGCCCCCGGCGGCACGGGCTCGCCCGAGCCGTTCAGGAGCAGGATCGAGGTGTCGGCGATCGGGACGCCGATGGGCGGGCGCCCGGGGGAGCCGTCCAGCTCGGCGGCGGTGGCGATGATCGTCGCCTCGGTCGGGCCGTAGGTGTTGACCAGCCGCACCCGGTCGCCGAAGCGCTCCCGCCAGCGGATCACGGCGGCCTCGTGCACCTGCTCGCCGCCGAGGATCACCAGCCGCAGGGTCGCCGGCCAGGCGATGGCGCCGATGTCGTCGACGAGCGCGTGCCAGTACGCCGTGGGCAGGTCGAGCACGGTGACCCGGTCGAGGTGGTCGGGCAGGGTGACGCCGCCTCCGGGCAGCAGCTCCAGCCGGGCCCCGGCGGCCAGCGCCGGATAGATCTCCTCGGCGTGGGTGTCGAAGCTCAGCGAGGCGAACTGGACCACCCGGTCGTCGGGCCGCAGCCCGTACGCCTCGCGCATCCACCCGACGCGGGAGGCCAGGTTGCGGTGCGAGACCACGACCCCCTTGGGCGTTCCGGTGGACCCGGAGGTGTAGATCACGTAGGCGGCCGAGCCGGGCACCGGGGCGCTCACCGGGACGAGGGGGAACCCGTCCGTACGGGCCGCATGGCCGGCGGGCAGGGGGCTCTCGTCCGCGTGCGCGCGCGGCGTGCCGGGAGGCAGCCGGTCGCCCAGGCCCGCCGTGGTGAGGACGAGGGAGGCGGCGCTGTCGTCCAGCATGAACGCGAGCCGTTCGGCGGGGTGGTCCGGGTCGAGCGGCAGGTAGGCCGCCCCCGCCCGCCAGACGGCGAGCAGGGCCGCGACGGCGTCGGGCGACCTGTCCAGGCAGACGCCGACCACGTCGCCGGGCATGACGCCCCGCCCGCGCAGCAGCGCCGCCAGCTCGTCCGCGCGGGCGTCCATCCCGGCGTAGGTGAGCGTGGTGTCCCCGCATCCGATCGCCACCGCGCCCGGCGTGGCCCGTACGGCCGCCGCGAACAGGTCCGGCACCGGGGGAGCGGGCGGTCGCTCGGGGCCCCGCGACAGGCGCCGCAGCAGGACGTCGTCGTCGCCGGTGCGCAGCGGCAGCTCGGAGACCCGGTCGCCGGACGCGGCCGGCAGCGCGGTGAGCAGCAGGCGGAACCGCGCGGCCATCGCCTCGATCGTGGCCCGGTCGAACAGCTCGGCGTCGTAGACGAAGCTGAGCGCCAACTCGTGCTCGTTGTGCCAGGCCTCCAGCATCAGTTCGAGCTTGGCCTGCCGCATGCCGTGCTCGAACCCCGTCGTGGTGAGTCCCGCGAAGGCGTCGGGGGCCTGCGCGAAGTCCTGCGTGTGCAGGATGAGCATGGTCTGGAACAACGGCGTGCGGGTCAGGTCGCGCTCGACCCTCAGGGCCGTCACCAGCTCCTCGAACGGCACGCCCTGGTGGGAGAAGGCGTCCAGGACGCCGATCTGGGTCTCGCGGAGCAGATCGGCGAAGGTGGGGTCGGCCGACAGGTCGCCGCGCATGACCAGGGTGTCGCTGAGGTAGCCGACGACCGGTTCGAGCTGGACCCGGTCCCGGCCCGCGGTGGCCGTGCCGACCAGGATGTCGTCGTGCCCGGTGTGCCGCGACAGCAGGACCTGGTAGGCGGCGAGCAGGACCATGAACATGGTGGCGCCGTGCTCCCTGCCCAGCCGGGCCAGGGCGGCGGCCTCCGCCGCGTCCAGCCGGACGCTCGCCACGTCGCCGCGCCTGGCGGCCCCGGAGGTGCGCGGCCGGTCGACCGGCAGGTCCAGCGGGGTGGGGTCGGCGAGCCTGTCCCGCCAGTAGCCGAGCAGGTCGCCGAGGTCGCGCCCGCGCTGCCAGAGGGCGACGTCACCGAACTGGAGCGGGACCGGCGGCAGGGCGGCGGCACCGGAGTACAGCCGCGACACCTCGTCGAAGACGAGGTTGAGCGACCAGCCGTCGCCGAGGATGTGGTGGAGCACGACGCACAGGACGTGGTCGTCCTCGGCGACCCTGATCAGGGTGACGCGCAGCGGCGGCCTGGCGCCCAGCTCGAAGGGCGCGTTGGTCAGGGCCGCGACCAGTTCCAGCGCCCCGGCCTCGCCCGCCGCGTCCGCCTCCTCGACGGTCACGGGACCCGGCGGGTCGACGACCACGACCGGCACGCCGTCCACCTCGGGGAAACGGGTGCGCAGACTCTCGTGCCTGGCGACCGTCCCGGCCAGCGCCCCGGCGAGCGCCTCCCGGTCCAGCGGCCCGCGCAGCCGCCTGACCAGGCACATGTTGTACGACGCGTCGTCCGGGTCGAGCCGGTTGAGGAACCAGAGCCGCTCCTGGCCGAAGGAGAGCGGCGGTACGGTTCCCTCGGGCCTCGGCCTCGGCCCGTCGCTCCTCCCGCCGGACGCGGTCGCGATCAGTTCCGCCAGCCCGGCGACCGTCGGCCGGGTGAACACCTCCCGGACCGGCACCTCCGTCCCGGACAGCGCCGCCAGCCGCGCGGTGACCATGGTGGCCAGCAGCGAGTGCCCGCCGAGGGCGAAGAAGTCGTCGTACGCGCCCACCTCCGCCGTTCCGAGCACCTCGGCGAAGACCTGCGCGACCATCCGCTCGCCCGGGGTCCGGGGAGCGATCGCGTCCCGTGCGGGCGTCGCGTCCACGTCGGGAAGCGCGTTGCGGTCGATCTTCCCGTTGGGGGTGAGCGGCAACGCCTCCACCTCGACGAACACGCTGGGCACCATGTAGCCGGGCAGCTCGCGCGCGGCGCGCTCCCCGAGCCCGTCCAGCGCTCCCGCGCCCTCCGTCTCCACCTCTGATGACGAGGTGGGCACGGCGGGCACGACGAAGGCCACCAGCCGGTCCCCGCGCACCGCGACGACCGCCTGCCGCACGCCGGGGCAGGCGTCCAGCACGGCCTCGATCTCGCCCAGCTCGATGCGGTGACCCCGGAGCTTGACCTGGTTGTCGGTCCGGCCGAGGAACTCCAGGGTGCCGTCGTTGCGGAGGCGGACGCGGTCTCCGGTCCGGTAGTGCCGCGAGCCGCCGGGACCGGGGACGAAGCGCTCCGCGGTCAGGGCCGGGCGGCCCAGGTAGCCGGTGGCGACCCCCTCGCCGCCGATGAGCAGCTCTCCGGCCACCCCGATCGGGCACGGCCCGCCACCGGGGTCGGAGACGTGGACGACGGTGTTGGCGATCGGGCGGCCGATGACGATCTCCCCCGGGTCCTCGGGGACGTCCCAGGCCGTGGACCAGACGGTGGTCTCGGTCGGGCCGTAGACGTTGACGAGCCGGTCCACCCGGGGACGCAGCTCGCGGGCGAGACGGGGGGCGAGCGGCTCGCCGCCGGTCAGCCCCACCACGCGCGGCAGGTCCCCGGCGAGCAGGACCCGCCACCCCGAGGGCGTCGCCTGGACGTGCGTCACGCCCTCGTCCCCGACGAGGCGCGCGAGCCGTACCCCGTCGCGGGCCGTCTCCGCGTCGGCGACGACCACCCGCCCGCCCGTCACCAGCGGCAGGTAGAGCTCCAGGGCGGAGATGTCGAACGACAGCGAGGTCAGTGCCAGCCACACGTCCCGCGGCGAGGACCGCACCAGGTCGCGCATCGCCAGCAGGAAGTTGGCCAGCGCCCGATGGGGGACCACCACGCCCTTCGGCCGTCCGGTGGATCCCGAGGTGTAGAGCACGTACGCGGTGTCGCCGGGAAGCGGCCGCGCGGGCGCGGCGGTCACCGTGCCGGTCGCGATGCCGGTCACCGTGCCGGTCACCGGGGGGAGGTCGTCGAGGCCGGTCAGCACCAGCGCCGCCGCGGAGTCCTCGATCACGTACGCGACGCGCGCCTCGGGGTAGTCGGGGTCGACGGGGAGGTAGGCCGCGCCGCTCATCGCCACGCCCAGCAGGGCGACGAGCATGTCGGTGCCGCGTTCCATCCGGACCGCGACCAGCGAGCCGCGCCCGATCCCGGCCGCGCCCAGCCGCCCGGCCAGCTCCGCCGCCCGCCCGGCCAGTTCCGCGTAGGTCAGCTCCCGCACGCCGGCCCCGTCCGCCGGCCCGTCGGCCGGCGCGCTCACCGGTGCGGTCGCGGACGTGGAGGCGTGAGCGGGCGTGGAGGCGTGAGCGGACGTGGCGCGTACCGCGACCGCGCCGGGGGTCGCCGCGGCCTGTTCGAGCAGCAGGTCGACGAGGGTGACCTCGGGCAGCTCGGCCGCGGTGTCGTTCCACTCCTCCAGCCGGGCGAGCTCCGCGTCCGGCAGCATCCGCAGCGCGCCCACCGGGGAGCCGGGGTCCGCCACGACGGCCGCGAGCAGCTCCTGGAAGCGGGCGACGAAACGTTCCACGGTCTCGCGGTCGAACAGTTCGGTGCTGTAGATGGCGGTGCCGTGCAGCTCGCCGTCGTCGCCGTGGTAGATGTCCACCGACAGGTCGAGCCTGGCGCGGGCCCAGCCGTTGGGGAAGTCCGTGACGTCGAGGCCGGGAAGCGGATCGGCCAGGTCGCCGTGGGTGTGGAAGGCGAACAGGGTCTGGAACAGGGGCGTGCGGCTCAGATCCCGCTCCACGTCGAGCTCCACCACGAGGCGCTCGAAGGGGACGTCCTGCCGCGAGAGCCCGTCCAGCACGACCCTGCGGGTGCGCCTGAGCAGCTCCTCGAAGGTGGGGTCGCCGGACAGGTCGCAGCGCAGGGCCAGCGTGGTCGAGAGGAAACCGATCATGGTCTCCAGCTCGGTGCTGCCGCGGCCGGCCGAGGGGGTGCCCACGCAGAAGTCGGTCTGGCCGGTGTGCCGGTGCAGCAGGACCTGGTAGGCGGAGAGCAGCACCATGAACGGCGTGCACCGGGCGCGGCGGGCGAGGTCGCCGATCGAGGCGGCCACGTCGGAGGAGATCCGGAACTCGACCTCGGCGCCCGCGCCGGTCCGCCGGGCGGGACGCGGCCGGTCCGCAGGGAGCTCCAGGGGCGGCACCCCGGCCAGCCGTTCGGTCCACCAGCGGAGATCGGAGTCCGCGGGGCGCAGGGCGCGCGCGTACTCGCCGTACTGCAGGGGCAGCTCGGGCAGCGGGGCGGTGCCCCGGCTCCCGTAGTGGGTGGCCACCTCGGAGCGGAGCACGTTCAGCGACCAGCCGTCGCCGTTGATGTGGTGCAGGACGACGCAGAGCACGTGGTCGGCGGGGCCGAGCTCGATCAGCGAGACGCGGAACGGCGGTGCGGCGGCCAGGTCGAAGGCCGTGTTGGTGAGCGCCGAGACCAGGGCCGCGACCTCATGCTCGCCCTGGACGGCGAGCCGATGGACCGTCACCGGTGACGGCGGCTCGACGATCGCCACGGGCTCCCCGGCGACCTCGCGGAACCGGGTCCTCAGGCTCTCGTGCCGGGCCGCCACCGCGGTGAAAGCGGCCTCCAGGGCAATCTTGTCAAGGCGACCTTTCAACCTGTAAACATAGGAGGTGTTGTAGGCGGAGTCGCCTGGATCAAGCCGGTGGAGAAACCAAAGCCGCTGCTGGCCGTACGACAGGGGGTATTCCATCCCTGATTGGCCGGTCGAAACGGTCTCCGGTGGGAACACGCAGGGCTCCTTTTTCGGCCGCGGGCCCGTTATTTCACGCAATCGCGCTGGAGGTTAGTACGCAAAAGGCCCGCTCTGTGCACGTATGACCAGTTGGGCGGGCATCGGGAAGGGTCTCTTTCTGGAAAGAAACCTTTCAGTTAGTTCTGCGGTCGTCAGTGTTACACCTTCGCCCTGAGGGCGCAAGGGTCACTTTCGCGTGGGTTTTGTTGCCTCTGTGAACCTCTCCCCAAAGTCTTGCGCACCCCTTACGATCATGTAAGACTGACGCTCGATTTTAAATAGTAAAGATTCTTTCCTGTAGTGCCCTCGGTGTCCGCACACACCAAGGGCATATACATCCGATCTTTAATGGGAGGTTCACTTGGTGAACCTGACCGTCCCCCAGCTGCTCGGAGACCGGGCCCTCACCGACCCCGACGAGGTCGCGCTGATCGTGCACGGCTCGGCTCAGCTCACCTACCGCCAGTGGCACGAGCGTTCCGTCGCGCTCGCGAACAGCCTGGTCACGCGCGGTGTCGGCCGGGGCGACCGGGTGGGCCTGGTGTTCGGCGCCGCGGACTGGGCCGACTACGCCGTGGCGTTCTGCGGGGTCCTGGCGGCCGGAGCGGTGGCCGTACCGCTCTCCGACCGCCTCACCCTCGACGACCTGCGCTTCATGCTGGACAACTGCCGGGCGACCGGCGTCGTCCACGCCGCGGGCCTCGCCGTGCCGGAGATCGGCTGGAGCGCCACGGTCGACGGCCTGAACGTCGAAACGTCCTATGAGATGGCCGATATCGCGCCTCCGGAGCCCCCGGAGCCCGGGGATCTCGCCCAGATCCTCTACACCTCCGGTACGACCGGCCGTCCCAAGGGCGTCTCGGCGACCCATGCCAATCTGGCCTACGGCTGCGGTGCCAAGCGCCGCCCGTTCGCGCACTCCCGGCATCTCGTCCACGCCTTCCCGATCGGGACCAACGCCGGGCAGGCGATGCTGATCAACGCGCTCGACGCCCGGCCGGCCGTCGTGACGCTGCCGCGCTTCACCCCGGCCCGCTTCGCCTCGCTGATCGAGTCCTACCGCGCGGGGACGGTCTTCCTGGTCCCCGCGATGGCCATCGAGCTGATCAACGCGAAAGTGGCCGAACGGCACGACCTGTCCAGCGTGCTGCTGCTCGGCTCGGCCGCCGCGCCGCTGCCCTCGGCCGTCGCCCAGGCGCTGACCACGGCCTTCCCCAACGCGACGATCACCAACTACTACACCTCGACCGAGGCCGCCCCGGCTCAGACGATCATGATGTTCGACCCGGACCGGCCGGGAAGCGTCGGCCGCGCCATCGCCGGGGGACGGGTCAGGATCGCCACCGCGGAGGGGGAACCGCTGGCGCCGGGGGAGACCGGGGAGGTATGGATGCGATCTCCCGCGGCGCCGCGCGCCTACTACGGCGACCCCGGCAGCGGGACCTTCCGCGACGGCTGGGTGCGGATGGGCGACCTCGGCTACATCGACGCCGACGGCTACCTCTACCTCGTCGACCGCGAGAGCGACGTGGTGAAGTCCGGGGCCTTCAAGGTCTCCACGATCCACGTCGAGGAGGTCGTCTACCGGCATCCGGCCGTGATCGAGGCCGCCGCGTTCGGGGTCCCGCACCCCGTGCTCGGAACCGTCGTCACCGTGGCCCTCGCCACCAGGGAACCCCTCACGCCCGAGGACCTGCGGATCTTCCTCAAGGACCGCCTGGCCCCGCACGAACTGCCCGCGCACGTCATCACGGTCGACGCCCTGCCGCGCAACGCCGGCGGCAAGGTCGACAAGAAGGCCCTGCGCCGGACGATGGAGGGCGCGTGATGGCCGGGGTCCCGTCCGGGAACACCTCCGGGGCGCCGCGGGAAAGCCCGTCCGGACCCGTGCCCGCGAGCGCTTCCGAGCCCGTGCCCGGACCCGCGTCCGCGGGCCTGCCGGAGGTCACGTTCACCCAGCAGGGGATGTGGGTGACCGAGCAGACCGTGGGCGGGGGCGCCGCCTACCACATGCCGATACTCGTCCACATGCGCGGCGACCTGGACACCGGTGCGCTCCTGGCGGCCTGCGCGGCGGTGGCCGCCCGGCACCCGATGCTGGGCAGCGTGGTGGCGGAGGTGGACACCGAGCTGCGGCTCGTGCCCGGCGCCCAGGTCCCGGTACGCGAGGTGTCGATCTCCTCCGGCCCTGTCGACTCCGATGCCGTCGCCGGAGATTCCCCGCCGGATTCCTCGTCCGAGAGCGGCGAGGACGGTGAGAGCGGCGAGCGGTACGGGCGGGCCGTACAGGAGGCGGTGCGGGAGGAGATCCTGCGCGAATTCGACCTGGAGAAGGGGCCGCTGGCCAGGTTCACCCTGTTCGGGATCGGCCCCGGGCGGCACCTGCTCCTCTTCGTCGCCCACCACCTGGTCTTCGACGGCCAGTCGAAGGACATCCTGGTGCGCGACCTGGCCGCCTTCTACAACGGCGAGCCGCCGCCCCCGCTGCCCGCGATCGACCACGGCCGGGCCGAGCGCGACCGGGTGGCCGCCCTGCTTCCCGGCGCGCGGGAGTTCTGGAAGCCCCGCTGGCGCGATCCGGGTGAGACCGTCGTACTCGGCCGCGCGCTGCGATCCCGGCGGGCGGGCGAGGGCCGGGTGCTGCGGTTCACCGTCGATCCGTCGATCACGCCCCGCTCGCCGTCCGTTCCGTCTTTGGATCCTCCCTCGGCGTCCGTTCCGTCTTCGGGCTCTTCCTCGGCGTCCGTTCCGTCTTCGGATTCCCCTTCCGTGTCCGTTCCGTCTTCGACCCCCTCTTCCTCCTCACCCACGCAGCCTCCCGGCCTGACCCGGTTCGAGGTGCTGCTCGCCGCGCTGCACACCCTGCTCCTCGGCTACGGCAATTCCGCGGTCACCACCGCCGTCGACCTGTCCACCCGGCCTCCCGAGGCCGCCGGCCACATCGGCCTGTTCGTCAACGAACTCCCGGTCGCCTCCAGCCCGTCCCCGGAGGCGACCTTCCGCGAGTTCGCCACCGCACTGCGCGCCGAGCTGCGGGAGGTCTACCGGTTCCGCCAGGTGCCGCTCTCCCGGGCGATGCCCCGCCTCCGGCCGCACGCCGCGCTGGTCCCCGTCTCCGTCAGCTACCGCACCCGCCGCGACGCGGACCCGGTGTTCGCCGGGCTCGACACGTCGGTGGAGTGGACCGTCTTCAACCACGCGGTACGCGGCGCGCTGCACCTGCAGTGCGTGGACGGCCCCGGCGGGCTGCGGATCAGCCTGCGTCACGATCCCGAGACGGTGCCCGACGCCGCCCGGGTCGCCGACGACCTGCGTCTCCTTCTGGAACGCGCCATGCATGACCCTGACCTGTCACTGCACGAAATTCTGGAGAACGAGATGGGTTCCGTCACCACGCTGACCGACCAGGTGCGCGAGATCTGGGAAGAAGTACTGGGCATTTCACCGATCGCCGATGACGACGACATCTTCGATCTGGGTGGCCACTCCCTCACCATCACGCAGATCATCGCCCGCATGCGCAAGCGCCTGGACATCGAGGTCTCCCTGGACGCCTTCTTCGACAACCCGACGATCGCCGGGATCGTGGATTCACTCGGCGATGACTGAGACCCTCGACGGCCTCCGTCTCTCCCCCCTCGCCGACGAAGACCTGGAGCTCCTGCTGCTGGTCCGGCACTTCGAGCTCAAGCTCCTGGAGCTGTACGGCAGGGGCGACCTCAACGGCACCACGCACACCTGCCTGGGCCAGGAGTACGTCCCGGTCGCGCTGCGCTCCCTGCTCGGCCCGGCCGACCACGTCTTCAGCAACCACCGGGGACACGGCCACTACCTGGCCAGGTTCCGCGACCCGCACGGCCTGCTCGCCGAGATCATGGGAAGGGAGGGTGCGGTCTGCGGAGGCGTCGGCGGCAGCCAGCACATCCACCGCGACCGCTACATGTCCACCGGCGTGCAGGGCGAGAGCATGCCGGTCGCCGCCGGGGTCGCGCTCCACCTCAAGCGCTCCGAACCCGGCACCCTGGCCTGCGTGCACATCGGCGACGGCACCTGGGGCGAGGGCGCGGTCTACGAGGCGCTGAACCTCGCCGCGCTCTGGAAGCTCCCGCTGCTCGTCGTGGTGGAGAACAACGGCATCGCCCAGTCCACCCCGACCTCCGCGCAGATGGCCGGCACGGTGGCCGGCCGGGCGGCGGCCTTCGGCATCCCGCACCGGCCGGTCCTCTCCAGCGACGTCAACGAGATCCGCCTCTCACTGGAACGCGAGATCGCGCGGGTGCGCGAGGGGCAGCCGCTGGTGGTCGAGTTCGTCACCCACCGCCTCGGGCCGCACAGCAAGGGCGACGACATCCGCCCGGCCGACGTCGTACGGGCCGCCAGGGACAACGACTGGTACGCCCGCTACGCCCACGACCATCCCGAGCACTTCCACCGGTTCGACGGCGCCGTCAAGGCCGAGGTCGAGGCCGTCGCCGACGAGGTGGCCGCGCGCCCGCCCTCCCGATGGGAGGGGTCGTGCGCGTAGCGGAGAACCTCAACGCCGCCCTGCACGGGCTGCTGGACGACGACCCCACCGCCTACGTGCTCGGCGAGGACATCCTCGACCCGTACGGCGGCGCCTTCAAGGTCACCAAGGGGCTGTCCACCCGCTTTCCCGAGCGGGTGATCGGCACCCCGATCAGCGAGGGCGCGCTCACCGGCGTCGCGGCGGGACTGGCGCTCACCGGCAACACGGCCGTGGCCGAGATCATGTTCGGCGACTTCGTGGCACTCGCCTTCGACCAGCTCTGCAACTTCGCGAGCAAGTCGGTGTCGATGTACGGCAGGCGGCTGCCGCTGCGGATGGTGGTGCGCTGCCCGACCGGCGGCGGCCGGGGCTACGGTCCCACGCACAGCCAGAGCCTGCAGAAGCACTTCGTCGGCATGCCGGGACTGTCGCTGTACGAGATGTCCCCCTTCCACGACAACCGCGCGGTGTTCGCGGCGATGCTGGAACGGGGCGAGCCGTGCGTGTTCTTCGAGGACAAGGTCCTCTACACCCGGCAGATGGAGCGGGTTGACCCGCTGTTCCTGACGCGCCGCGACGGGGACCTGGCGATGGTGGACATCCGCGACGCGGGCGACCGTCCCGACTGCGTGGTCATCGCCCCAGGAGGGATGGTCCACCGGGTGCTGGGCGCGATGCGCTCCCTGATGATGGAGGAGGAGATCTCGGTCCGGCTGCTCGTCCCCTCCCGCCTCTACCCGCTGGACGCCGACGCGCTCCTGCCCCACCTCGGGGACGTCGTCCTGGTCGCGGAGGAGAGCACCGCCGGGGGCACCTGGGGCAGCGAGGTCGCCCACCTGCTGCACGCCCGCCTCTGGGGTCGCCTGCGCGGGCCCGTCCGCCTCGTCCACTCGCGAGCCTCCGTCATCCCCACCGCCGCGCACCTGGAGAACGAGGTCCTGGCCGGGGAGTCCACGATCCACCACGCCGTACGGGAGGCCCTGCGTGGCTGACATCCACGTCCCCAAGCTCAACAACAACGACACCGAGTACCTGATCGTCGAGTGGCTGGTGGGGAACGGCAAGCCCGTCATCGCCGGGGAGCCGATCGCCGTCCTGGAGACCTCCAAGGCGGCCGACGAGCTGGAGTCGGGGGAGACCGGCTACCTGCACCACGCCGCCGCCCTCGGCACCTGGATCGCTCCCGGCGCGCTCCTCGCCCGCGTCACCGCCGAGGCGGCCCCACCGCCCGCCCCCGCGCCCGCCTCCGTGTCCGATGACGTGCCCGAGGTCGTGGCCCCCGCGGAGACGGTGGGGCAGCAGGACGCGCCGGTGGCGGAGCCGGTCGTCACCGCTCCCGCCCGCGCCGCCATGGAGGAGCTCGGCGTCTCCCTCGCCGAGGTCGCGTCCCTGGGGCTGACCGTCGTCCGCAGGGCCGACGTGGAGGCCGTGGCCTCCCGCCGTACCGGGCAGACGGCCTCCGACGTGCGCGAGGACGCGCGGGAGGGCGCGGGGCAGGACACCCGGCAGGACGTGCGGGAGGCCGTGCCGGGAGACGTGCTGGAGGACGTGCCGGAACCGGTCGTGAACGTGGGCGCGCACCGCCTCTCGCGGGTGCAGCGGGCCGTCGCGCGCGCCGTCACCACCTCGCACGGCACCATCCCCGCCGCGTACACCGTCGTGAGGTTCGAGGTGGGCCCGCTGCTGGAGCGGGCCAGGGGGCTGAGCAGGGAGGTACGCAGGCCGGTCGGGCTCGCGGAGCTGTTCGTCCAGGCCGTGGCCGCGCTGCACCCCGCGTTCCCGCTGTTCTTCGCCTCGCTCGACGGGGACCGGGCGCATCCGGCCGACGCCCCGCGCGTCGGCGTCACGTTCGACATGGGCGAGGGCCTGTACGTGCCGGTCGTCCACGACACCGGCTCGCTCAAGGCCATCGCCGACGCGCTCATGCGCTACCGGCTCGCCGCCACCGAGGGCGACTTCCGTGAGAAGGACCTCACCGGTGCCAACATCGCCGTCACCCTGCACACCGACGCCGACGTCGTCCTCGCGATCCCCCTCATCTTCCCCGGTACGGTCTGCGCCCTCGCGATCACCTCGCCGCAGCCCGAACCGGCACTCGCCGAGGACGGCACGGTGACCTCGAGGACCGTCGCCAACATCGGCCTCGCCTACGACCATCGGCTGATCAACGGCAGGGACGCCGCGCTCTTCCTCGCGGCCCTCCGGACGGAGTTACACGCGTGACCGAGACAACGCTGTCGGACGCCAAGAAGGCGCTTCTGGCCAGGCGGCTGAAGAGCCGGGGAGAGGCGCGGGCCACCGTTGCCCGCCGCGCCCCCGGAACCGTCCCGCCCCTGTCCCACGCCCAGGAACGCCTGTGGTTCCTGGAGCAGTACCGGCCGGGCACCACCACCTACACCGTCCCCGTCGCGGTGCGCCTGCGCGGGGACCTGGACGCCGGCGCGCTGCGCCGGGCGCTGGACGAGATCGTCGCGCGCCACGAGGCCCTGCGGACACGGTTCCTCACCACCGACGACGGCACCCCCGAGCTGGTCATCGACGAGCCGGGTCCCGCCGCGCTGCGCGTCGTCGAGGCGGACGGCGTGGACGCCGCGATCGAACTGCTCGACGCCGACCTCGCCGTCCCGTTCGACCTGGAGCGCGGCCCGCTCCTTCGCACCGTGCTGGTCAGGATCGCGCCGGACGACCACGTCCTCCTCATCGCCGCCCACCACACCGTCATCGACGGCTGGTCCAGCGACCTGCTCATCCGCGAGCTGCTCGCCCTGCACGACGGCGCCACCCCGCCGGCCGCGCCGGTCGGCTACGGCGACTACGCCCTCTGGCAGCGGGGCCGCGACCACCGCCGCGAGATCGACCACTGGCGCGACCGGCTCGCCGGGCTGCCCGCCATCGAGCTGCCCGTCGACCGGCCGCGCCCCGCCGAGCAGCGCCACGAGGGAGCCGCCCTCGACGTCCGGGTGGACGCGGACCTCACCCGGCGGCTCGCCGAGCTGGGCGCCGCGGCCGGTGCCACGCCGTACATGACGCTGCTCGCCGCCTTCCAGGTCCTGCTGGCCCGCTACTCGGGGCAGACGGACTTCGCGGTCGGCTCCCCGGTCGCCGGGCGCGGGCTGCCCGAGCTGGACGGGGTCGTCGGCATGTTCGTCAACACCCTGGTCCTGCGCGCCGACCTGGCCGACGACCCGTCGTTCACCGCCTTCCTGGCCCGGACGCGCGAGACCGCGCTGGACGCCTACGCGCACCAGGAGCTCCCGTTCGACCAGCTGGTCAGCGAGCTGAACGTGGTCCGCGACGTGAGCCGGTCGCCGCTCGCGCAGGTCACCTTCGCGCTGCAGAACTTCAAGGCGGGCCAGGAGGACGGGCGCGTCTCCTACCTCACGCTCCCGGCCAGGACCACCCGCTTCGACCTCGGCCTCTACCTGTTCGAGAGCCCGGACGGCGGGCTGGCCGGCCACCTCGCCTACAGCACCGCCCTGTTCGACCCGGAGACCGTCGAGCTGCTGGCGGCGCGCTTCGAGACGCTGCTGCGCTCGATCGTGGCGGACCCGGACACGCGGGTGGGGGAGCTGTCGCTGCTCTCCGGCGACGAGCGGGAGCTGGTGCTGGGCTTCGGCACGGGACCGGCCCTGCGGCCGTCCGGCCACGACCTGCTGCACGACCTCGTCACCGCGCAGGCCGCGCTCACCCCCGGCGCGACGGCCGTGGTCCACGAGGGCTCGCCCGGCCCGGGCACGGTGCCCGCGGCGCGCGGCGGCTCCGGCCCGCGGAAGGCGTCCGCGGCGGGTGGCGGCTCGCGTCCGGCGTCCGGGGCGCCTGGCGGCTCCGGTTCCGGGAAGGCGGGCGGCGGCTCGCTGACGTACGCCGAGCTCGACGAGCGCTCCACCGGGATCGCCGCCCTGCTGAGGAACCGTCACGGCGTGGGCCCCGACACCAGGGTGGGCGTCTTCCTCGAACAGTCCACCGACCTGGCCGCGGCCGTCGTCGGCGTGCTGAAGGCCGGCGGCGCCTACGTGCCCCTCGATCCCAAGCAGCCCCGCGACCGGCTGGGGTACATGCTCGCCGACGCCGGGGCCGTCGCCGTCCTGACCACCTCCGCGCTGCGCGACCTGCTTCCCGGCGTTCCCGGCGTCGCGGTGATCTGCCTGGACTCCGAGGCGCTGGACGAGACCGGGTTCGAGCCCCCTGAGGTCTCGCCCGGCCACCTCGCGTACGTGATCTACACCTCGGGCACCACCGGGCGGCCGAAGGGCGTCGGGGTGCAGCACCGGCAGGTGCTCAACTACCTCGCCGGGGTCGCGGAGCGCTTCGAGGTGGAGCCCGGCGCGGTCTACACGCTGTTGCAGTCGCTCTCGTTCGACTTCGGGGTGACGATCTTCTACCTGTCGCTCATGACCGGCGGAGAGCTGCACCTGGCCGACCCCCAGGCCCCCGCCGAGGAGCTCGCCGGGCTGCTGAGCGGCACCGACTACCTGAAGATGACCCCCTCCCACCTCGCCTCGCTGCTCAGCGCGGTCGACGACCCCTCCGAGCTGCTCCCGCGCAAGCTCCTCGTCCTCGGCGGCGAGGCCTCGAGGTGGAGCTGGGCGCGCGAGCTGACCGCGCACACCACGGTGGTCAACCACTACGGCCCCACCGAGGCCACGGTCGGCATCTCCACCCACGCCGTCACCGGCGAGCACGAACGGGCACTGAACCTGCCGATCGGCAGGCCGCTGCCCGGCGCCGGGGTCTACGTGCTCGACGAGCACCTGAGGCTGGTCCCGCCCGGCATGACCGGCGAGATCTACCTCGGCGGCGACCGGCTCGCCCGCGGCTACCTCGGACGCCCCGGCCTGACCGCCGAGAGGTTCCTGCCCGACCCGTACGGCGGGCCCGGCGCCCGCATGTACCGGACCGGCGACCTCGGCCGCTGGCTGCCCTCCGGCGACCTGTGCTTTCTCGGCCGCCGCGACCTGCAGGTCAAGGTCAGGGGCTACCGGGTGGAGCTGTCGGAGATCGAGTCGGTTCTCGCCGGCGAGCCGGGAGTCGCGCACGCCGTCGTCGAGCTGCGCGCGGACCGGCTGGTCGCGTACGTGGTCGGCGAGGTCGCGGGGGAGCGGGTCAGCGTCAGCGAGCTGCGGGCACGGCTCGGCGAGCGGCTCCCCGAGTACATGATCCCCGGGCGGTTCGTCTGGCTGGACGAGCTACCCCTGAAGTCGCACGGCAAGGTCGACCGGGCCAGGCTGCCCGAACCCGACGAGGCGCGACCCGACCAGGAAGCCGGATTCGTCCCGCCGGAGACGCCCCTCGAAGAGGCGATCGCGGCGGTGTGGGCGACGGTGCTCGGACTGGTCCAGGTCGGCGTGCTGGACGACTTCTTCGACCTGGGTGGTCATTCGCTGCTCGCCGCACAGGTGGTCGCCCGCCTTCGGAAAGCCATTCCCGAAGGCGGGCGCCAGGTCACGATCCTGGACCTGTTCAAGAACCGGACCGTCCGCGAGCTCGCGCGGCTCGTCGAGACGGCCGACGACGGCCCGCGGATGCTGCTGCACCGGCTCACCCCGCCCCGCGCGGCCACCGCGACCATGGTCTGCGTGCCGTACGGCGGCGGCAGCGCGGCCATCTACCAGCCGCTGGCCGACGCGCTGCCGCAGAACTGGGCGCTGCACGCGGTCGCCGTCCCCGGCCAGGAGATGGGGCTGGTCGAGGAGACCAGGCCGGTGGGGGAGGTCGCGCGGGACTGCGTGGAGGAGATCCTCAAGGACGTCCGCGGCCCGCTCGCGCTGTACGGGCACTGCGGGCTCGGCGTCATGCTGATCGTGGAGATCGCCCGCCGTCTGGAGGAGATGGGCCGCCCGATCGAGGCGATCTACTTCGGCGGTGTCTTCCCCTTCGCCCGTCCCGCCTCGGTGCTGGCCAAGCTGTCGAACCTGACCGACCGCCTGCGCAGCGACCAGATCTGGGCCAACGCCCTGCGGGCCGCCGGTCTGGAGGTGGACGACCTGGAGCCCGACCAGCTCAAACTGGTGATCGACAACCGTCGCAAGGGCACCAGGGAGGCGGAACGCTACTTCACCCGCCTCTTCGAGGAGGGCGTCGAGCCGCTCGGGGCGCCGATCATCTCGGTGGTGGGCGACCGCGACCCGGCCACCGAGTTCCACCAGGAGCGCTACCGCGAGTGGCACCTGCTGAGCGACTCCACGGCCGTGGTCGTCCTCGACGAGGCCGGGCACTTTTTCCTGAAATATCGGGCGGAAGAGCTCGCCGCCATCGTCACCGGCACCCACCGGGCCATCGCCTCCCGCGACACGGCGAAGCTGGCCCGTACCCACCGGTCCACCTGGTGGCTCGGCGGCGTCTCCACCCAGGACGCCCTCGCGGAGCTCGCCCCGGCGACGGCGGCGCCCGCGCTCACCGGTGCGGGACCGGCCGCGCCCGCCTCCACCGGTCCGGGACCGGCCGCGCCCGCCTCCACCGGTCCGGGGACGTCCGCGCCCGCTCTTCCCGGTACGGAGGCGGAGACGTCCGCCCCTGCCGGTCCGGGCACGGGCGGGGCTCCACCGGGGACGGGACACCCGGCCGCGGTGGACCCCCCGGCGCGTTCCGGCCCGCAGCCGAGCATGAAGCGGTTCGCCGCCGTGGCGGCCGGACAGCTCGTCTCGATCGTCGGGTCGTCGCTGACCGAGTTCGCCATCCCGCTGTGGATCTACATCACCACCGGCTCCCTCCCCATGATGGCCCTGTTCTCCGTCCTCGCGCTGGTCCCCGGCATGCTGGTGTCCCCCCTGGCCGGTGCCCTCGTCGACCGCTACGACCGGCGCAGGGTCATGCTCGCCGGAGACTTCGGCGCGTTCGGCACCCAGCTGGCACTGGGCGTGCTGCTGTGGACCGGCAACCTGCAGATCTGGCACATCTACCCGCTCCTGGTCCTGCTGTCGGTCGCGCTGACCTTCCAGCGCCTCGCCTACAACTCCGCCATCCCGCAGCTGGTCCCCAAGCGCTTCCTCGGCCACGCCAACGGCGTGGTCCAGATGGTCACCGGCACCGCTCAGCTGGTCGTCCCGCTGGCCGCGGTCGGACTGATGGCCGTGATCGGGCTGGAGGGCATCCTCGTCCTGGACGTCGTCTCGTACGTCTTCGCGATCGGGGTGCTGGTCTTCGTCCGCTTCCCCAGGACCATGGCGTGGAAGCGCAGGGAGTCGCTGGTCGCCGAGATGGTCGAGGGCTGGAAGTTCTCCTGGGGCAACCGGGGCTTCCGCGGCATGCTGTTCTTCTTCGCGGTGCTGAACATCTTCCTGTCCCCGCTGTTCCTGCTCATCTCGCCGCTGGTCCTGGGCTTCGCCACGCTGGAGGACGTCGGCTGGATCTCCTTCTTCGGTGGCCTGGGGGTCTTCCTCGGCGGCCTGACCATGACCGTCTGGGGAGGCCCGCGACGGCACCGGCTGCGCGGCGTCATGCTCTCCACCCTGGTGCTGAGCCTCTTCTGCCTGGTCACCGGCCTGCAGGAGAACCTGATCCTGATCGCGGCCGGCGCCTTCGGGATGTCGTTCTGGCTGACCATGCTCAACGGCGTCTATGCGACGATCATCCAGGTCAAGGTGCCGCAGCGCTTCCACGGCCGCGTCATCGCGCTCAACACGCTCATCGCCTGGTCCACCCTGCCGGTCGGCTTCGGGCTGGTCGCCCCGTACGGCAGCAAGCTGTTCGAACCGCTGCTCGTCCCCGGGGGGCCGCTGGCCGGCACGGCCGGTCTCGTGCTCGGCACCGGCGAGGGCCGGGGCGTCGGCCTGATGTACGTGCTGTTCGCCGTCGCCATCGCGGCCACGGCGCTGGTCGCGATGCGGACCCGCACGCTGTCCAGGTTCGACACGGACGTCCCCGACGCGCTCCCGGACGACCTGGTCGGCTTCCAGGCCATCCAGAGGCGTCAGGAGCGCGAGCGTCAGGAAAGCGAGGGTGACGAGCCGGTCGCCGAGGTGATCTCGGCCCGGAGATGACACCGCGGCGCGGGCGGTCAGCCGGCCGCCGCGTCCGGGGACGGTATCGCTGATCTTCCGGCGACGGAGACAGGCTCGGACGGCGCCGGTGGAACAGCCCCTGCCGGCGATCGGGCGGCCGGGGCGCGTGCGGGTGTCACTGCGGCGGAGGGTGGGAGGCGTACTGATTCGTGATCCACCGGCAGATCGCCTCCACGACGTAGCCGCGCTCGGCGTCGTCGAGCTCGTGCCCGGCGGGGATGTCGTGCCAGCGCGCCAGACAGGTGCGACAGCACGTCGCGGTGGCGTGCTGGGCGACGAAGACGGGATGCCCGCGGTAGGGCGTCTGACGGCCGTCGTTGCGCGGTTCGGCCGGGGCCAGCCTGCGGCCGATCAGCTCCTCGGCGTGTCTGCGGACGGTTGTGATGCCGCGCAGGTCGACCACCGCGCGGTCCCGGCCACGCAGCCGGAACCTCGCGCGGAAGGGGTGCTGTCCGATCCGGTGCAACCTGGCGTCCAATTCGTCCATCACCGGAATCTACGCCCGCGCCCGCCTGACCGAGGTCGCCGAGACGATCCGCATCCCCGACTCTCAGGACGACACCCCGTAGCGGGCGGCGATCGCGACGGCGCGGTCGCGCAGGGAGTCACGCAGCCACTGCGGGGCCAGGGCTTCGGCGTTCGTGGTGAGCTGCCACAGCGCCCATTCGGCGTGTCTCGGATCCTGGAAGGTCACCTCCAGCCGCAGCAGGCCGTCCGGATCGGTCTCCTCGGAGAGGACGGCCAGCGCGGTGCCCAGCAGGTCCTCGCGCCGAGCCGGGTCCACCCGTACCAGCACGGTGACCTGGTCGCCGCCGGCCCGGAACCGGGTGCTGCGCTCCTGCCAGGCCCGGTCCAGATCGACCCGGTCCGGTCGCTGCGCGGGTTCGTCGAGCTCCTCGGCGGCCAGGACCCGAGACAGCCGGTAGGTGCGGTCCGCGCCGGATCTGGTGGCCAGCAGGTAGCCCCGGTCGCGTATGGTGACCAGCCCGATCGGGTCCACCGTGCGCCACTTGGGGACCTGGTCCACGGCCGCGTAGTGGATGCGCAGCCTGTGTCCGGCGAACACCGCGCGCAGGACCTCGGCCGCTACGGTGTCGGGCACCTCCTCGGCGGCCAGTCGGCGCGAGAGGAGGTCGCTCTCCGGGTCGATGAGCAGCCGCTCGGCCGCGCCGGCCGCGGTGTCCCGATAGCCCTCGGGCAGCGCGTCGACCACCTTGAGCATCGCCGACGCGAGCGCCGAGCCGAGGCCGAACGCCTGCGCGCCGCGCCGCGATCCGGCGACCAGCAGGGCCAGGGCCTCGTCGGGGTTCAGCCCGGTGAGCTCGGTCCGGAAACCGGGCAGCAACGCGAAACCGCCGTGCCGGCCGCGTTCGGCGTAGACCGGGACGCCGGCCGCGGACAGCGCCTCGATGTCGCGCAGCACGGTGCGGGTGGAGACCTCAAGCTCGCGGGCCAGCGCGGCCGCGGACAACCGGCCGTGCTGCCGCAGCAGCAGCACCAACGAGACCAACCGGTCGGCGCGCATGCAAGAACTTTAACCGCGATATACGACACAAGGTGTCGTGATTATTTGGGAGGCTCGTCAACGCGACCGAAAAGACGTCGGCTACCGAGCCGATCGACATGCGTGGTGTCGACGAATCGAATGGAGCGAATGTGGCAGTGGAGCGAACGGCGGTCAATCCGTGGACATGGTCGACGGAGCTGGGATACAACCAGGGTGAGGTCGTCTCCGGCCACACCCGGACCCTGTACATCTCCGGGCAGACCGCGATGAGCGGCGACGGCAAGCCCCAGCATACCGATGACATGGAGGCACAGCTGGCGCTGAGCCTGGACAACCTGGAGGCCGTACTCAGCGAGGCCGGCATGTCCCTCGCGAACCTCGTCCGGCTCAACGTCTACACCACCGACGTCGATCGCCTCTTCCAGCACTACGGCGTGCTGGCGGCGCGGTTGGGCGCCGCCAGGGTGACGCCGTCCACCACGATGCTCGGAGTGACACGGCTGGCGATCCCCGACCTGTTGGTCGAGCTCGAGGGAACCGCCGTCGCGTAGCACCACATCGCCGCCTCCGGCAGCAGTGCGACACCGCCGCCCTCCGGCGGTGGTGCGACACCGCCGCCTCCGGCAGCAGTGCCGGAGGCGGCACGATCAGTAGGCAGGTGGGTGATTTCCGGTGCTCAAGATGGCGACGATCGGTGTCTACGGTTTCGACGGCGAGTCCTTTCTGCGACGGCTGCGGCAGGCGGATGTCCGTCTGTTGCTCGATGTACGCCAGCGCCGTGGTGTCCGGGGCTCTGAGTACGCCTGGGCGAACTCACTCCGGCTGCAGGCGGCTCTCGCTCGTGCCGGGATCGCTTACGAGCACCACCTCGAGCTCGCTCCGACCACGGAGTTGCGTCAGCTCCAGTACGCCGAGGATGACCGTCAAGGGGTCGGCAAGCGCTCGCGCCGCGAACTCGCCGCCGAGTACACCCGCCGCTACACCACCGAGATCCTCGACCGTGCCGACCTCGTGCCGATCGTGTCGGCGGTGTCGAGCACCGGGACCGCGGCGCTGCTCTGTGTCGAGCGCGACGCCGAGGCCTGCCATCGCTCGTTGATCGCTCAGCGGCTGGCCGAGCAGCACCCCGTCGCGGTTGAGCACCTGCTCCCGCTGTGACGCGTTGACCCGACTCCTGAAGTTCGTGGCGGCGGTGGCCTGGAAGCACGCGGGCGTACGGCCCCCGTTCCCGCGGCGGTGGCTGTCCCCCAGGCAGCGTCGCCATCGTCCGCCGCGGGATCGGCGAGGAACAACGACCTCGGTGTTACGCCGAAGGACGTGGCGCCGCGATCATGGCGGTTGTCTCCATGGGCAGCTCGGCGACCCGTTCGACGTCCAGGCCGGCCCGGTTCAGCATCTCTTCGAACCTGTCGAGAGTGCGGTGCCTGCCACCGGTCGTCATCAGGAGGTGCAGATCCCACAGGGCGGGCAGCACGGTGGAGTCCTCGTCCACGACGACACGATCGATGACCAGCAGCCGCGACGAGGAGTCCGCCATGGCACGCCGGCAGTTCTCGAAGACCTCGACGACCGCGTCGTCCTCCCAGCCTGCCAGTACCCGGCAGAGAACGTAGACGTCCCCACCCTCCGGGACGGCTTTGAACATGTCACCCCCGACCAGCTGGACACGGTCCAGCCCGACCGTGGTGGCCAGGTGCTCACGCGCCGCGGGCATCATGTGCTCGCGGTCGAAGAGCGTGCCCCTGGCATCGGGTGTGGCGCCCAGGATCGCGGTGAGCAGGTGCCCGCCCCCTCCGCCCACGTCCACGACCCTCTTGCCGGAGAAGTCGAAGACCTCCGGCACCTGGTCGAAGAACATGTTTCCGGCGTTCATGGTGTGCTGGAAACGCTTTGCGGTGTCCTTGTCCTGACCGAGATAGGTGTAAAACGACTGGCCGTAGGCAACCTCAAAACCCGAACCGACCGTGCTGATGGCGTGGTGGGCGTGACCCCAGGCGTTATAGTACTCCTCGCCGTGGAGCAGGCACATGTCGCGCAGGGACTGAGGATCGTCGAGCAATGCCGCGCTCATAGGGGTATTCCGATAACCGGTCCGCCCGTTGCCCTCGAATACGCCCATGGCCACCAGAAGTCGCATCAGGCGGTGAATGCCCTCTTCCTTCGCCCCGGTCGATTTGGCGAGTTCGCCGCAGGTGGTCCGGCCGGCTTCGATATGATCCGGCAGCCCGAGTTTGACCGCGGTATAGAGGGCTTGCGCCCTCCACCCCCCGGTGATCATCTCAATCACATTCCGAGTCGTTTGAACGTCGACCGTCATTCCGACCTCCCGACCTTACGACAGATTTTTCTAACAGTACCGATCAAGGACAGGCGCCGGAAGACGACGATCCGGTTGAACAAGATCCTCACCGCCCGTCACGCCGTTGCCGAGGGTGGCGCCAGTGGGCCGGCAGGCGTGCCGGAAAGGGATGAATGGCCTGGTCAAGGGCTGTTCGGCCCGCGCCGCGATCCTGGCCGGGAAAAGCGTGCGAACCGGTGGGCGGCTGAATCGGTGTTTCAGCGCGCAGTTGTCCGATCAGGCCCGGACCGCCTTTTTCATGCGTCTCCCGTCGTGGCCGGGGTTCGGCTACGTCGCATCGGCGATCGATCGGTGCTCCCGGTAATCGTGGGCCGGCCGGCTTCGACGGACAAGGCCGAAGAGTTTGTCGACGACGCCCCCGGCGATCCCATCTCGGACCATCCTGTCAACACTCTTTCATTCGGCCCGTCCGCCTGCCCGTCGACGCCGTCATCATCAAGGCGTCACGGCGACCCGGTTGATTTCACCCAGTGCACGTCCACCCGATGCACAGGAATCCTTGAACTGGAAAGTTCTTGGCCGTTCGCGTCCTGGCCACGTTGTAAATGACAACAGACTAGGGTCCCATCATGAGCTACGAACCTACAGAAGGAGGTCCCACGCGCGTGTCCAGCAGAGTATTAACCACCGACCTTATCCCTGCCAACACCCACGGCTTTTTCATCGACGACCGTTACCTGGTCGAGATATTGGAGGACGTCGACCGTTTCAGGGCGCGGCCGGCCGATCAGGTGGTTCGGCGGGCCGAGCCACACCGCCACGCCGCCGGCGGCCGGCCCCGGCCCCGGCCCCGAGGCGTACTCCGTGCCGATCGCAGGGGGGAGCGGTGACCGCCGGGGCGGAAGGACTGTTCGAGTTGGCGCCGTCTGACACTCCGCCTGCGGAGCGGGTGCGGGCGACCGCGCCGTTGGCGGTGCGGATGCGGCCGCGCACGCTCGACGAGGTCGTCGGCCAGACGCACCTGCTGCGTCCCGGCGCGGCGCTGCGGCGGCTGGTGGAGGGCGGGGCGGCGGCGTCGGTGGTGCTCTACGGCCCGCCCGGCACCGGGAAGACCACGATCGCGCGCCTTCTCGGCACCGTCGGCACCCGGCACTTCGTCGCCCTCTCGGCGCTGTCCAGCGGCGTCAAGGAACTACGCGATGTGATCAACGACGCGCGCCGTCGCCGCGACCATCACGACCAGCAGACCATACTGTTCATCGACGAGGTGCACCGCTTCTCCAGGACCCAGCAAGACGCGCTGCTCGGGGCCGTTGAGGACCGTCTCGTGCTGCTCGTGGCGGCCACCACGGAGAACCCGTCGTTCTCGGTGGTGTCGCCGCTGCTGTCCCGGTCGCTGGTGTTGCAGCTCCAGTCTCTGACCGAGGACGAGGTCCGCGAGCTGCTGCGCCGGGCGGTGACGGATCTGCGCGGCCTCGACAGCGCGGTCTCCCTGTCGGGCGAGGCCGAGGACGCCCTGGTGCGCCTCGCCGCCGGCGACGCCCGCCGCGCGCTGACCGCGCTGGAGGCGAGCGCTGACGGGGTGGCGGCCACGGGTGGCTCGGTGATCGACGTGCCGGCCGTGGAGCGGGCCGTCACCGAGGCCACCGTGCGCTACGACCGGCAGGGCGACCAGCACTACGACGTCATCAGCGCGTTCATCAAGTCGATCCGCGGCTCGGACCCCGACGCCGCCCTGCATTACCTGGCCCGCATGCTCGTGGCCGGGGAGGACCCGCGGTTCATCGCGCGGCGGCTGGTGGTGCACGCCAGTGAGGACGTGGGGCTGGCCGACCCCACCGCGCTGCAGACCGCCGTCGCCGCGGCCCAGACCGTCGAGCTGATCGGGATGCCCGAGGCCCGCCTCGCCCTGGCGCAGGCCACCGTGCACCTGGCGACGGCGCCGAAGTCGAACTCGATGATCGTCGCGATCGACGAGGCCATGGCCGACGTCCGCGCGGGCGCCGTCGGCGCGGTGCCCGCCCACCTTCGATACGGCCGCTACTCAGGCGCCAAGAAACTGGGCAACTCGGTCGGCTACCGCTACCCCCATGCCGATCCCGACGGAGTCCTGGAGCAGCAGTACCCGCCGGACGCGCTGGTGGGGAAGGACTACTACCGTCCTACGCGGCACGGCGGGGAACGCACCCTGCACGAGCGCCTCGAGAAGTTCCGCCGCGCCGTCCGGGGAGGGTAGGGTCACCGCCGCGGTCCGGGGCCGCGCGTCCTTCTTCGCCTTCGGATCGGCTTCGCCGTACTCACGGTGATCACGACGTCATGCGAAGAGTGACGCCCCGGATACTTTGGGGGTTCGAGAGGGAGGTCATCGGCGGACTCCCTTTCTGTGGCGCACGCACGGTGTGTAGTCATTCCTCGAACGTGGCTCGCCGACCTTTCGACGTCATGTGTTTATGGTCACGCGAAGGATGATCGGGCGGGTCCGGAAGTCCAAAATCGCTAGGTCCGGAAACCCGTAGCCGTCCTGGTTCCAGTGTTGTAGTACCAGCTCCTATTCAATGTCCGAATCGCACGCTCAGCCCGTGATTTCTCATCTTTTCACCGTTGACAGGCGCCACCTCCAGAGTGTTATCTGGTCCTTAACGTCGATCCGGACGGAAAAAAACGGGTGGGGACCCGGGCATCGTCAATCCGGACGGCGAAACGGGCGGGGTCCGGGCATCGTCAATCCGGACGGCAAAACGGACGGGGGTCCGGGCATCTTAGAACCGGGCGGCAAAACGGGGGCTTCAAGCATCGCAGCAAGACGCCTCATTTCCCCATGCCGCCACCTCTAGTTCAGGGAGCTGACATGAAGAGAGTCGTCTGCAAATTATCGGTCGTCACCACAGCCCTTCTGCTGGTCGTTGGCTATCCCGTCGGTCCCACCGCCGCCCAGGTGTCCGTGGCGACGGGTGCTCCGTCGGCGGTGAAGGAACCCCATCCGCCGGCCCACGCCGCGACGCATGCCGGCACCAGCGTCAAGGCGCTGTCCGGTGCCAAGTCCCCCGCCGAGCTGCTGAAGATCTTGGGCGAGAGGATTCAGGCCAAGGACTTGGACGGAATCATCGCTCTCCATGAGCCCGAAGCGGCGGTTGTCCTGTATGACGGAACAATTGCCAGGGGCCACAAGGAAATCCGGGCGATGTACGTCGATTGGTTCAAGTCGAATCCGATTCTCAAAGTCAATCCCCTCCAAACCGTGGAGGCGGGAGGAAAGCGCGGATGGGACGGAAAGGTGCGTGGCCGCACGGCGGCCATCATGGGTGATTACACCTTGGAGCAGACCGCGCCCGACGGTACCCGCGAAAGTTTCACCGGGAATTTCTGCGACACCGTGAGTGAGCAGCCGGACGGCACATGGCTGTACGTTCAGGATAACCCGTACCCGCCCCATGGCGGCGCGCAGCAGACGCGGCACCACTGACCGGACCGCCTCGGCGGTCTCGTCTTCTTTGTGCTCAGCCGGCTGGTCATTCTTTGTGCTCAGCCGGCTGGCCGGTGAGTCGGCTGTACAAACGGGAGCTCAACCAGCTGTACAAACGGGGGCTCAATTCGCCATGCCCAAAATGACGACGTGACCGAATGTGCCGGGGCCCGGTACGGCGCCTACCGGATCGGGGAGAAGCGCACGGCCCGGATCGGGGAGAAGCGCACGGCGCTCCGTGACCCGCGGCTCAACCCCCAGCCGGGCCGTTTCCGCGGTCTCGGCCTGGCGTGCGCGGGTGACGGACCGGCCCGGGGAAAGATCGTGCCGGGCCTCGCTCCGATCACGGCGGGCAGGGTGCTCACCACGTGGCGCCACAGGGCGTTTCTCCGCTCGGACCTCCTGGCGCGGCCGCGCCCGGCTGATCGTCTGCGGGGTGTACGCACAGGCCGGTGTGCCGGTGAACGGTTCGAGAGCCGTTCACCGGCGACATCCGGTCATCGGAAGGTCCCGAACCAGGGCATCCAGTGCGAAACAGACCTGTACGGCTCGCCGGAACGGGCGGGCTTCCACAACACCCATGTGGCCCTCGCACGCGCCGCGCACCCCGAGTGTCCCGGCGTCGGCGAGATGCGGGTCAGCCCGGATGCCAGGCGCGGGGGAGGTGCGCGTCCTGGGCGGGTCGCATTCGGCTCGATGTGGTTCCCCCTCGAACCGATGTGCCCCAGGACGGGCCGCGCGTCCTCACCGCGCCTGACGCCACTGACGGTGACCAAGGAGGCATTGAACGCATGAAAGCCACCATCTCCTGGTGGGATCTCTCCAGGTCGGACCAGACCATCGACTCCCTGCGCGCCCATCTGCGAGAAGAGGGCGTGGCGCCGTGGGCGCAGATTCACGGGCTGCGGTTGAAGTTCTGGATCTCCGATCGGCTGACCAACCGCTGGGGCGCGGTGATGCTGTGGGAGTCCACGGCAGACCTCACGGTGCCGATGCCGCCGAACCGGGCCACCGAGCTCATCGGATACCCGCCGACCCACCGAATGGCGACCGACGTCGAGGCCATCGTCGAAGGTGCCCACTCCGGTCGGCTGGTCGATCTCGGCCTGGCCTTCGAGCCGGCCGGGAAGTCGCCGTGAGCGTACCGAACCCGGCCCTGGAGGCCTTCGAGTTCTCCGCCCCGCCCGCCGAACCGATGGACCTGGTCCAGGCCTGGTTCGACAGCGCGGTCGCGCACGCCGTTCGCGAGCCTGGCGCGCTGGCGCTGGCCACCGCCGATGCCCGCGGCCACGCCTCCAACCGGATGGTGCGGGTGCTCGCGGTCCGCGACACGGGGCTGGTGTTCGCCAGCCGTGCCGGCAGCCGCAAGGGCCGCGACATGGCCGAGACGGGCTGGGCGTCGGGCGTGCTGTACTGGCGCGAGGACGGCCGGCAGGTGATCGTCACCGGTCCCACCCACGCGTTGCCCGACGCGGAATCCGATGTTCTGTGGACCACCTGGCGGGCGCGGGCCCTGCAGCTGGGTCGCACCGGTTTGGCGCTGTCGCGCCCGGCCGCCTGGCTGGGCTACCTGCTTGAGCCGGATTCGGTCGAGTTCTCGCAGGCCGACCCGACCCGGTTGCGTCAGAAGCTGCGTTACGAGCGCGCCGGCTCCGGCTGGCGCACCGATCGACCCCGATCTTGACCCGTGCCCTGCACAGTACGCATGAGACGTAGAAGGGTAAAACTATGTGTGGAATTGCTGGCTGGGTCTCGTTCGATCGAGATCTGACCGGGCACCAGGCGGACCTCGACGCGATGACGGCGACCATGGCCTGCCGGGGACCGGACGCCGAAGGCACCTGGCTTGATCGGCACGCGGTGCTGGGCCACCGGAGACTGGCGGTCATCGACATCGAAGGCGGCAGCCAGCCCATGTCGGTGCGTACCGACGACGGTGAGGTGGCGATCACCTACAGCGGCGAAGCCTACAACTTCGCCGAGCTCCGCAGTGAGCTGCTCCGCCGTGGTCACCGGTTCCGGACCCGTAGCGATACCGAGGTGGTGCTGCACGGCTACCTGGAGTGGGGCGAAGCGGTCGCCGAACGGCTCAACGGCATGTACGCCTTCGCCATCTGGGACGCCAGGGCCGACAAGCTCGTCATGATCCGCGACCGGATGGGTATCAAGCCGCTCTATTACTCCAATACCGCTGACGGGGTGCTGTTCGGTTCCGAGCCGAAGGCGATCCTCGCCAATCCGCTGGCGGACCGCGCGATCGACCTCGACGGCCTGCGTGCGCTGTTCAGCTTCACGCAGCCGCCCGGAGGCGCGCTGTGGTGCGGGATGCGCGAGGTGGCACCCGGTGGCCTGGTCATCGTCGACCGTGCCGGCCTGCGCGAACGTCGCTATTGGACCCTGCAGACCCGTGAGCACACCGATGACCGGAAGACCAGCGTCGAGACCGTGCGCTCGTTGCTCGAGGACATCGTGCGCCGTCAACTGGTCGCCGACGTGCCGCGCTGCACGCTGCTCTCCGGTGGGCTGGACTCCAGCGTGACCACCGCACTGGCCGCCGCCCAGCTCGCCGAGCACGGAGAGCAGGTGCGCAGCTTCGCGGTGGACTTCGTCGGGCAGACGGACAACTTCGTCGGCGACGAGCTGCGCGGCACGCCAGACGCCCCCTATGCGCGTGAAGTGGCCAAGCACGTCGGCTCGCAGCATCAGAACATCATGCTCAAGCATTCCGCGATGGCCGATCCGGAGGTGCGCCGCGCGGTGATCACCGCTCGGGACAGCCCGCTCACCCTCGGCGACATGGACGCTTCGCTGTACTTGCTGTTCAAGGCCATCCGTGAGCACTCCACGGTCGCCCTGTCCGGGGAGTCCGCCGACGAGGTCTTCGGCGGGTACAACTGGTTCCACCAGCCCGAGGTGCAGGCCGCGAACACCTTCCCGTGGATGGCCGTCTTCGTGACCGGCGCGCGAGCCCAGGTATCCGACCGGTTCAACGCCGAGATCACCGCCGCCCTCGACCTGCCCGGCTACATTCGCGACCAGTACGCCGGCGCGGTCGCCGAGGTCGAGCGGGCCGACGGTGAGACCGACCACGAGAGGCGGATGCGGGTGATCTCCTACCTGCATCTGACCCGGTTCGTCAGAATGCTCCTGGACCGGAAAGACCGGATAAGCATGGCCGTCGGGCTGGAGGTCCGGGTCCCCTTCTGCGACCACCGGCTCGTGGAGTACGTCTACAACACCCCGTGGTCGTTGAAGACCTTCGACGGCAGGGAGAAGAGCCTGCTCCGCGCCGCGAGCGCCGACCTGCTCCCCGAGTCGGTGCTGTACCGGGCGAAGGCGCCCTACCCGGCCACCCGGGACCCGCTCTACACCAGCGTCCTGCTGCAGCAGGCCAAGGAACTGCTCGCGACCGACGATCCGGTGTTCGATCTTGTCGACCGCAGCTGGCTGGACGGTGTCGCGCGGCAGGAGTCGGTCACGATGCCCATCGACGTCCGCAACGGCATCGAGCGAGTACTCGATCTGAGCACCTGGCTGGACATCTACCGTCCCCAGCTCCGGCTGCTCTGACACATCGGGCCGGCCGGCCGGGGCCACACCGACCCACCGGCCGCCGCCCGGCATGTCCGGGGCGACGTCCGGGCCGGCCACCGGAAGCGGTCGCGCGGGCCGTCGCGGAGCACGCCGATCGCGCCCGGCCGATCACCAGGACACGAACACCCGGCCACACAAGAGAGGCAGTGCACGTGCCACACACCATCGTCAATCCTGACGGTTTGCACGACCCGATCCCGTTCGGCTACAGCCACACCGCCGCCACCCCGGCCGGCACGGAGCTGGTGTTCGTCTCGGGTCAGTACGGATCGGGCGCCGACGGCGCGGTCGTCTCGACCGACTTCACCGAGCAGGTGCGGCAGGCGTTCCGCAACCTCGGCGTCGCTCTCGCCGCCCACGGGCTCGACCTCGGCCACGTCGTCCAGCTCAGGACGTACGTGGTGAACCTCGACTTCGACAAGCTCGGGGCGATCGCCAAGGTCGTGCAGGGCGGCGGCGACAGCCCTCCCACGCAAACCGTCATCGGGGTCGCCGGCCTGGCCATGCCCGACATCCTGTTCGAGGTCGAAGCCGTCGCCGCGCGGTCCTGAGACACTCGCCGCCGCCCGCGCCCGGGGCCGTCCGACCCGACGCCCCGGCCCGGGTCCACCGGACGGCCACGGCGGTCAACCGTTCTGGCCGGACCGCGCGGCCGACCAAGAAGTCGCACCACCGCAAGGTTCCGGTCTCCGACAAGGCCGGAATATGACTTCCGAACACCGCAGTCAATGGGCAGGGAAAGGGAAAGTCATGTGGAATGACGACCACGCTGAACTTCGCCGGAAAAACCGGGCCACGGTCGAGAAATACATGAACACGACCGGCCAGGATCGGCTCAAGCGCCATTTGCTGTTCACCGAAGACGGCGTCGGCGGCCTCTGGACGAACGACACCGGAAAGCCGATAGTCATCAACGGGAAAGATCGGCTCGCGGCGCACGCGGTCTGGTCGCTGGAATGCTTTCCCGACTGGGTGTGGATCAACATCCAGATCTTCGAGACGCAGGATCCGAACTTCTTCTGGGTCGAGTGCGACGGGGTAGGAGCCATCCGATTCCCCGGTTACCCGGAAGGACGGTATGAGAATCACTTCCTTCACTCCTTCGAGCTCGCCGACGGCCTGATCAAGCGGCAGCGCGAGTTCATGAACCCCTTCGAGCAGCTGCGCGCGCTCGGCATCCCGGTGCCGCAGGTCAGGCGCGAGGGCATCCCGACCTGAGCGGAGCTCGGACGACGGCAGACATCCAGCTCAGCGCCACGCCGCGGCAGCCGGTCCGGGACAACCCCGCGCAGGTCCGCCGGGTGACCGAGGTGCCGGCCGACCGGCCGGCACCGGCTCGGGCGGGTGACGCGCGCGGCGTGCTCGCCGCCGGGCGGACCCTGGTTCCGCAGGCGGGCGACCGCGCGGAGGATCCGGCGGAGTGTACGGCGGAGCACATCGCACGCGAGCGCGGCGGGGTGGACGCCCGCGCTCTGTGAGCGGCTGGGCCGCGATCCCGGCCGCCTGCGGCCCATCGCCCGGACGGGCACCGACCTGGCCGCCTCGCGTCTGTCTCCGCCGGTCGTGGCGGCGCGCCGGTCCGGGCACCGGGTCATCCGACTCTGTCACCCGACTCCGTCACCCGATGCGCGGCAGCACCGTGCGCGCTCCGGACAGCCACAAGACGCGCCCGGCGGAGACCCTCCGGCGCGAGGCGCACGCCTTCGTCCCGGCCGGCGGCGTGCCGGGCGGGCTCCACCTGGAGGCCGCCTCGGACGGCGTCGCCGACGAGAGCCGCTTCGACCAGGCGAGGGAGCGCAACACCACGACGTGTGACTCGTTTCTCAACCCTCTGACAGGCCGTACAGGTCATCTCCGCCTGGAGCGACTGGCGCCCCGGGCACTCACCGGACCCTCGATGGAGGACGATCATGCCCGGGATCCCCCCGATCACCCCCTACCCGCTGCCCACGGCAGGAGACCTGCCCCGCAACACCGCCCGCTGGACTCCCGACCCTGCTCGCGCGGTCCTGCTCATTCACGACATGCAGCGTTACTTCCTCAAGCCCTTCTCGCCGTTGATGCGCGAAGAACTCGTCGGGGCCGTCGCCCGGCTCCGCGAGCAGAGCGCCGCGCAGGGCGTGCCCGTCGCCTACACCGCCCAGCCGGGCTCGATGACCGACGAGGAACGCGGCCTGCTCAAGGACTTCTGGGGATCCGGCATGCGCCGCGCCCCGGAGGACCGGCTCATGGCCGACGAGCTCGCCCCGGCGCCGGGCGACTGGGAGTTCACCAAGTTCCGCTACAGCGCCTTCGCCCGCACCGACCTGCTGGAGCGGCTGCGTGCCGCCGGGCGCGACCAGTTGATCGTCTGTGGCGTGTACGCCCACGTCGGCGTACTCATGACGGCGGTCGACTCCTTCACCCACGACCTGGAGACCTTCCTGGTCGCCGACGCGGTGGCCGACTTCTCGCCCGACTACCACCGGCTGGCCCTGACCTACGCCGCCGAGCGCTGCGCCGTACTGCTCACCGCGAAGGAGGTCTGGCCATGACGGACCTGCTGAGCCGCCTGTGCGAGGCCCCCGCCTTCGCCCTGCTGCACCGGCCGGAGTCCGGCGCGCCCGGTACGGTCGACGTGCTGCTGGGCGAGGTGACCGAGGTGACGCGCCTGGCCGACCTGCCCCTGGAGGACCAGGCGCCCGCCCGGGAGGGGCCGTGGCACGAGGTGCTGGCGATCATCCCGTTCCGGCAGATACGTGAGCGCGGTTACGCCTGCTCCGACGACGGCGTGCCCCTGCTGGCGATGAAGGTGACGGACCAGGAGGTCATCTCGGCCGGCCAGGCGCTCACCCGCCTTCCCGACCGGCCCATCTCCACCACGGGCGGCGAGTTCGACGTCTCGGACGACCAGTACGCCGAAATCGTCCGCCGGGTGCTCAAGGAGGCGATAGGTGAGGGCGAGGGGGCCAACTTCGTCATCAAGCGCTCCTTCGTCACCACCATCGACGACTACACGCCCGCCCACGCCCTGGCCCTGTTCCGCAGGCTGCTGGAGATGGAGTCGGGCGCCTACTGGACCTTCCTCGTCCACACCGGAGAGCGCACCTTCGTCGGCGCCACCCCCGAGCGGCACCTGACGCTGCGCGACGGCGTGGCGACGATGAACCCGATCAGCGGCACCTACCGCTATCCGCCCACCGGCCCCGAGCTCGGCGACCTCATGGACTTCCTGGCCGACCGCAAGGAGTCGGAGGAGCTCTACATGGTCCTCGACGAGGAGCTGAAGATGATGACCCGCTTCTGCGCGCCCGGCGTGCGGGTGGCGGGCCCGCGGCTGAAGGAGATGTCGCGCCTGGCGCACACCGAGTACTACATCGAGGGCACGAGCGACTGGGATGTCCGCGACATCCTGCGCGAATCCATGTTCGCCCCGACCGTCACCGGCAGCCCGCTGGAGAACGCCTGCCGCGTCATCGAGCGCTACGAGCCGCACAGCCGGGGCTACTACAGCGGCGCCATGGCTCTGATCGGCCGCGACGCCGCCGGCGCGCGGACGCTCGACTCGGCGATCCTCATCCGTACCGCGGAGGTCGACGCTCGCGGTGAGACGAGGATCGGGGTGGGCGCAACCCTCGTGCGCCACTCCGACCCGGTGTCGGAGATCGCCGAGACCCGTGCCAAGGTGGCCGGGCTGCTGGCCGCACTCGCCCCCGGCACCAGGACGGGGCTCGGCCGCCATCCCGACGTCCGCGCGGCCCTGGCCCGCCGCAACAGCGACATCTCCGGCTTCTGGCTCGGGCACGGCGACGCGGAGGGCCGGGACCTCACCGGGGTGCGCACACTGATCATCGATGCGGAGGACACCTTCACCTCCATGCTCGACCACCAGCTCCGCTCCCTGGGCATGGCGGTCACCGTCCGCCGCTACGACGAGGACCCGGACCTGAGCGGCCACGACTTCATCGTGCTCGGCCCCGGCCCGGGCGACCCGCGCGACCTCACCCACCCCAAGATCGCCTACCTGGACCGGGCGGTTCGCGAGCTTCTGGACGGTCAGACCCCCTTCCTCGCCGTGTGCCTCAGCCACCAGGTGCTCTCCCGGGCGCTCGGCTTCCCCCTGGGCCGCCGTGCCGTACCGAACCAGGGAGCGCCGCGCACGATCGACCTGTTCGGAGCCACCGAGCGCGTCGGTTTCTACAACACCTTCGCCGCCCGCCCGGACGCCGAGGACAGGGGAGACCTGGAGCTCTGCCTCGATCCGGAAAACGGCGAGATCCACGCCCTGCGCGGCGCGCACTTCGCCTCGATCCAGTTCCACGCCGAGTCGGTGCTCACCCGCAACGGCCCGCGCATCCTCTCCTCCCTGATCAGAAGGGCGATGCCATCATGACCGAGCTTGCCCGGGTCATCCGCGAACACCACGACCTCGCCATGAGGCCGATGAAAGAGGACTCATGACGCATCCCTACGTGGTTGTCGACTCCTTCACCGACACCCCGCTGTCCGGCAACCCGGTCGCCGTCCTCTTCGACGCCGAGGACCTGACCGCCGACCGCATGCAGGCCATCGCCAAGGAGATGAACCTCTCCGAGACGACCTTCGTCCTGCCCGCCCGCGAGGACGGCGACTACCACGTCCGCGTCTTCACCCCGGTCAACGAGCTGCCCTTCGCGGGCCATCCGCTGCTGGGCACCGCGGTCGCACTCGGCGAGTTCTTCGACGGCGACCGGCTGCGGCTGGAGACCAAGATGGGCGTCATCCCCTTCGACCTGGTGCGCGAGGGCGACGCGGTGGTCGCGGCGACGATGGAACAGCCGATCCCCACCTTCGCGGGGTTCGCGCGGGAGGAGGAACTGCTGGCGGCGCTGGGGCTGGAGAGCTCCACCCTCCCGGTCGAGATCTACGTCAACGGACCGCGCCACGTCTTCGTCGGCCTGCCGAGCATCGAGGCGCTGGCCGGGCTCCGCCCCGACCATCGGGCGCTGGCGGCCTTCGAGGACATGGCGACCAACTGTTTCGCCGGATCGGGGACGTACTGGCGCAGCCGCATGTTCTCCCCGGCGTACGGGGTGCAGGAGGACGCGGCCACCGGCTCCGCGGCCGGCCCGCTCGCCCTGCACCTGGGACGGCACGGCCGCGTCGGGTTCGACACGTGGATCGAGATCCACCAGGGCGTCGAGATGGGCCGCCCCTCCCTGATGCGGGCCCACGCCGAAGAGAGCGGCCGGACCCTGGTTTCCGGCGCCGCCGCACCCGTGGCCAGAGGAGTGATCCTTGTCTAGCCGATACGAAAGTCTCACGGGCCCCACGGACCTGGACTTCCCGGAGTACGGCTCCCCGCCGCCCGAGCCGCTGGAGCTGGCGGGCCGATGGCTGGCGGCCGCCGTCGACGCCGGCGTGCGCGAACCCAAGGCGCTGGCCCTGGCCACCGCCGACAGCCGCGGCCGTCCTTCCAGCCGGACGGTGATCGTGCAGGAGCTCGACCGGCGCGGCCTGCTCTTCGTCACCCACGCCACCAGCCAGAAGGGCCGGGAGATCGCCGAGAACGGCTGGGCTTCCGGACTGCTCTACTGGCGGGAAACCGCCCAGCAACTGATCTTCTCTGGTCCGGTCGTACGGCTCGGCGCGGCCGAGGCCGACCTGCTCTGGGCGGCCAGGCCCGCCCCCTTGCTCCCCATGTCCACCGCCTCCTGGCAGAGCGACTCCCTGGACGATCCGGAGGCGGTGCTGAAGGAGGCCGAGCGCCTGGCCCTACTCCGGGAACCGCTGCCGAGGCCCGACCGGTTCGCCGGTTATCGCCTGGAACCCACCGCGGTGGAGTTCTGGGCCGCGGCCTCGTCCCGGTTGCACCGCAGGCTACGCTACGAACTGGCCGAGGACGGCTGGCGGGCCGTCCGGCTCCAGCCCTGATTCCCGGCCGAAGGGCTCATCCACCTCCGGCGCGTCCGCGATCCTGTCCCCCCGGCGCCCGCCCGCGCGCGTCCGCGCGTACGTGCCGAGCCTGGAACACCGCTCACCGGCCCGCCTGCCCGCTCGAGGCGGGCCGGTGACGGCGTTCAGAATCCCGGCGGGCGGCGGAATCCGCCGATCACCTCGGCGAGGCGCTGCACGAACCGGACCGCGGTGCGGTCATGCAGGTAGGGCGCGATCACCTGGATGCCGACAGGAAGGCCCTCCCGGGTCGTCCCGATCGGCGCCACCGCGGCGGGCAGGTGGTTGAGCGCCGCCGGCGTCGTCCAGGTGAACATGTCGAGGTACGGGCGGTCGGCGCCGTTGATCCGCAGGGTCCGGCCGGCCCGGCCGAGGTCGGGGTTCTGGTCGTGGGGGAAGGCGGCGGTCGGGGCCGCCGGGCAGAGGAGCACGTCGACGTCGTCGAAGAACTCGGCCCAGCGGCGACGGGAGTGCTGCCGGCGGTCGTCGAGTGCGTGCCAGTCGCGGAAGCGGACGGTCTGATCCGACGCGAACCCGCCCGCGGCCCCCTCCGCCGCGGCGAGTTCCACCAACCCGGCGTAAGACTCCTCCGGCTCGATCAGCCCGCTCTGCGCCATCAGCAACGGCCAGAAGAGGGCCATCGTCTCGGCGAGCCCGACCGGGCCCCCGCCCTCGACCACGACGGCGCCCTCGGCGCGCACCGCTTCCAGCGCCGCCTGCATGACCGCGACCACCTCGCCGTCGACGGGGCAGAACGGGTCGTCGAGCCATGCCGCGACCCGGAACCCCCGCAGCGCCTCCGACCGGGAGGCGGGCAGTTCCAGCCGCCACGCCGGGGCGAGGTCGCGGTCCGGCCCGGCGAGGACGTCGAGACCCAGGTCGAGGTCGTCGGCGTGCCTGCCGAGCGGGCCGAGCACCGCCATGTCGAACTCCGCCAGCGTCCCGGGGGCGTGTCCGGAGACGCTGCCGAACCTCGGCACGATCCCGTACGACGTGCGCAGCCCGTAGACGCCGCAGAAGTGGGCGGGCACCCGGATCGAGCCCGCCGTGTCGCCGCCGAGTTCCAGACCGGTCAGCCCTGCGGCGAGCGCCGCGGCGGATCCGCCCGACGAACCGCCGGGAACGCGGGCCGGGTCCCACGGGTTGTTCGTGGTCCCGTAGATCTCGTTGAAGGTCTGGTAGTCCCGGGCGTCGGCCGGCAGGTTGGACTTGCCGAACACGATCGCTCCCGCGGCCCTGAGCCGCTCGACCGACTCGGCGTCCCGCGTCGAGACGTGGTGTCCCCAGCGGGTCGTGCCCCCGGTGGTCCGCATGCCCGCGACCTCCAGGCTGTCCTTCACGGTCACCGGGACGCCGTGCAGGCGACCGAGCGGCTCGCCGTGGGAGACCGCGCGGTCGGCTTCCCGCGCCGCGGCCCGCGCCCCTTCCACGTCCAGGGCGACAATGGCGTTCACCTGCGGACCGAACCGCTCTCCACGGGACAGGTAGTGGTCGAGCAACTCGACGCTCGACACCTCTTTCGCCGCGACGGCGGCAGCGAGTTCACCGGCGGAACAAAATGTCAGATCAGTCATGAGAACCTCCGAGAAAAACCTGAACCGTGCGGCGATCACGCACTGTCAGGACGGCACTGCATTCTCTTCGAGAAATCGCCCCCGCCGGCGCCGCTGAATACCACAATATGGGCCGTGATCCTTATCCCACAATATGGTTCACGATTCTTTCCCGCCGCGGAGTTTCCGTTGCAGGGCTTGACTTCGAGACATTGGACCGGACCTCGCCGCCTATCGGTCCGGTGCAGCGCAGGGTGGCGCAGAATTACTGGGTAAACGCAATCCGACGTGCGGGCCGACACTTCTTCCACCGTGAGAACACAAGTGGAAACGGTCACGTTTCCCGCGTGGCGGGGCGATCGGGCCGACGCGTCCGCAGCCGATTCCCGCACTGCTCGGACGCTTGGCGGCCCATCTGGTCGGCTCGGTCGCGCCGGTTCGACCACGGGGTGCGGGCGCACCAGGTTTTTTTGGCGGCGTGCCCGGCCGGCCCCGCGGCGCCGCGGCGCCTGCTCGGCACGGTCGGCACCCCGCGTCCGGCCTTGATCGGTGCCGCCAGGACGGCTAGCCTGATCGCCGTGCTGCCGGAAGGCGGGGCCGAGGCGAGCGCGTCACGCGCGAAGAGCCCCGATCACGACGAGCCGCTCGACCATGTCGCCATGGAGTTTGGGATCGACTGACGATGAGCGCGGAAGAGGATTTCAAACAGGTCGGCGCCGAGCTGGCCGACCTGGGTGTGGGGATCTCCAGGATGATGGGGAATCCCGCGCTGAAAGACCAGGCGGGGAAGGTGTTCGCGAGCCTGCAGCGCGACGGCGCGATGGTGTTCCGGCTGGTGAGGGACACCCCCGAACACACAGCCGCGCTCCAGCTGGCCGGGGCGTCCCTGTTCGATCCCTCGGGGCGGGGCAGGACGATAAAGGACTGGGTGGTCGTGCCCCACTCCTCGGTCGAGAAATGGGCGGATCTGGCCGAGGCCGCCCTCAGCCGCCCACGCTGACCGGTAGGTCACGTCGACGGTGTGGCGGTGGGTGCCCGAGTCGGGCAGGGCGCGGAGCACGACGTCGGTGAGGTTGGCTTGCCGCTTGACCGCCGACCTTCGCATTCGCCCGGGTCGATGATGAAGTGGGCGGTTGCTCCGCGGACCCGGGCCGGGGTCGGCAGGTACTGCACTGGTCGCAATGGCGCCGACGCCATCAGGCCACCGCCCGGCGTTGCCACTACCGGCGCAGATCCCAGCCGTGATCGCGAAGTGTCACCGGATACCGGGAGATGCCCGCGTCGCGGGCCAGGCGTGCGCGTAGCCTTGCCGGTGGGCCCTAACCCAGGGAGGCGAGGCGGGCTGCCTCGTCGTCCGACAGCCGCAGCGCCGCGGCGGCCACGTTCTCCGTCAGGTGCTCCAGGTTGCCGGTGCCCGGGATGGCCAGCACGTTCGGTCCCTGATGCAGCGTCCAGGCCAGCCGGATCTGCGCGGGGGTGGCGTCGCGGGCGCGGGCGATGGCGAGTACCTCCTCGTGCTCCGTGCCGCCGGCGCCCGTCTCGCGCCCGGCGCCGGCGATCGAGAAGAACGGCACGAACGCGATGCCCTGCTCGGCGCAGCTTCGCAGGAGCTCCTGCTCGCTGGGCGGGGCGCCGACGCCGAAGGCGTTCTGCAGGCAGACCACCGGCGCGATGGCCTGAGCCTCGGCCAGATGCGCGGAAGTGGCGTTGGAGACACCCAGGTGGCGGACGAGGCCGGCGGTGCGCAGGTCGGCCAGTGCGCCGAAGTGGTCGGCGATCGAGCCGGTTCGCCTGCTCGGTGGGATACGTAGGTTGACGACGTCGAGATGGTCGCGGTCGAGGGCGCGCAAATTCTTTTCCACCTGGCCGCGCAACTCCTCTGGGGCGGCCCACGACCACGCGCCTGACGGGTCCCGGGACGGCCAGACCTTCGAGGCGATGACAAGGTTGTCCGGGTAGGGGGCCAGGGCCTGGCGGATCAGCTCGTTGGCCGCCAGGTGCGGTGAGAAGTAGTACGCGGCAGTGTCCACGTGATCGACGCCCAGCTCGACCGCGCGGCGCAGCACGGCGATCGAGCGGTCGCGGTCGCCGGGGACGCCCGGGCCGAAGGCGACGCTGCCCGTCAGGCGCATCGTGCCGAACCCGATCCGGTTGATGGTCAGATCACCGAGGTTCCAGGTCCCCGCCGCCGCGGCGGGAGTGGCAAAAGTCATGATCATCCTTACGTCTTCGTGTGATTACGTGCCGCGGTCATCGGAGTCTGGCCGGATCCGGGCATGAAAAAAGCCTCCCCGGCGGGCTGGACCCGGCTGGGAAGGCTCAAAAATCTGCTGGTCAGCATATCAACTCGGCCAGGCTCCTCGCCCGCCGTTGCCACACCGGCGCCGATTCCAAGCGTGATCGCGAAGTGTCGCTGGAGTGCCGGCGCGCCCCGGGGCGGTGGGGAACAACCTTCCTTCCACCCCGGACCTTCCTTCCACCCCGGCCGGGACGCACCGGGGTGGAAGGAGCGTTCGAGGTGGTCGTGGATCCGCTCGCGCCTCCCGTCGGCCTCGGGACCGGCCGGCTGACCGACTACTGCGTCAGACGGGGCCGCCGGCGACAGGACCTGAGGGATTCCGCGGGGACCGGTCCGAGACTCCGAGCGCGTCGGCTCCGTGGTCGATCAGGTTTGCTGCTGGGTGATGTTGAACATCCAGGTGATCCCGAACTGGTCCACCAGCGTGCCGGCCTCGTCACCCCAGACCTGCTTCTCCAGGGGCATCGCCACGGTGCCGCCAGAGGACAACTTCTCGAAGTGGCCGCGGAGTGCGTCGCCGTCGTCGCCTCCGAGGTAAACCGCAACATTGTTGCCCGGGTTGTAGGGCACCCTCTCCGGCGCGTCCCACGCCATCAGCGTGTAGCCGTCCGGGGTGTCGAGCCGGGCGTGCATGAGCTTGTCGGCGTCGGGCGAGTCGGGTGAGCCGAATTCCGAGACCGTCATGATCTCCAGCTCGCCGCCGAAGACCCCCTGGTAGAACTCCATCGCCTGCCGCGCGTTCCCGTTGTAAGCGATGTAAGGGTTGAGCTTGGACCCCATGGGACGGCTCCTTCGCGTGAGTGAATGGCGAACGGCTGGGATCGTAGTGGCGGGCACCGACAGTTTTCCGAACCCGGCAGCGCGATGGCGGCCCGGCTCGCCGGAACGAGGACGTCCGCCAAGAGCGCCCAACAGAACGGTCCCCGCTGTGCTTCGGTCCCTCGCTGCGGCCGGGAGGCGAGGAGCAAGAACGGCGAGTCCGGCGAGGCCGGAGCCGTGGGAGGCCGGTGGTCGAGACGAACCGAGCACACACCGCGCTCGGTGGCCGCCATCCGCCGGCCGCGTACCCGACCTCCCAGGTCAGTACGACTAGGCCCGCAGGCGCAGGCCCCTGGGAGTCGGGTGGAAACCGGCGGCCTCCAGGGCGGCGCCCAGGGGGGAGTCGTTGATGGCGGTGCCGTCCGCCCGCTCGACGGTCAGCTTGCCCAGCGCACCGTCGCGCACGGCGAGCGCGAGGGCGTCGACGGCGGGCCGGAGGCGGTCGTCGCCGGAGAAGGACAGCAGGGTCTTGCCACCGCGCTCGACGTAGAGGACCAGGTGCCCGTCGACGAGCACGACCAGGGAACCGGCCTTCCTGCCGGGCTTGTGGGACACCTCCCCGGGATGCGCGGGCCACGGCAGGGCCGCCCCGTACGGACTGGCCGGGTCGGCGGCCGCCAGCACCACCGCCCGCCGGGCGTCCCCCCCAGCCCTCTCCGGCTTCGGCGCACTCCACGGGTCGAGCGCCGGTGCCGTGTCCGGGTGGGTGGGGGAGGGGGACGTGGCGCGCATCCGGTCGACGGCACCGGGGAGGGCGAACTGGGCGCCGCCCAGCCCCTCCACGAAGTAACCCCTGCGGCACCGGCCGCTCTCCTCGAAGGCGCGGAGCACCTGGTAGACGGCGGCGAACCCGCCCGGCAGCCGCTCGGCGGTCACCGCACCCCTGGTCACCACGCCGTGCCGCTCCAGCAGCACCTCGGCCTGGGCGTGGGCGCGCTGGGTGGCGTCCTCCGCGAGGGCGGGCAGTGCCCACCAGCGCCCGCCCACCGTGGGCGGGCCGCTCCTGGTCGGCAGCACCGCCCGCCGTCGCCGGGTCGGGGCCGGGCGGTGCGCGGGGCGTCCCGTCCCGAGGACGGCACGCAGCGGCGCCAGCGTGTCGCCGGTGATCCGGCCCGACCACACCAGGTCCCACACGGCGGCGGACAGGGCGCGGTCGTCCGGGACGGCACCGGCCAGGAGGGCGCCGGCCCGGCCGCCCAGCTCGCGGAAGAACAGCGCGCCCCCACCGCCCAGAACCTCCAGCACCGCCTCGTGCACCGGCGTCAGGGTGATGTCGGCGGGGCCGGGCATCAGCAGCGGCGCGGTGTCGGCGAAGTAAAGGGACACCCAGCCGTCGCCGCCCGGCAGGGACCCCTGCCCCACCCAGATCACCTCGCCGGAGGCCGTCAGCTCGTCCAGGAACGACGGGTCGTACCCGGGCACCCGCGAGGGCAGGATCAGCGTCTCCAGTGCCGACGCGGGCACCGACGCGCCCTGCAACTGCTCGATCGCTCCCACCAGCGCGTCGATCGGCGGCCTGCCCCGCTGCGGGGCGCCGGTGATGCCGTGCCAGGCGGGCGCGAAGGCGGCCAGGGTCTCCGGGGGGACCGGCTCCACCTCCTTGCGGAGCCTGGCCAGGGACCTGCGGCGCAGCATCCGCAGCACCCCCGCGTCGCACCACTCCTCGCCCCGGCCACCCGGCCGGAACTCCCCGCTCACCAGCCGCCCCGAGGCGGCCAGGCGGCGCAGCGCGTCGGTGACGACCGCGGGACCGAGACCGAACCTGGCCGCGGCGGTGCTCGCGAGGAAGGGGGTGCGCGTACGGGCGTGCCGGGCCAGCAGATCGCCCAGCGGGTCGTCGACCGGCTCGAGGAACGCGTGCGGAACCCCGACGGGCAGCGGCACGCCGAGCGCGTCGCGCAACCGGGCGGCATCCTCGATCGCCGCCCACCGCTCCTGCCCCGCCACCCGCACCCTGATGGCCCGCCGGGAGCCCTCCAGCACGGTCAGCCACGCCGGGTCGCCCTCGCGCACGCCGACGTCCTCGGCCACCAGGGGGCCGTGGGAGCGGAGCAGGTCGGCCAGGTCCTCGGCGTCGCGCAGCGGCCGGTCCAGCCGGGCCAGCTCCCGCTCGGCGTCGGTGATCACGTCGAGGTCGAGCAGCTCGCGCAGGTCCGCCTGGCCCAGCAACTCGGCCAGCAGGGTCGTGTCGAGCGCGAGCGCCTGGGCGCGGCGCTCGGCCAGCGGGGCGTCGCCCTCGTACATGAACGCGCCGATGTAGTTGAACAGCAGCGACGCCGCGAACGGCGACGCCTTGTCGGTCTCGACCTCCACCAGCCGGACCCGCCGCGCCTCGATGTCGCGCATCAGCCGGACCAGCCCCGGCACGTCGAACACGTCCTGAAGGCACTCGCGCATCGTCTCCAGCACCACGGGGAACGACCCGTAGCGGCCCGCCACGCTCAGCAGGTGCGAGGCGCGCTGCCGCTGCTGCCAGAGCGGCGACCGCCTGCCCGGCACGCGGCGCGGCAGCAGCAGGGACCGCCCCGCGCACTCGCGGAACCGCGCCGCGAACAACGCCGAACCGCCCAGCTCCTCGGTGACGATCCGCTCGATCTCGTCCGCGTCGAAGACCGCGACGTCGGACGGGGGATCGGAGAGCGTGTCGGGGATGCGCAGCACGATCCCGTCGTCGGAGTGCAGGGCCTGCACGTCGACGCCGTAGCGCTCCCGCAGCCGCCGCCCGATCGCCAGCGCCCACGGCGCGTGCACCCGCGCCCCGTACGGGGAGTGCACCACCACCCGCCAGTCGCCCAGCTCGTCGTGGAACCGCTCGACCAGCAACGTCCTGTCGTCCGGCACGTAGCCGGTCGCCTGCCGCTGCTCGGCCAGGTAGGAGAGCAGGTTGGCGGCGGCGTACTCGTCCAGCCCCGCCGCCCTGATCCTCTCCAGGGCCCCCTCACGCGCGGTGCCCCCCGCCGCCGCGCCCCCCGGTCTCGCGTTCTCCGCCATCCCGTTTCCCGCTTCGGCGCGTTCCGCTCCCGCGCCTCCCGTCCCCGCGCCCGGGGCGCGCCCACCTCCCGGCTCGGCGTCCGCGCCCGCCGCCGACATCTCGCGGAGGAACGCGCCGATGGCCCTGCCCAGCTCCGCCGGTCTCCCGGCGGTGTCGCCGTGCCAGAAGGGGAGCTTGCCCGGCTGGCCGGGGGCGGGCGTGACCAGCACCCGATCGGCCGTGATCTCCTGGATCCGCCAGGAGGTCGCGCCCAGCACGAACACGTCCCCGGCCCGCGACTCGTAGACCATCTCCTCGTCCAGCTCGCCCACCCGGGAGGACTTCTCCCCGACCAGGAACACGCCGAACAGCCCCCGGTCGGGGATCGTGCCGCCGTTGGTGACCGCCAGCCGCTGGGCTCCGGGGCGGCCCCGCAGGGTGCCGGTCACCCGGTCCCAGACGATGCGCGGCCGCAGCTCGGCGAACTCCTCGCTCGGGTAGCGGCCGGCGAGCATGTCGAGCGTCGCCTCCAGCGCGCTCCTGGGCAGCGTCCGGTAGGGGGCGGCCCGCCGCACGACCTCCTCCAGCTCGTCGACCGTCCACTCGTCCAGCGCGGTCATCGCCACGATCTGCTGGGCGAGCACGTCGAGAGGGTTGCGCGGGTAGCGCAGGTCCTCGATCTCCCCGCTCCTCATCCGCTCGGCCACCACGGCCGTCTGGACCAGGTCCCCCCGGTACTTGGGGAAGATCACGCCACGCGAGACCGCTCCCACCTGGTGCCCGGCCCGGCCGATCCGCTGCAGGCCGCTCGCCACGCTCGGCGGCGCCCCGACGCAGGCCACCAGGTCGACCGCGCCCATGTCGATGCCGAGCTCCAGGCTGGAGGTCGCGACCACGGCGGGCAGCCGCCCGGACTTGAGCGCCTCCTCGATCTGGGAGCGCTCCTCCTTCGACACCGAACCGTGGTGGGCCCGCACGATCTCCGGGACGACCCCCCTGGTCGCGCCGGCCTGCGCCATCGTCTCCGCCGGGGTGGAGAGGGAGGCCGGCGGGACCGGGAACCCCTCGGCCCAGTGCACCGGCTCCGCCCCCGCCCCCGCGTCCTGCCCGGCCGGCTCCTCGCCGGTCTCCCGCCGCTCCCACGCCAGCTCGTTGAGGCGGGTGCACAGCCTCTCGGCCAGGCGCCGGGAGTTGGCGAACACGATCGTGGAGCTGTGGTCTCCGATCAGCTCGAACAGCCGCTCCTCCACGTGCGGCCAGATCGACCGCCTGGCCGGGGTCTCGGTCAGCCAGCGGTCGTCGTCGGGGGCGGGCGGGGCGGGAGGCGTGTCGAGCTCGGTCATGTCCTCGATCGGGACGACCACCTCGACCTCGATCTCCTTTTCCGAGGGCGGCTGGACCACGGTCGCCGGGCGCGATCCGCCCAGGAAGGCGGCCACCTCGCTCACCGGCCGGACGGTCGCCGACAGGCCGATCCGCTGGGCGGGCCGGGGCAGGAGGGTGTCGAGCCGCTCCAGGCTGAGGGCCAGGTGCGCGCCGCGCTTGGTGGCCGCCACCGCGTGCACCTCGTCGACGATGACCGTCTCCACGCCGCGCAACGCCTCGCGGGCCTGGCTGGTGAGCAACAGGAACAGCGACTCGGGGGTGGTGATCAGGATGTCGGAGGGCCGGGTCGCGAACCGCCGCCGCTCCTCGGGGGCGGTGTCCCCGGACCGGATCGCCACCGAGATCTCCGGCACCGGGAGCCCGAGCCGCCGCGCGGTCTGCCTCAGCCCGGCCAGCGGCGCCCGGAGGTTGCGCTCGACGTCGACCGCCAGGGCCTTGAGCGGCGAGACGTACAGGACCCGGCAACGCCTCACCGGCTCGCCGTCCCCCCGGTCCCCCCGCGAACGCCCTCGCCCGCCCCGGGCGCTCGTACCGTCCGTACCACCGGTGCCACCCGTACCGGCCGTCGGGTCCGTGCCGGAGGATCCGGCGTCCAGGGGGGAGCCGGAAGCGGAGGAGGCGAGCCGGTCGAGCGACCACAGGAACGCGGCCAGCGTCTTGCCGGATCCGGTGGGCGCGACCACCAGCGTGTTGTCACCCCGGGCGATCGCCGCCCACGCCCCCTCCTGCGCGGCGGTCGGCGCGGCGAACGCCCCGGTGAACCAGTCCCTGGTCATCCGGGTGAAGTGATCGAGCGCCCCGCCCGTGCTCGCCGTCTCGCTCATCGCCGCCCCCTAGCTCCCGGTCCGGACGACCGACCGGCTCACCGCCCATACTGCACGGCCCCACCGACAGAACCCGTCACCGCCCGGCCGGCGCCCGGCCGATGACCGGGTGGCGGACGGGAGCAGCCGGTCCGCGCATCGCCTGCGGACGCGTGGCCCACCGGTGCCGCGGCCCCCGCGGGAGACCGGATCCGCGGCGTTCGCCGGGACGGTGACCATTCGCCACCATGACGTGACGTCCGGGATAGGTTGGCTCCCTGCCGTCGAGGACATGGCTTTGACGAACACACGACGTATTGAGTGGTGAGCTAACGGTGAGCATCGACCATCAGGCCATCGAGGCGACACGCGAGCGGATCAAGGCGGAGCACCTCAGGGCGCACCGCCCGCCGAGCAGTGCGAGGGGTCTGCACCACTTCGCGCTGATCTCCTCCGACGTCGAGACGACGATCGCGTTCTACCAGGACCTTCTGGAGTTCCCGCTGACGGAGATCTTCGAGAACCGCGACTACCGGGGATCGAACCACTTCTTCTTCGACATCGGCAACGGCAACCTGCTCGCCTTCTTCGACTTCCCCGACCTGGACCTCGGCCCCTACAAGGAGGTCCTCGGCGGGCTCCACCACGTCGCCATCTCCGTCGATCCCTCCACGTGGGAGCGCCTGCGGGGCAAGCTGGAGGCGGCGGGCGTTCCGCACCAGGTCGAGAGCGGCGCGTCGATCTACTTCGCCGACCCCGACGGGGCCCGCCTGGAACTGCTCGCCGACCCCCTCGGCGAGATGTACGGCTCCCGCGTGCTCTGACGCCTCTCCTCCGCCTCCGGCCGCTCCGGCCCTCGCCCCCTGTCCTCGCCTGCGACGCTCCCCCCGCCCCCCGCCCCCGGCCCTCGCCCCCGCTGCCGTCTCGCCTGCTCCGTCTACGGCTCGCCCCGTCCGGCGGCGGCCGGGAGCGCGGGACGCGGGCGGCCCGCGGCCCGGCGGCGCGCCGGGGTGGGTCGCTGCACGGCGGAGGGGATCCATACTTGGGGCATGCGTCTATCGGATTTCTGGAAGCGGATGAAGTCACACTTCGGCGACCAGTACGCCGAGTCGTGGGCCCGCGACTACGTCATCGCCGACCTCGGCGGCCGGACCGTGATCCAGGCGCTGGCCGAGGGGGTCGGAGCCAAGGAGGTCTGGCACGCCGTGTGCGGGGTGACCGACGTCGCGCCCGGGCTCCGCTGAGAGCCGCTAAGCACGCGGTCCGGTGAGCGGAGAGCGCGGAGGGCGGCCGGGAAGCGTGAAAGGCCGGAGAGCCTGAGGCCACGGTGGAAGCCCGAGAGCCCGAGAGCCCGAGAGCTCAAGAGCTCAAGAGCTCGTGAAAGCCCTGAGCCCACGGTGAAAGATCAGAGGGGTCGGGGGAAGGCCCGAGGGGCCCTTCGAAGGGCCGGGGAGCCGGAAGGGCCGGTCAGGACGGTTCCGTGAGCGGGGCGAGGAGCTTCTCCACAGAGTCGGCCGCCCGCGCGGGATCGTCGGCGCTCTCCTCACCGTCCGGCGCCCACAGGAACAGCCAGCCGTCCCTGACCGGGGTGGCGAAGACGATGGTCTGCCGGCGGCTGTCCGGATGCCACACCCACAGCACCGGGGCGGCGCCTCCGAGGGTGCGGCTCGCCAGCCCCCGTTGTCGCAGTTCGGCGGCGAGGGAATCGAGATGGGCTAGACGTTGCTGCGTGAACGTGTTGGGCACGTCGGGCACCTCGGGTCGTTTCCCCTCAGGATCACTCCAGGTCAACCCGGTTACAACAGGTCCTGGGCAATTCTTGGAAATGTCTCCTCCCGGATGGGGTCCGCATCTCCCGAAGCCGTGGCCTGGCGGCCTGCCCGGCCGCGCCCGGTCGTGCGGGGGAGGACTCCGCGGCGGTTCGAGACTCCCGCAACGTATGGTGCCAACGGGCGGCGATCGAACAGTCGTTCGGCTATATTGAACAAGCCACCACTCTTGGCGTGCCCTTCCGAAATTGTCGGCGGCACCCCGTAGCTTTCTGGCAACCGATCCAACCCGCGACCCTTCAGGGGGCTCCCATGGCAGCTAACGACCGCGAGAAGGCGCTTGAGACCGCACTCGCTCAGATCGAGCGGCAGTTCGGCAAGGGCTCGATCATGCGCCTGGGCGACGAGACCCGGGCGCCCATCGAGGTGGTCCCCACCGGCTCCATCGCGCTCGACGTGGCCCTCGGCATCGGCGGCTTCCCGCGCGGCCGCATCGTCGAGGTCTACGGTCCCGAGTCCTCGGGCAAGACCACGGTCGCCCTGCACGCGGTGGCCAACGCCCAGCGTGGTGGCGGCATCGCCGCGTTCATCGACGCCGAGCACGCGCTCGACCCGGAGTACGCCCAGAAGCTGGGCGTCGACACCGACGCGCTGCTCGTCTCCCAGCCCGACACCGGTGAGCAGGCGCTGGAGATCGCCGACATGCTGATCCGGTCCGGAGCCGTCGACCTGCTGGTCATCGACTCGGTCGCGGCCCTGGTGCCCAAGGCCGAGATCGAGGGCGAGATGGGCGACAGCCACGTCGGCCTCCAGGCCCGCCTGATGTCCCAGGCGCTGCGCAAGGTCGCCGGCGCGCTCAACAACACCGGCACCACCGCGATCTTCATCAACCAGCTCCGCGAGAAGATCGGCGTCATGTTCGGCTCGCCCGAGACCACGACCGGTGGAAAGGCGCTGAAGTTCTACGCCTCGGTCCGCCTCGACATCCGCCGCATCGAGACGCTGAAGGACGGCACCGAGGCGGTCGGCAACCGCACCCGGGTGAAGGTCGTCAAGAACAAGATGGCCCCGCCCTTCCGCGTGGCCGACTTCGACATCCTCTACGGTGTCGGCATCTCCCGCGAGGGTGGCCTGATCGACATGGGCGTCGAGCACGGCTTCGTCCGCAAGTCCGGCGCCTGGTACACCTACGAGGGTGACCAGCTCGGTCAGGGTAAGGAGAACGCGCGAAACTTCCTCAAGAGCCACCCGGACATGGCGAACGAGATCGAGAAGAAGATCAAGGAGAAGCTCGGCGTCGGCCCGCGCGTCGACAGCCCGGCCGTCCCGTCGCCCGTCCCCGCGGCCTCGGCCCCCGCCGCCGCGTCCGGTCGCGCGTCCGGTGCCGCTTCGGCTCCCGCCGCGTCCGGTCGTGGTTCCAAGGCCGCCGCCCCCAAGCCGGGTGACGCCTGAATCCGGGCTGATCGATGACCACGGGACCTGACTCCGGTCCGGCCGGCGAGGCCGGGCCGAGAGACTGGGGAGCCTGGCCCGACGAACCTCGGGCGGGTTCATCGGGCCGGCGCGGGCGCGACCACGGTCCGTCCGCCTCGGAGGGAGGCTTTCGCGAGGAAGCCGCAGACCCGGCGAGTGACGGGCCGCGAGGCCGGAAGAAGCGTGCCTCACGGCGTGGGCGGCGGTCCGGGAGTGCCACCCCGGGCTTTCTTCCTGACCGGTTCGAAGGATCTGACCGGTTCGATGGATCCGATGGAGACGGATCCGACGGGCCTGGCGGATCCGGCAGGCCCGTCGGACGCGGCAGGTCCGGCGGACGTGACGGTTTCGGTGGGCGTGGCAGGTCCGACGGGCCGGCCGAGGGGTCCGCGACGAGCCGGGGGGCCGGATCCGATCCGCAGGCGGTTGCGCGAGGCATCTGCCTGCGGCTGCTGACCATGGCGCCGCGCACCCGGGCCCAGCTCGCGGAGGCGCTGCGCAAGCGCGAGGTGCCCCAGGAGGCGGCGGACGCCGTGCTGGAGCGCTTCTCCGAGGTCGGGCTCATCGACGACGAGGCGTTCGCCGCGGCATGGGTGAGCTCGCGTCACGCCGGGCGGGGTCTCGCCAGAAAGGCCCTCGCCTCGGAGCTCCGCCACCGAGGGGTGGACGAGGAGACCGTGAAGGAAGCGGTGGATCGGCTCGATCCCGAGGAGGAGGCGGAGACCGCCCGTCGCCTTGTGCGGCGCAAACTCTCCTCGACCCGGGGTCTGGAGCCCGCGGTCAGGACCCGCAGGCTTGCCGGCATGCTCGCCCGCAAGGGGTACGGCCCCGGCCTGGCGTTTCGCGTGATCCGCGAAGTGCTGGAGGACGAAGGGGCGGAAACGTCGCCATTCGCGGAGGATCAGGGCTATCCACTCGACTAGTCCAAAGCAGCTTGACAGCGGGTCTTTGCTTGCTCGTTACCTCTCTGACGCTTAATCTCAACGGCAGTGAGGAGTTACTCCGCGCAGCGCGGATTGTCATAGCGGTGTAATACGGACAAGCAGGCTTGGCGGATGAGGACGGGACGGCGGACCGGCGGGAACAGCCGGTGGGTGGTTCCCTCTGGGTTCACTTCTGTCCCGACGGTGCCGTCTCTCGGGCTTTCCGTGCCGTGCGTGTGACCCCTCGTGTGCCTGATATTTGCGACGCGAGGAAGGTGAGGCGCGCATGGATCCGGTCGTGGTCGTCATGTTGACAGTGGCGGTTATGGCTCTCGCCGTGATGACAGCCGTGCTGGTCGTGTTGCTGCGTCGTGTCGGTGGGGCCGGGGCCGCGAAGGGCCCCACGCCCGAGCAGGAGGCCGAGGTCCAGGCCCACCTGGAGGAGGCCAGGCGCGAGGCCGCCGACATCCGGGCGAAGGCCAAGGACGACGCCGGAGAGCTGCTGCGCAAGTCGGAGACGGCGATCGAGGCTGCGGCCGAGATGCGCAAGGAGGCCGAGGCCGAGGGCAAGATCCTGAAGTACGAGCTCAAGGAGCTCCGGTCCGACCTCGAACGCAGGGAGAACCGGCTGGCGGAGCGCGAGCAGCGTCTCGACGAGGAGGCCAGGCGCCAGGCCGACCGGGCCCGCAAGCTCGCCGAGACGGAGACCGAGCTGGCCGACCGTCGCGAGGATCTCGAGCGGGTCGCCGAGGAGCGCAAGGCCATTCTGGAACGGGTGTCCGGGTTCACCAGCGACCAGGCCAGGGCCGAGCTGGTCAGGGAGATCGAGAACCAGGCGAAGCGCGAGGCCGCGCTGATCATCAGGGAGATCGAGGGGGAGGCCCGCAAGGAGGGCGAGAAGCGCGCCACCAAGATCGTCACGCTGGCGGTCCAGCGGGTGGCCACCGAGCAGACCGCCGAGTCCGTGGTGAGCGTCCTGCACCTGCCCGGTGACGAGATGAAGGGGCGCATCATCGGCCGTGAGGGCCGCAACATCCGGGCCTTCGAGTCGACCACCGGCGTCAACCTGATCATCGATGACACGCCGGAAGCCGTGTTGCTGTCGTGCTTCGACCCGGTCCGCCGCGAGACCGCGCGGCTCACCCTGGAGAAGCTCGTCCTCGACGGCCGCATCCATCCGCAGCGCATCGAGGAGGCTCACGAGCGCAGCAAGGCCGAGGTCCAGGAGCTGTGCGTGCGCGCGGGCGAGGACGCCCTGGTGGAACTCGGCATCACCGACATGCATCCCGAGCTCGTCACCCTCCTCGGCCAGCTCCGTTACCGCACCTCCTACGGCCAGAACGTGCTCGGCCACCTCATCGAGTCGGCCCACATCGCCGGCATCATGGCGGCCGAGCTGCGGCTCGACACGACGCTGCTCAAGCGCTGCACGCTCCTGCACGACATCGGCAAGGCCCTCACCCACGAGGTCGAGGGCAGCCACGCGCTCATCGGCGCCGAGATCGCCAGACGATACGGCGAGCACGAGGACGTCGTCCACGCCATCGAGGCCCACCACAACGAGGTCGAGGTCAAGACCGTCGAGGCCGTCCTCACCCAGGCCGCCGACGCGATCAGCGGCAGCCGTCCCGGCGCCCGCCGCGAGTCGCTGGAGGCCTACGTCAAGCGGCTGGAGCGTCTTGAGGAGATCGCCACCTCCTACGAGGGCGTGGAGAAGGTCTTCGCCATGCAGGCGGGCCGGGAGATCAGGGTCATGGTGAAGCCCGACGCGGTCGACGACATCCAGGCCCAGGTGATCGCCCGCGACGTCGCCAAGCAGGTCGAGGAGGAGCTCACCTACCCCGGCCAGATCCGCATCACGGTCGTCCGCGAATCGCGGGCCACCGAGTTCGCCCGCTGAACCCTTCCTACCGGCCGGACCCGCTGCGCGCCGGGTCCGCCCAACCGGCCGGACCAGCCGGGTCCGCCCAACCGGCCGGACCAGCCGGGTCCGCCCAACCCGCCGGACCAGCCCGCTCAACCGGGGAGTACGTGGCCAACCGGGGAGCACGTCGATCCGCCCGGTTCGCTGATCCGTCCGGCGATCCGCCGGTTCACCCGGCCTCTCGCTCAGGTATGGAAGATCTGCTGGTAGAAGGCGAGTTCGGTGGCCAGGGCCGCGCTACGGGTCTCGGCGCGGCGGAAGCCGTGGGCCTCCCCCTCGAACGTGAGGTAGGTGCAGGGAACGCCGCGCTCGGCGAGAGCGTCGGCGAAGGCCTGTGACTGCGCCGGGGGGACCACCGGGTCGGACAGGCCCTGGAGGAGCAGCATGGGGCAGCTCACCCCCGCCACCCGGCCGACGGGTTCGCGCGAGGCGTACAGGGCGGGGTCCTCCGGGCCGATCAGCCACTCGACGTAGCGCGACTCGAAGTCGTGGGTGGTCGCGCTGAAGTTGGCGAGCCCGCTCACGCCGTAGTAGGAGACGCCTCCGGCGAACGCGTCGGACGCGCAGCAGGCCGCCATGACCGTCCAGCCGCCCGCGCTACCGCCCCGGATCGCGATCCGCGCCGGATCGCCCAGCCCTTCCGCGGCCAGCCACTCGGCCGCGGCGATCGCGTCCTCGACGTCGACCACGCCCCACTGACCGCGCAGCCGCTCGCGGTAGACGCGGCCGTAGCCGGTGGAGCCGCCGTAGTTGACGTCGAGCACGCCGATGCCCCTGCTGGTGAGGAACGTCTTCTCCAGATCGAGCGCGCCGACGCTGTTCCCGGTCGGCCCGCCGTGCACGAACACGACATACGGCGCGGGGCCCTCGCCACGCGCCACGGGGTTGGACGGGGGGTAGAGGAACGCGTGCACCTCGCGCCCGAACCGGCTCTCGAACTCCACGGGCCTGGCGCGCGGCAGGTAACCGGGGTCGGGCAGCTCGTTGACGTCCCGGCGCAGCTCCTCCACCCGCCCGGTCACGGTGTCGATCCGGACGATCGACCGGGGCAGCGCCGCGCCGTACCCGATCCCGACCACGGCGCGCCCGTCGGTGGCCAGCACCACCTCCCAGCCGTCGTAGGGCACGTCCAGGTCGCTCAGCACACCACTGTCCGGGTCGAGGACCCCCAGCCGCAGGTCGCCCCATCCGTGCAGGACCGCGAGGCTCCCGTCGTCCAGCAGCGCGTACGGCATCGCGCCCAGCTGCCACAGCGGCCCCGCGAACTCCTGCTCCGCCGGGTGGAGCGCCTTCGCCGAGGTGCCGTGGATCCCGACCAGGTAGAGGTTCCACCAGCCCGACCAGTCGGAGACCAGATAGAGGTGCTGCTCGTCGCGCCACCGCGGGGCGAGCACCGACTCCGAGATGCCGCCCTTGACCTTCCAGGACGTGCCGTCGGCGAGCCGGGAGATCCACAGCTCGGTGCCGTTCCACGGCATCCGGGGGTGGTCCCAGCAGACGAAGGCCAGGTGCTCGCCGTCGGGGGAGACGGCGGGGGAGGCGTAGAAGTCGTGCCCGCCGGCCCGTTCGCGCGGCTCGCCCTCGCCGGACAGCGGGACGGACACGATCGACCGGCTCACCCGGCCGCCGTCGTGGCGCTCCCTGACGCACCAGATCTGCCCGTCGTGGAGGACCGGGTCCGCGTAGCGCAGGGCCGCCGGCTCCTCGGGCTCCGGCGTGAGCGGCCTGGGCTCGCCACCGGTGGGCAGCAGGTAGAGGCGCTGGTCGACGAAGTTGGCGAACACCACGCCCTGGCCGGGCACCACGGCGTACGAGCGTCCGCCGTACTCGTGGACCCTGGTCCTGGCGCTCCAGGGCGCGCTCAGCAGCTCGCGCTGGGCGCCGTCGGCGCTCCGGTGCACGATGGTGGTCCGCCCGCCCTCGGCGGGACGGTCCTCGGTCCACCAGACCTCCTCGCCGAGCACCGTCGGGTATCCGAGGCGCAGCCCGGAACGGGCCACGTCGGAGGTGGAGACCGGCGACGGCCAGGTGGCGTACGGCAGGACGACCTGCTCGGGGGACATGGCGCAATCCTGCCCGATAACCCGCCGCGTGTCGCCGGTATCACGCTCGCGTCACCCGAGATATGCCGCCGGTGAACCGCGCGGGCCGTGAGATCGAGGGGAATGATGAGATGAGGGCCGTTGGTCCGGTCTCCGCCATAAGCCGGCCTGCGGATGTTTTCGCCCGCCCGGCACGCGAAAGGGCGGTCACCGGATCCGGTGACCGCCCTTGGGCTGCCGTGTTCCTGCGAGGCCGCCGTGTTTGTACGAGGCCGCCGTGTTTTTACGGAGCCGGGGTGGTGGGAGTTCCGAGGCCGCCCTCGACCGCCGTCGGCGAGTCGGGCCGGGCGATCGGCTTGGCCGCGGTCTTCCTGCTGCGACGGCTCCGCCTCTCCAGCCAGGTGGCGACGGCGCCCACCATCACGTTGATGATGATGTAGATGATCGCGATGACGATCACGGCGGGAATGATGTTGTTGAAGTTGGAGGGCAGCACGCGTGCCCCCGCGTTCAGCAGGTCCTCGAACGACACGATGAAGCCCAGGGCGGTGTCCTTCAGGAGCACCACCAGCTGCGCCACGATCGCCGGCATCATGACCGTGACCGCCTGCGGCAGCAGGATCATCCGCATCACCTGGCCCGGACGCAGGCCGACCGCGAGCGCGGCCTCGCTCTGCCCCCGGGGGATGGACAGGATGCCCGCCCGTACGATCTCCGCCAGCACCGAGCCGTTGTACAGGACCAGGCCGATCACCACCGCCCAGAAGGGCGTCACGGTGAGCCCGAAGACCGCGCTCCCGCCGAACATCACCGCGAAGATCATGATCAGCAGCGGGATCGCCCGGAAGAACTCGACGACGGCACCCGAGGCGCGGCGGATCCAGGCGTTCGCCGAGAGCCGGCCGATGCCGAAGACGAAGCCGAACGGCACCGCGATCAGCGCCGCCACCGCGGCCGCGCTGAGCGTGTTGACCAGGCCGGGCAGGATCAGGTTGATCCACACGTCGCCGCGCAGGAACGGCGTCCACAACTCGGCGTTGAGCTGGTTCTTCTCGCCGAGCTTGGTCACCATCACGTACACCGCGAACAGCACGGCGAGGACGACCAGCACGGTGAGCACGTTGTTGCGTACCCGGGCCTTGGGGCCGGGAATGTCGTACAGGACGCTGACGTTCTCCGAGCTCTCGGCGCGCCGCTTGCGCGCCGGGGGCCGCTCGGCGGTGACCGCGGTCATCGGACCACCGCCAGGCGCTTGGCCAGCCAGCCGAACAGCAGTCCGGTCGGCAGGGTCAGGATCAAAAAGCCCAGCGCGAACCCGGCGAAGATCTGGATGACCGCGTCGCCGTGCGCCTCGAACAGCGTCTTCATGGTCAGGGACGCCTCACCCACCCCGATGGCCGCGGCGATCGTGGTGTTCTTGGTCAACGCGATCAGGATGCTGCCCAGCGGGGCGATCACCGCGCGGAACGCCTGGGGCAGCACGATCAGCCTCAGGTTCTGGCCGAACGTGAGCCCGATGGCGCGGGCCGCCTCCGCCTGGCCGACCGGGACCGTGTTGATCCCGGCCCGGATCGCCTCGCAGACGAACGCCGCCGTGTAGGCGGACAGTCCGATGATGGAGAGCCACAGGTAGTTGGTGGACAGGCTCTCGGAGAACGAGACGTCCAGGACCAGGCCGAGGCCCAGCCCGCAGAACACGATCACCAGCGTCAGCGGGGTGTTCCGCAGGACGTTCACGTACGCCGTGCCGATCCCGCGCAGGATCGGCAGCGGGCTCACCCGCATGCCCGCGAGGATCGTCCCGAGCACGAGCGCCACCAGCCCGCTGGCGAGGGTGAGCCGTATCGTCAACCAGAAAGCGTCCCGAATGATCGGGAACTCATCGAAGAGTGCCTGCACTCATCCCTCCAGAGGTCACAGGCCGGGGCGTCCGTACGCCCCGGCCGAGGTGTGACCGAATCAGTAGCGCTCGACAGCCGGCGGGGTGGTGAAGAACTTCCCGAACTCGCCGAAGTTGGCGTCGATGGCCTTCTTCCAGGCGCCGTCCTTGAACATCTTCTCCACGGCCGCGTTGACCTTCTCGCGGGTCTCCTTGTCCTCCAGCTTCAGGCCGATGCCGTACTTCTCCTCGGAGAAGGGCTTGCCGACGAGGCGGAACTTGCCGGGGGACTGGGTGGCGAAGCCGGCCAGGATCGTCGCGTCGGTGGAGATCGCGTCGACCTGCTTGTTCTCCAGCAGCGGCAGGCAGGCGCCGTAGCCCTGCTGCTCGGTGAGGAAACCGCTCTTCCACTCGTCGCCGAACTTCTCGACCAGGCGGGCGGGGGAGGAGGAGCCCTGGGCGCCACAGACCTTCTTGGTCTTGAGGTCCTCGACGCTGTTGATCGTGGTGTCGTCCGCCCGGGTCAGGATGTCCTGGCCGGTGACCAGGTACGGGCCGGCGAAGGCCACCTTCTTCTTGCGGTCGTCGGTGATCGAGTAGGTCGCGATCACGGCGTTGACCTGGCCCTGCTGGATGAAAGACTCGCGGTTGGCCGAGATGGCCTCCTTGAACTCAATCTTGTCGTCCGTGTAGCCGAGCTCCTTGGCGACATACCGGGCAACGTCGACGTCGAACCCCTTGAAGGAGCCGTCGGGCTGCTTCTGCCCGAGGCCGGGCTGGTCGACCTTGATGCCCACCACGAACTTGTCGCTTCCGCCGCCGGCGTCGTCGCCGCACGCGGTCAGACCGGCCATCGCCGCCGCGGCTGCGATCACCACGGCTCCAATACGACGTACACGCATTCTTGCTACCTCGTCTTTCATCAGGGACATATCAGGGATGAGCAGAGCCGTCAGTGAGTGAGGATCTTGGAGAGGAAGTCCTTGGCCCGGCCGGTCCTGGCGTTGGTGAAGAACTCCTCGGGGGTGTTCTCCTCAACGATCTGACCCTCGGCCATGAACACCACGCGGTTCGCCGCGCGGCGGGCGAAGCCCATCTCATGGGTGACGACCATCATCGTCATGCCCTCCTGGGCGAGGCCGATCATGACGTCGAGCACCTCCTGGACCATCTCCGGGTCGAGCGCCGAGGTCGGCTCGTCGAACAGGATCATCTTGGGGTCCATGGCCAGGGCGCGGGCGATCGCCACGCGCTGCTGCTGACCTCCCGAGAGCTGCGCGGGGTACTTCGACGCCTGGGCGCCGATGCCGACCCGCTCCAGCAACTCCATGCCCCGCCGCTCCGCTTCGCCCTTCGCGATGCCGCGAACCTTGATCGGCCCGAGAGTGACGTTCTCGAGGATCGTCTTGTGCGCGAACAGGTTGAAGGACTGGAACACCATCCCGACCTCGGACCTGAGCTTGGCCAGGGTCTTGCCCTCGGCCGCGAGCGGCTGCCCGTCGAAGGTGATGGTTCCCTCGTCGATCGCCTCCAGCCGGTTGATCGTCCGGCAGAGGGTCGACTTGCCGCCGCCCGATGGGCCGATGACGACGAGGACCTCGCCGCGGGAGATCGTCAGATTGATGTCCCGAAGGACGTGCAGGCTGCCGAAGTGCTTGTTGACGCCTTCGAGCACGACCAGAGGAGTCTTGTCCCCGTTCTCCGTCATGGTGGACAAGGTAATTCTGTAAAGGGCACCTGGGGCTAACCCTGCGGTACCGATCAGATCACGGCCTGCTCACACCTTGATCATCAAATCCTGCTCAGGGCCTCGGGGTCAACCCTGAACGCGAACGGTTCCGTCAGGTTCACGGCCGTTCCGGTGGCGACACGGTGAATGAGCTGATAGTCGTCGTTCTCGTCAAGGGCGTACGTGAAGATCACCGGAAGCTCGTCGGCGCCCTGCCCCCGGAACGGTTTCATCTCGACGCGCCAGAAGTGAGGGATCCCGGCCTCCGCGTACTTCACCGGCTTGATGATCCGATCCACGGCCGTGGTGGACCTGGAGACGATCTCCACGACGAGGTGAGCCCATTCCGGGTCGACGACCTGGGCGCCGTCGCGAATCGGTTTCCGTTCCACGACCATGACGTCCGGAATGACGCCCGGCCGGGAGTCCAGGAGGAGCCCGGTGCCGGTGACGACCATCAACTCCTCGGGGGCGGAGTCCTCCAGGAACCGGCGGAGCCGGTCGCCGATCCACTGATGCTGGGCGGATGGGGCAGGAGACACGATCAGGCTCCCGTCGATGAGCTCGTAGCGGCCGCCGTCATCGCGGGAGTTGAGCTCGAACCATTCGTCGATGCCGAGTTCGCCGGGTGTCTCCCAGAAGCCCGCCGCCGGGACCGCGGTGCTCTGCGGCTTCTTGCGCGGCTTCTTCACGGGCTTCTTGGCCTTCACCGGGGCCTCCGAGGTCTGCACGAGCATCGCCACCGTGGCTCACCACTCTCAGCTGTCGGTCGAGTCCTAATTCTCGCATGCGGCTTTGGAGTCCCAGCTTAGCGAGAGAATTGACGTTGAGTGACTGATCGATTACCTGGAGTTCGAGAGGTTGGGGGCGTACCTGAAGGTTCGGCGGAGCGCCTACCCTTGTCGTGAGATGACTGCCACCGTGGAGAGCGCCCGCACGTACGAGGTCCGTACCTATGGGTGCCAGATGAACGTGCACGACTCCGAGCGCCTGTCAGGCCTCCTGGAGGACGCCGGATACGTCCCGGCCGCCCAGGGGGAGACGGCCGACGTGGTCGTGTTCAACACCTGTGCCGTACGGGAGAACGCCGACAACAAGCTCTACGGCAACCTCGGCCACCTGCGCCCCTCGAAGGTGGGCAACCCCGGCATGCAGATCGCCGTGGGCGGCTGCCTGGCGCAGAAGGACCAGGGGGAGATCGTCCGCAGGGCGCCCTGGGTGGACGTGGTGTTCGGCACCCACAACATCGGCTCGCTGCCGGTGCTGCTGGAGCGGGCGCGCGTCCAGCAGGAGGCCCAGGTCGAGATCAAGGAGTCCCTGGAGACCTTCCCGAGCACGCTGCCGACCAAGCGCGAGTCCGCCTACGCCGCCTGGGTGTCGGTCTCCGTGGGGTGCAACAACACCTGCACGTTCTGCATCGTGCCCGCCCTGCGCGGCAAGGAGAAGGACCGCCGCCCCGGCGACGTTCTCAACGAGGTGCGCACCCTGGTCGACCAGGGTGTGCTGGAGATCACCCTCCTCGGCCAGAACGTCAACACCTACGGCGTGGAGTTCGGCGACCGGCTGGCCTTCGGCAAGCTGCTGCGGGCCTGCGGCGACATCGAGGGCCTGGAGCGGGTCCGCTTCACCAGCCCGCACCCGGCGGCGTTCACCGACGACGTCATCGCGGCGATGGCCGAGACGCCCAACGTGATGCACCAGCTCCACATGCCGCTGCAGTCGGGCTCGGACCGTGTCCTCAAGGCGATGCGCCGCTCCTACCGGGCCGAGCGCTACCTGGGTATCATCGAACGGGTCCGCGCGGCGATGCCCGACGCGGCGATCTCCACCGACATCATCGTGGGCTTCCCCGGCGAGACCGAGGAGGACTTCCAGGCCACCCTCGACGTGGTGCGCGAGTCGCGGTTCGCCAACGCCTTCACGTTCCAGTACTCCATCCGGCCCGGCACCCCCGCCGCCACCATGGAGCACCAGGTTCCCAAGGAGGTCGTGCAGGAGCGCTACGAGCGGCTCGTCGCCCTGCAGACCGAGATCTCCTGGGCGGAGAACAAGAAGCAGGTCGGCCGGACGCTCGAGGTGCTGGTCGCCGAGGGCGAGGGCCGCAAGGACGAGGCGACCCACCGCATGTCGGGGCGGGCCCCCGACAACCGTCTGGTGCACTTCACCCCCGGTGCCGAGACCCCGCGCCCGGGTGACGTGGTGAGCGCCGAGGTCACGTACGCGGCACCGCACCACCTGGTCGCCGACGGTCCCGCGCTGAGGCTCCGCCGAACCCGCGCGGGCGACGCCTGGGAGGCCCGCCAGGGCGCCCCGGCCGGAGCCGGTCCCGGGGTCATGCTGGGCATGCCCTCGATCGGCCGTCCCGCCCCGCTCCCGGAGACCTCGGGCTGCTCCGTCTCCTGAGGTCCCGCCCCTCGGGCGCCGCGCCCGGAAGCGTCTCTCCCGAGTTTCTCCCTTCGGCCGAGATCTTCCGGGCGCTTTTTCGAAGGCACCCCTCCACGTGGCGCGAATCCATGATCGAATTTCCGGAATCCCCGATGGCGGCGGCGATTCCGGCGACACCGCCGTCCCTGCCAGGGGGGATGCGCGCGGGGTCGCCGCGACTTCCCTGAAGAACGATATTTCGTGATTCGCCTGTGATTGGTGTGCGAGCATTTCCCTGCTGTGACTACTGTGGTTCGGCACCCTCGGAAGCCGTGGAGGTTTCCCCCCGAGAGCCGCAGGGAGTTCTTCCTCATGCACGTCCCTCCATCTCCGGGCAGTCCCGGAGAGCCAGAGATCCTCGTCGGCCCGGCCGACGGGCCCAAGAAGCCTCGCAAGCGCAAGCGCAAGCCCCAGCGGATGAACGGCCTGGCCATAGCCGTCTTCTCCGTCCTCGCCGCCGCCCTCCTGGGCGGGGGTGCGGTCTTCGCCTTCATGAACGCCGGGGGCGACGACCCCCGGGTGCCGCCGGCGCCGGACAGTGCCCAGGAGGCGTCCCAGGAGCCCGCGCCGGACCAGAGCCCGCCGCAGGCCACGAAGCGGAAGCCGGAGAAGGGGAAGGGGGCGGACGCCGCCTCCGGAGCCGATGACACGTCCGCCGGAGGCGGCGCCGACTCCGGTGCCGGCGCCGGCACCGGTGGGGCGGACGAGGGCGAGCCCGGAGCCGAGTCGGCCGCCGGAAGCCCTTCGAAGGACAAACCGTCGAAGCAGCCGCAGAGCAGTCAGCGGCCGCAGGACTCCAGCACCGACGACCCCGCCGGCTACGTGCATCCCCAGGGGCCCATCGGCGGCTACTGACCGAGATCGGAAAGCCGCACGTCTCCGGCCCGCCGGACACGTTCGGCACGTGGGGCACGGTGAGCGGATCACCGTGCCCCGCCGCGTTCCGGCATCCCGCGAGCCGTTGTCCCGCACGGCCGTTCTCGCCTCGAGCCGCGAAATACGAGCCGCGACGACGCGACGACGCGACGACGCGACGACGCGACGACGCGACGACGCGACGACGCGAGACAGCGAGACACGACGACGCGAGACACGACGACGCAAGACGGCGAGACGGCGGGGCGGTTCCCGGAGAGGGCCGCGCCGGCAGGGCTCCGTTAGTCTGGCGAGGTGCTTGTCGCCGCGGCCGTGTGCCCGCATCCCCCGCTGCTGGTCCCCGAGCTGGCCGGGACCGCGGCCGCGGAGCTCGACGACCTCAGGGCGGCCTGCGCGGCCGCGGTCGGGGCGTTGCGCGACGCCGGCGCCGACGAGATCGTGGTGGTGGGAGGCGCGGACCGGACCGCGGCGTACGGCGCGGACTCCGCCGGGAGCCTCGCGCCCTGGGGCGTCGACGTCCGGAGCGGCGAGGGGGAGCCCGTCCTGCCGCTGTCCCTGACGATCGGCCGCCGGCTCCTCGAAGGAGAGCGCCTGACCGCCTCGGGATTCCACGCGATCTCCTTCGACGCGGCTCCGGGGGAGTGCGCGGCCCTGGGGGAGCGTCTGGCGGCCACGGCCGGTCGCGTGGCGATGCTCGTCATGGCCGACGGCTCGGCCCGCCTCACCGAGAAGTCCCCCGGATACCTGGACCCTCGCGCGAAACCGTACGACAGGGCGATCGTCGAGGCGCTCGCCCGCGGCGAGGTCCCGGTGCTCGACCCCGGCGAGGCCGCCGAGCTGTGGGTCGCCGGTCGCGCGGCCCTGCAGGTCCTCGGCGGGTGCGGGAGCGCCCTGCGCGGTGAGATCCTCTACGACGACGCGCCCTACGGCGTCGGCTACTTCGCCGCCCGCTGGACGGAGTGATCCCGCCCGGGGCGGTTACGGTGGCGGGAGAGGACGGTGCCCGGGGCGCCGGGGACGACGGGTTCGCGAAGGGGGCGGAGGCCGATGGCGGGGAGCGTGGCGTTCGGGAGCGTTCCGACACCGCTGGGGGACATGGCCGTCGCCGTGACCGAGGACGGTGTGGCGAGTGTGGGCTGGGGAGAGCCGTCCCGGTTCAGGGCCCGCCTGCTCGAACGGCTGGGGCTGGATGAGGCGGACGACCCCGGCAGGACGGCGGCCGTGCTCGGCGAGCTGGGCGACTACTACGCGGGCAGGCTGAAGGTCTTCGGGGTCGCGGTGGACTGGCGGCTGACCTCGCCGGTGCAGCGCAGGGTGCTCGGCACGCTCTACGAGACGGTTCCGTACGGCAAGGTGGTGACCTACGGGGAGCTGGCGGCCCGCAGCGGGACGGGTGTGCCGGCGCGGGCCATCGGGTCGATCATGGGAGCCAACCCGGTCCCCGTCATCGTGCCGTGCCACCGGGTGGTCGCCGGGAACGGGCTCGGCGGGTTCAGCGGGGGCGACGGCGTGGAGTCGAAGCGCCGGCTGCTCACCCTGGAGGGCTACCTGCAGCCGATGCTCGACTGGGACTGACCGGGACCTGCGATCGGCCTCGCCGACCGCCTACGGCCCGTAGGGCGGTGGCGTGGTGCCGGGCTGGCCGGGTCCGGACGTGCTGTCGTCCCGTCCGGGAGGCGTGGCGCGGCCGGGCGCGGGTGTCGTGCCGGGCCGGCCGGGTCCGGACGTGCTGTCGTCCCGCTCGGGCGCGGGTGTCGTACCCGGGGGCCTGGTGTCCGATTCGTCGATCTTGTCGGCCATCTCCCTGGCCTTCTGCGCGGCGGTGTCGATGCGCCGGGCGTGTTTTCCGCCCAGCTTCTCCTTGGCGATCCGCTCCGCCTTGTCGATGCCCTGTTTGGCGAGCTCTTCGGTCTTGGCGCTGCCACCCAGCATGTGCTTGACCTTGTCGAGGATCGACATGGTGAATCCCCCAATTCCGATGCGAGGACGCATCGTTTCTCACCCATACCCGGGTAGTTGGCAGACTTACCCCGTGCCTCAGCTACCCGTCATCGCCGTCGTCGGCCCGACCGCGGCCGGAAAGTCCGACCTGGCCGTGGATCTCGCCCTCGAACTGGGGGGCGAGGTGATCAATACCGACTCCATGCAGCTTTACCAAGGAATGGACATCGGGACGGCGAAACTCTCCGTGGAGGAGCGCAGGGGGGTGCCTCACCACCTGCTGGACATCTGGGACGTGACGAGGGCGGCCAGCGTGGCCGAGTACCAGTCGCTGGCCCGGCCGATCATCGACGGCCTGCGGGCCAAGGGGATCGTGCCGATCCTGGTGGGCGGATCCGGGCTGTACGTGCGGGCCGCCCTGGACGACCTGGAGTTCCCCGGCACCGACCCGGAGGTGCGTGCCCGGCTGGAGGCCGAGCTCGACCTGAGCGGCCCCGGCCCGCTGTACGAGCGGCTCCGCGAGCGCGACCCGAAGGCCGCCGAGACCATCCTCCCGGGCAACGGGCGCAGGATCGTCCGGGCCCTGGAGGTCATCGAGATCTCCGGGCGGCCGTTCTCGGCCACGATGCCGTCGTACGACGCCGTCTACGACAGCGTCCAGCTGGGGGTGGAGGTGCCCAGGGAGGTGCTGGACGCCCGGGTCGAGGCACGGGTCGAGCACATGTGGCGGGCCGGGTTGGTGGACGAGGTCAGGGAACTGGCCGCGCGCGGGCTCGCCGGAGGCCGTACGGCCAGCCGCGCCCTCGGGTACGCGCAGGTGCTGAGCTTCCTCGGCGGTGAGTGCACCGAGGAGGAGGCGAAGCAGGAGACGGTACGGGCGACGCGCAGGTTCGTCCGCCGTCAGGAGTCGTGGTTCCGCCGCGATCCCCGCGTGATCTGGCTGCCCCAGCGGGAACCGGACCTCCTGGGCCGCGCGCTCGCCGCGATCCGCGGCTGACCGCTCCCCGGCCCGGAGACCGGCCGGGCGGCGGGGCAGGGCGGGGCGGCGGGGGCGGACGCGTGCCTGGATAGAGTTGGTCCCATGCGATTCGCGAAGGGACACGGCACCGAGAACGACTTCGTCATCCTCCCCGACCCGGACGGTGAGCTGGAGCTGTCCGCGACGCTCGTGGCGGCGTTGTGCGACCGGCGCGCGGGGATCGGCGCGGACGGCGTGCTGCGCGTGACGCGGACGAAGCTCAGCCCGGAGGTGTCCGGCCAGGCGGGCGAGGCCGAGTGGTTCATGGACTACCGCAACGCCGACGGCGGCATTGCCGAGATGTGCGGCAACGGGACGCGTGTCTTCGCCCGATACCTGGTCGACGCGGGCCTCGCCGCGCCGGGGGAGTTCGGCATCGCGACCAGGGGGGGCGTCAAGCGGGTGCGGCTCGCGGAGACGGGTGACGTGACCGTCGAGATGGGCCCGCCCCGGGTGCTGGGGGCGAGCCGCACGACCGTCGCGGGCCACGAGTACGAGGGACTCCACGTCGACATGGGCAACCCCCACCTGGCCTGCGTCATCGGCGACCCGGTGGCCCAGCTCGACCTGAGCCACCAGCCCGCGTTCGACCCCGAGGTGTTCCCGGCGGGGGTCAACATCGAGCTGCTCAATCCGGTGGGCCCGCGCCGGGTCGTCATGCGGGTCTTCGAGCGCGGCTCGGGCGAGACCAGGTCCTGCGGCACCGGTGCCGTCGCCTCGGCCGTGGCGGCCGCGCGGCTGGCCGGTGAGACCAGCGGCACCTGGGCGGTGGAGGTGCTCGGCGGCACCGTCACCGTCACCCTCGACGAGCACACCAGCTACCTGGCGGGTCCCGCCGTCCTCGTCGCGTCCGGTGAGGTCACGCTCTGAGCCGTGCGCGCCACCTGTCGTTTCCTCCCGGTCGTGTCCGGTGAGGTCACTCTCTGAGCTGTGCGTGCCACCTGCCGCCTCCTTATGGTCGTGTCCGGTGAGGTCACGTTCCGAGGCGTGCGCGGGACCTCGGATCCCCCGCCGACCCGCGCGGCGTTCGCCGTGGGCGTGTCGTGTCCGCGGAGGTCACGCCACGGGGCGCACGGGTGAATCTTCCGTGACCCCGCGGTGCCCCGCGGACGTCGAGCACGGCGGGTCCGCGCTCATCCGCACGTGCGTGGGTCCATACCGTGAGGCCTCGGGGTTGTGCGGGTTCGCCCAAGCCGTTTGGGGCATGCTCGCCGACCTGGCAGACTGACGTCTCATGGACGTGGACATCTGGGCCTGGGTGGGCGACACCCAGCGGCAACTGCATGAAGCAGGTAACACCGGTCTGGCTATGGCGATCGGAGATGTGCCCGCGCAGGCGCTGGAAGGCCGGTACGCGCAGCTCGACGTGCTCGCGCCCGCCATCGCGCAGCAGGCGGAGAACCTGCGGCTGCCCTGGCTGGAGTTCTACGCCCGCTACTGGCACCTGATCGGCCGCGTCGGCGACCGTGCGCAGGGGACGGTCGCGATCGCCGACGCCGAGACGCTGGTGGAGTTCACCAAGCGGGAGGACGTGCGAGAGTGCCCGGCCGTGCCCGGTGCCGTCGTGGCGCTGGCCGTCGCGCAGGCGAACGCCGACGGTCCCGGTTACGCCGCCGAGCGGCTGGCCGCGCTCTCGGCGCTGGACGTCGGGCCGGACTCGCTGGCCTTCGCCTCCGTCGCCGAGCACTACGTCGCGGCGCTGATCGACGCGGGCCGTGTCGACGAGGCCGTCTCGCACGCCGAGGCCGCGGTGGCGGCGCTGGGCGGCGCGGGCCGCGAGGCGAGCTGGGAGCTGGGGGCCGCCTCGGCCCGCGCGCTGCTGGCCGCCGGCCGCGCCGAGGACGCGCTCACCGCGCTCGACGCCGCGACCGGTTTCAAGCCCGACGACCCGGTGGCCAAGGAACACCGCGAGGGAGTGCTCCGCGCGCTCGTGCTCGCCACCCTCGATCGGGTGCAGGAGTCCGTCGACGCGCTGCCCGACCTCGACGTGGTGGGTGACCACCCCCGCGTCTGGGTGGAGTGGTCCTACGCCATCCGCGCGCTCGCCGGAACGGCGCAGATCACCAACACCTGGCAGCTGGGCCGGGTGCTCAAGCAGTGGATCGACTACTTCGCCATGATGGGCGGCTACCGCGCCCGGGTCGAGCTGTCGCTCGTCGCGGGGCACCTGGCGGTCGCACGCCAGGGACTCTGGCAGGCGCGCCTCCTGGCCGACCTCGCGGAGTCGGCGGCCGGCGAGCTCAGGAACCCCGGCGACATCGCCAAGCGGATCGCCGAGCTGCGCGCCGCCGCGGACGAGGCCACCCCGCTTCCGGCTCCGGGCCCCGAGTCCGAGCTGGTCGGCTCCTTCGACGCCGCCGACGGCTTCAACGCCGACCCGGAGCGCTGGGTGGGCTGGCTGACCCCGCTGTCCGGCCGTGACGTGGAGGCCACCCGGCGCCACACCACCACGCTGGGCTTCCTCGGTTACCCGGCCAGGGGCGCCGACATCTACTGGACCATGCTGGTCGAGTCCGGCGACATCGAGAACGCCGACCCGCAGGACGCCGCGTACCTCAGCGGCCTGCTGATCGAGGCGCGCCAGGACGAGCGCCTGGAGCAGATGGCCGAGCGGCTGCCCGCCGCGCAGCGCCACCTCGCCCTGGGCCGCCTGTACACCGCGCGGGAGCGCTGGGAGCAGGCGGCGGCCGAGGGAGAGGCGGCGGCCGCCGCGGGCGCCGGCATCGAGGCGGCCCGCCTGTGGTCGGCCGCGGTGCAGCAGCTCGGCGACAACGCCAAGGGCGCGGGCATCCTGCGCGACCTCCTCGACTCCGGGGAGATCGAGCAGCAGGACGTCTGGCGGATGGTCGTCATGGCGACGGCCGCCGAAGACTGGGAGACCGTCCGCCTGGGCGCCGCCAAGATCGGGATGCCGCTGAAGTCGAGCGAGGGGCCGATCGAGGAGGAGATGGGCCTGGTGCGCATCATCCTTCCCGCCCCCGACGGCAGCCAGCGCCAGGTCCTGAGCGTGCGCACCGGCCCCGCGACGGCGCGCCTGGCCATCCCCCAGCCTCCCGGCATGGAGTACAACGCGGGTGACCTGGTCGTCTTCGAGCCGCAGCTGCTCGAGCCGATCCCGGAGAGCGCCGAGGAGCAGGAGAACTTCGTCCCGCCCTTCGCCGCGGTCAGCATGCTCCGTCCGGGCGGCTACACCAGCTGGTTCTTCGACGGCGCCGCTCCCAGCCAGGCCGACTGGACGGAGTTCAACGAGGTCATGGCCGAGCGCGGCTGGCCGATGTGGGTCTACAGCGACGACAACTACACCGTGAACCACCCGACCTCGGGCGAGCCGCTGCCCGGCGTGTTCGGCTGGATCGCGGTCCCGCCGGACGTCAGCCCGGTCGAGCTCGACGCGCTCCTGGACGACGCCACCGAGCGCTGGGTGCACCCGCTGGCCTGGCTCGACCTGGCCAAGGCCGTCGACGTTGAGGTCGAGCGGCACGAGAGGATCACCAAGGAGTACGGCCTGTAGGACGGCTCGCCACGGCCGCGCCCGGCGGTCCGTGGCGTCGTCCGGCCCCCGGAAGGGGGCGGCGCCCGCCTGACCGTCTCGGAGCCCGGGAAGCCGTACCGTCCGTGAACCGCTCGCGCCGTCGGCGGCACAGGACAACGCCTCGCCCGTGAGGAGACCCCTCACGGGCGATTCTCGTCGCGGTCCCTAGAATCTCATTCGGCGCATTGGGCGGACGAAGGAGAATCCGGATGCTGGAACGATTCCGGCTGGACGGCAAGGTCGCGATCGTCACCGGCGCGTCCTCGGGGCTGGGGGTCGCGTTCGCGAGGGGCCTGGCCGAGGCGGGCGCGGACATCGTGATCGGCGCCCGCAGGAAGGACCGCCTCGAGGAGACCCGCGCCCTGGTCGAGGAGACCGGCAGACGATGCGTGGCCCTCGCCACCGACGTGACCAGGCCGCAGGACTGCCAGGCGCTGGCCGAGGCGGCGGTGGCCGAGCTGGGCGCGGTGGACATCCTGATCAACAACGCGGGTGCGGGCTCGGCGGTCCCGGCGCTGAAGGAGACGCCCGAGCAGTTCCGGCAGATCGTGGACGTCAACCTGCACGGCACCTACTGGATGGCGCAGGCCTGCGCCAGGCTCATGCGGCCGGGCTCCTCGATCGTCAACGTCGGGAGCATCCTGGGCGAGACGACCGCCGGGCTGCCGCAGGCCGCCTACAGCGCCTCCAAGGCGGGGGTCGTCGGCCTCACGCGCGATCTCGCCCAGCAGTGGACGGGACGGCGCGGCATCCGGGTCAACTGCCTCGAGCCGGGTTTCTTCGCCTCGGAGATGACCGACCAGTACGCCGAGGGCTATCTGAACTGGCACCTTGAGCACCGGGTGCTGATGAAGCGCCCCGGCGATCCGGCCGAGCTCGTCGCCGCCGCGATCTTCCTCACCTCGGACGCCGCCTCGTACGTCACCGGTGCGGTGATCCCGGTCGACGGCGGGATCCTGATCACCTGATCTCCGGGAACCGATCACCTGGTCCGGTGATCGTGGCGCGCCTGTGAGCGTCTTTGTGCAGGTCACGCGGTATATGTCGTTAAGGCGTGGATTGATGGGCCGGAAATTCTTGCGTTCCCCCAAAGACTGCTTGAGGCTTTTAAGATTGAGGACGTTATCTGGGGTAATTTGCCGCTTCAGAGAATGACGCGCGTGAGAGGTGGCATGGTGCGGGCTGCGCTGGTACGAGGTGTGGTCGTCGCGACGATCGCGTTCACGGTGGCGGGCTGCGGCCCGGTGCCGGGCGGAGGCGTGGACGACGGGGCGCAGTCCTCCGGCGGAGGGAAGTCCGCGTCCGAGGCGCTCAAGGATTTGAAGAAACTGCAGGTCAAGGGGCGCGCCTCGATGACCGGGTTCGACCGCGACGAATTCGGTTCCGCGTGGTCGGACGTTGACGGGAACGGCTGTGACACCCGCAACGACATTCTCATTCGCGACCTGAAGGAAGAGGTCTTCAAGAAGGGCGAGGACGGCTGCGTCGTGCAGTCCGGAATTCTCGAGGATCCGTACAGCGGCAAGACCATCAAGTTCGAGCGCGGGACGCGGACCAGCATGGCGGTGCAGATCGACCACGTGGTCGCGCTCGCCGACGCATGGCAGAAGGGCGCCCAGCAGTGGTCCGCGTCCAAGCGGAAGGAACTCGCCAACGACCCGCTGAACCTGCTGGCCGTGGACGGGCCGCTGAACGGCCAGAAGGGTGCCGGAGACGCGGCGACCTGGCTGCCGCCGCGCCGCGCCTACCGGTGCCCCTACGTCGAGCGTCAGATCAGGGTGAAGGTCAAGTACGACCTGTGGGTGACGTCCGGTGAGAAGGACGCCATGGAGGGCGTTCTCAAGTCCTGCTGATCAGTCGTCGTAGTCGCGCTTCAACTTGATGATCTTTCCGGTCTTCGCCGACACGTAGACGTCGTACTCCCAGGCACCCTTGTGCAGCTCGACCTTCCAGGCCCGCCGGCCGTGCTCCCACTCGCGCTCGACCTTGCTGACGCGCGCGCCGGGAACGCGCTTCCTGGCGATCTGCACGGCCTTGCCGGAGGAGATGCCCGCCGAGGTGGTGACCGGTGCGGTGGCCGTACCCGTGGCGCCGGTCGCGGTCGCACCGGTCGTACCGGTGCCGGCCGCGGTGGCGGTGATCGCCGCGCCGTCCGTCTGCGCGGCGAGAGCGATGCCGCCTCCACCGATCAAGAGGGCGGTGGCTGCGAGGGTTCCGACAGTAATCTTGGCAATTCGTGTCATATGCCAAGATTTGTGGAGACTTTGCTAGGGGCGCGCTAAGAAACCGTTAACCAAAGGCGAGTTCGGCCCGTCGCCGAATTCCGGCCCGTTTTCGTACGCCACTTCAGGCGGGCCGCATCAGGGGCCGGTCCGCCCGGGGTCGTCTTTCCGGAGATCGGGACCCGCCCGCTCGGCCGTGGACGCCCGGTGCTCGTCGGCGGCGGCCTGGCGGCGATGCGTCAGCGCCTGGAGCCGGTGGGTCTCCGCGTCCCCGCTTCCCGCCGCCGCGGCCCGGTCGTGGCTCGCGGCCGCGTTCCGGTGGGCCTGGGCCGCCGACCGGTATCCGGCCACCGCGCGCTCCCTGGCCTGGTCGGCCCGCAGGCGCGCCTTTCCCAGGTGGGCGTCGGCCCGGTCCGTCCGTTCGGTGTGCGACGAGAGCGGCTCGGAGGGCGAGAGTGAGTCGGGGGACACGGGAGACGAGGGGGGTGCGGGGGACGCGGCGTACGACGGGGACGGGGGCGACGGGAGGTCGGGTGAGATCGGCGTGGTCTCGCCGCGGGCGAGCTCGTGCCGGCGCTCGGCGGCCTGCCCGGCCCGCTCACCGGCCTGGGCGATGCGCTCGCGAGTGCGCTCGCTCCATTCCCTGCGGGCCTCGCGACGCTCGTCCTGTGGTTCGTCGTGGGCCTCTGAGCTGTCGTGGATCTCGGGATCGCCCGCCATACGGCTCGCCCTTCGTGGAGCCGCGGTAGCGGCTCAGCGGAATTCCTCTCCCTCAGGGGAGTGGAAAAGTCACGACATCATGCTTTCCGGCATGGCCGCGGATAACCGCGAAGGAGCCTGATCATTCGCTCGGCCCCCCTGCCGGGGCGCGCCTCAGGCGGACCCGGCGGGGAGGGAGACGGCGAGCTCGCGCGCCCGATCCGCCTTCGCCAGGTTGACGTGGTTCTCGCAGGCCAGCCTCACCGCGGCCCGCATCGCGAGGTGGGTGTCCAGCCCGGCCTGGAGGGCGGCCATCCGGTCGTGGATCTCGGCCAGCGTCGCGCAGGTCGTCTGCGTCTGGAGGTGGAGCGTCTCCAGGCGTGCCGCCGCCTCCCGCCTCAGGCGCGCGGCCCTCTCCAGCGCCGGATGCGCCGCGCGTTCGGCGGGCGGGTGTCCCGCGTCCGGCTCGGCCCGGGGCTGCGTGCTCTCCCTGAGGGACGCGATGCGCCCTCGGAGCGTCGTGCTCTCCCGCTCCCAGGAGGAGGTGCGTTCCGGCGGGCCGGTCTCCCGAGGGGAGGGCTTCTCGGCGTCGGGGATCCCGGCGCGCCGGGGGGTGTCCCGGCGGGTGCGGCGCCTGCCGCCGATGCGCCGCAGGGCCGGGACGTGCCGCGGGGGGACCGGTGGGACCTCGGGGAAATCGTCCATGCCGGAGGTGTCGACCAGGCCGGGGTGCTCGGGCTCCTGCGCTCCCCAGAGCACGGTGAACAGCCGGATCACGGTCGGGGAGGGGACGACGAACAGCTCTCCTCCGGCCGCGCGGAGGCCCTCGTGAATCCGCTCCAGCGCCCGGGCCCCGCTGACGTCGCAGAAGAGCAGCTCCCCGGCGTCCACGAGGATATGTCGTGCGCCTCCGAGCATGAGCGACTCCAGCTCCGACTCCAGCAGCCGATAGTTGAAGGCGTCTATCTCGCCCATCACGGCCACCAGAGCCGTGTCACCATATTGGTGAATGACGTACACCGACATATCCATATTGGCCATACCCTTCAAGGGTCTTTACTGAGGCCCCGCCGACAATCCTACGGTTCCCCAGTATGAATGGGTCCCGACGGGATAGAAGCTAAATGTGGCAGGTTCCAGCGGGCGTGATGTGGTGGTCGTCGCGGCTTCGGCCGGCGGTGTCGAGGCTCTGCGCGCCCTGCTCGCGCGGTTGCCCGGCGATCTCGCCGCCTCCGTCCTCGTGGTGTTGCACCTGCCCCCCCGGGCGGGGAGCAGTCTCGCGGGGATCCTCGACCGGGCCGGGCCGCTGGAGGCCGCCACCGCGGGAGACGGCGAGTCCCTGCGGCACGGCCGGGTCTACGTGGCGCCTCCCGACCGCCACCTGATGGTCCAGGACGGCGAGATCAGGCTCTCGCGCGGCCCCCGCTACAACGGTCACCGGCCGGCCGCCGACCCGCTGTTCCTCAGCGCCGCGCTGGACGCGGGTCCCCGTACGCTCGCCGTGGTGCTGAGCGGCACGCTCGACGACGGGGCGAGGGGGTGCGCCGTGGTGGAACGCCATCTCGGCGCGGTCGTCGTCCAGGACCCCCGGCAGAGCGCGTTCGACGGGATGCCCCGCGCCGCCCTGGCCGCGGCACGGAGCGCGGAGGCGTTCCCGGTGGAGGAGATCGCCGAGTGGGTCGTGCGGCAGAGCCGCACGACCGTCGAGGACGAGGTCGTGAAGGATCCGGGCATCGAGAAAGAGGTCGCCCTCTACCTGTTATCCGGTGAGATCGGCCCGTACGGGGGCGATCTCACCGGGTTGAGCTGCCCGGAGTGCGGCGGGCCCGTGTACGAGGCGAAGAACGGCGGCGAGGCCCACTACGGCTGCCGGGTGGGGCACGGATGGTCCCCGCAGGGCATGGCCGCGAGCCAGGCCGAGGCCGTGGAGCGGGCGTTGTGGACGGCGACCCTGCGGCTGGAGGAGCGGCTGCGCATGCTGGAGCGCATGCAGGAGCGCGCGGAGGCCCAGGGTAGGAGCCACTCGTCGCGGCGCCTGCTGGAGGACGCGGAGCAGACCAGGCAGGCACTGGAGACGATGCGAATGCTACAAAGCCGCATCGGCGGCACCGGGGACACCCTTGCCCTCACGTAGCGGTCGGTGACGGGCCTAGGCTGGCAGTGTGATGCTCGGCGACGAACGTGAATTCGACGACCTCCTGCTCATGTTGAAGGAGACGCGTGGCTTCGACTTCACGGGATATAAGCGCACCACCCTCATGCGCCGCATCAGCAGGCGTCTGGAGGCGCTCAAGCTCCGTGACTACGGTGAGTACCGGGACTATCTGGAGCTGGAACCCGAGGAGTTCAACCGGCTCTTCGACAGCCTGCTGATCAACGTCACCGCCTTCTTCCGTGATCCGGCCGCCTGGCAGACGCTCCGCGAGACCGTGATCCCCAGCCTGCTGGCGAGCAAGGGGCCCGGCAAGGTGATCCGGGTCTGGAGCGCCGGCTGCGCGACGGGCGAGGAGGCCTACAGCCTCGCGATGGTGCTGGCCGAGCAGCTCGGCATGGACGAGTTCCGCGAGCGGGTGAAGATATACGCCACCGACCTCGACCAGAAGGCCCTCCAGACGGCGCGGGCGGCCGTGTACAGCGAGCGGCAGCTAGCAGAGGTGCCGGAAGATCTGCGCCAGACCTACTTCGAGTCGGTGGAGGCCGGTTTCGGGTTCCGGCGCGACCTGCGACGCCAGCTGATCTTCGGTCGCAACGATCTCACGCGCGACGCGCCGATCTCCCGGGTCGACCTCCTGCTGGCCCGCAACACGCTGATGTACTTCAACAGCGAGACCCAGCTCAGCATCGTGCGCCGGTTCCACTTCGCGCTCTCCGACCCCGGCTACCTCTTCCTGGGCAAGGCGGAGATGCTGCTGAACCACGGTGACAGGTTCGAGCCGGTGAACCTCAGGATGAGGCTGTTCAAGAAGATCGGATCGCCGCCGCCGGGCAGCCGGACCACCTGGGCCCCGGGTGCCGGCGTGTCGCAGGCCCGGCCGTACGTGCGGCACACGGTGCTGCAGGCGGCGGCGCTCGCCACCGGCCCGGTCGCGCAGATCGCGCTCGACCGCTCCAGGAACCTCGCCCTGGCGAACTCGCGCGCCGAGCTGCTCTTCAACCTCAACCCCCGCGACATCGGGCGGCCGTTCCAGGACCTGGAGGTGTCCTACCGGCCGGTCGAGCTCCGCTCGGTGATCGAGCAGGTGGAGCTGGACCTGCGCGTCGCCGAGCTGCAGGACGTCAGCTGGCACCGGCCGAACACGCCGGAGCCGAGCGTCTTCGACATCGCCGTCGTCCCGCTCCTGGAACCGGGCGGTGAGCTGGTCGGCGTCGGCGTCACCTTCCACGACGTGACGCGCTACCGCCAGCTCCGCGACCGGCTGGAGCAGACGAACCGGGAGCTGGAGCACGCCTACGAGGAGCTCCAGTCGACCAACGAGGAGCTGGAGACCACCAACGAGGAGCTGCAGTCCACGAACGAGGAGCTGGAGACCACCAACGAGGAGCTGCAGTCCACGAACGAGGAGCTGGAGACGATGAACGAGGAGCTGCAGTCGACCAACGACGAGCTCCAGCAGATCAACGACACCCTCAACTCCCGCAGTGACGAGCTCAAGCGGGCCACCCTCCTCGTCTCCTCGGTGGTGCGCAGCCTCGGCGACGCCGTGGCCGTGATCGACACCGACATGCGGGTGCTGGTCTGGAGCCCGGGAGCCGAGGAGCTGTGGGGGCTCCGCGCCGACGAGGCGATCGGCTGCCGGCTGGCCTCCCTCGACATCGGCCTCCCCGTCGGGGAGCTTCTGACCAGGGCTCAGCGGATTCTGGAGACGGGGCCCGAGCCGGGGAACGGCCGCGGCGACGGCGTCACCCTGGACGGCGTGAACCGGAGGGGACGCCCCGCCCGGCTCAACGTCGAGCTCTCCCGCCTGCACACCGACGACATGTCACCCCATGGAGTGATCATGGTGATGAACCTCCTCCAGCAGGAGCGGGACTAGCCTCCGCCCCCGGCCTCAGGGCGTGACGGCGGGCAGGAACAGGACCACGCTCGCCCCGCCCTCGGGGGAGGCCCCCAGGGACAGCGAGCCGCCCGCCGACTCCGCCGTCCGGCGGGCGATGTCGAGGCCGAGACCGGTCGACCCGGCACCGCTCTCACCGCGCTGCGAGGGATCGGGCGTGGCGAAGCCGGGACCGGCGTCGGCGACGGTCAGCAGCGCGCCGCCGCCGGTCGCCTCCAGCCGTACGGAGAACGAGACCCCCTCCGGCGTGTGCGCGAACACGTTGCCGAGCAGGGCGTCCACGCAGGCGGCGAGGTCGTCCGCGGCGACCTTGACCGGCAGCGGGCCGGGGGCCAGGTCGAGGGTGAAGTGCCGCGACTGGTCCTCGGCGAGCACCGACCAGAACGCGACCCGCGCCCCGGTCACCGCCGCCGCGTCGCACTCGGCCCGCTCACGCACCCGCCGCCTGGCCTCGGTGATCACCGAGGTGACGGCGCGTTCCAGGGCGTCCACCCTCGCCTCGATCCTGGCCGACTCCTCGGGGTCGGCCAGCGACTCCGCCTCCAGCCTCAGCCCGGTCAGCGGGGTGCGCAGCCGGTGGGACAGGTCGGCGGCGCTCTCCCGCTCCTCCGCGAGCAGGCCGGTGATGCGCTCGGCCAGGTGGTTGAGGGCGACGCCGACCGCCTGCACCTCAGGAGGGCCGTCGGGCACCGTCCTGGCGGACAGGTCGCCCGCCGCGAGCCGGTGCGACACCCCCGCCAGCGCGGTGATCGGCCTGATCACCGCGCGGGCCAGCCGGTCGCCGACCAGCACGCCCAGCCCGACCAGGGCCAGGCCGAGCGCCGCCAGCCCGGCCCAGACCTGGGGCACGCCCCTGGTCAGGCGGCCGTCGTCCAGGAACACCCGGACCACCGCCGTACCCCCGGGTGCCCCCTGGACCGCGACCAGGATCTCCCGCCCGCCGGGGGCGGCGGCGGTGACGCTGCGACCGCGGGAGGCCAGTTCCACGGCGGTGGAGCGCGGGGCGGGATCGCCGACCACCTCGCCACCGGGGAGGAAGACCGTGACCGGATGCTCGGCCTGCTCCGCGGTGAGCCGCAGGGTCTCGGTGTCCACCGCGCCGACCACGACCGCCACCGACTCGGCCTCGCTCTCGGCCTCGCTGACCGCCCCGCTCACCGCCACCGTGCGGACCAGCAGGGCCAGCGGGACCAGCAGCGCGATCAGCACGAGGGAGGTGGTCGCCGCGACCAGCAGGGTCAGCCAGCGCCTCATGCCGGGGCGGCCAGTCGCACGCCGACCCCCCTGACGGTCTGCAGGTAGCGGGGCTCCTGGGACGTCTCGCCCAGCTTGCGGCGCAGCCAGGAGAGGTGGACGTCCACCGTCTTGTCGGCCCCGCCGTAGGGGATCTGCCAGACGTGGGTGAGCAGCTCCCGCTTGGTGACCACCTCGCCGGGCCTGGCCGCCAGGTAGTGGAGCAGGTCGAACTCCCGGGGACTCAGATCCAGCGGCGTCCCGTCCAGGGTCGCCTCCCGGGTACGCGGGTCGATCCGCAGGCCCCCGACGGTGACCGCGCTGTCGGCGCGGCTCTCCCCGGCCATCCGCCGGAGCACCGCCCGGATCCGCGCGTCGAGCTGGGCCGCGCTGAACGGCTTGACCACGTAGTCGTCGGCACCCGCGTCCAGCAACCTGACCATCTCCGCGTCGCCGTCCCGCGCGGTCGCCACGATCACCGGGACCCGGCTCACCGCGCGGAGCATCCGCAGCAGGTCCAGGCCGTCCATGTCGGGCAGGCCGAGGTCGAGGACGACCAGGTCGGGGCGTTCCTCGACGGCCAGCCGCAGGCCGTCGAGGGCGGCGGGGGCGGACGACACGGCGTGGCCGCGGTCGCGCAGGCCCCGGGTGAGGGAGGTGCGGATCGCGACGTCGTCCTCGATGAGCAGCACGTTCGACATTTGCCGCCACGTTAGCCCTCTTCCGTACCGCGTCAAAAGCGGGTTAGTCGCTCCTTAGCGTTGTCTTATCGTTTCCGGTGGCACAGTGAGGGCATGCGCAAGCGTCTTTCCCTGGTCGTGGCCGGATGGCTGATCACCGGGCTCATCGCGATCGGAGTGGGGGTGGCGGTGATCGACCGGCTCAGCGAGCCGCTGACGGACACCGGGCTCCGGCCGCTCTCCGCCGCCGAGGTCGACGAGGCGCTCGCCCTCGCCTCGTCCCTGCCCAGTGCCCTTCCCCCGTCCGCTCCTCCCGCCGAGGGCACCCCGGATCCCGCCGGGCCCACCCCCGAGCCGACCGTCACCGTCACCACCACCGCCACACCCGTCGCGGAGCCCGGCAAGAGCCGGTTGATCACCACGGTGGGCGGCAAGGTCATCGCCCGGTGCGAGAACGGCCTGGTCACCCTCCGGTCCTGGAGCCCCGCCCAGGGATTCCAGGCCGACGACGTCGAGCGCGGGCCCGCCGCCCGAGCCCGCGTCGAGTTCGAGACCGAGGAGGACGAGATCAAGGTCGAGGTCCGCTGCGCGTCCGACGGATCACCCGTCCACAGCGTTCACACCTGACCCCGAAGGACGGGGCCGGGAACCCCGGGCCCGTCCCGCGCACCGTCCGGCCGGCGGGCGGGGCCGGAGGACCGGAGGCCCCGGGCGCGCGCCGTCCGGCCGGTCAGCGGCGCAGGGAACCCCGGGCCCGCGGTGCGGGCGGGACCGGGAGGGCGGCCGTCAGCCGCATCTGTCCGCGTCCGTGATCTCCACCTCGGGAGCCTCGTCGGCCACGGTGACCGAGAGCTGGGCGGTCGAGGCGACCAGGCTGCCCTTGGGAGACCTGGCGGCCTTCTCGTCGACCACGATCCCGCGCTCGCCGAGCAGCTCGTACGTCTTCGCGTCGAAGATCAGATCTTCTCTGACGCCGTCGAGGCCGATCCTGCCGACGCCGATCCCCTGGCGTCCCGCCGCGTCCTCGGCCCGCTCGGTGACGTCGACCCCGGGGATGGTGCCGACCGCCTTGAACAGCGCCGCCCGCTGCGCCGGGGGCATGTAGGTCTCCCTGAGCATGTCGCCCGCCGCGGTGAAGGCCGCCTCGTCCTTGGAGCTGCCGCCCCGGTCGCCGGTGTAGAGGTGGGCGCGCATCCCCTCCGCGTCGGCGGGGAGCCTCTTGAGCGCCGCGTGGTCGGTGCGCATGTACTCGGGAACCTTCCCGCAGTTCACCAGCGGGAGCGTCTCGACGCCGGTCCGCTCGTACGCCACCTCGGGGATCGGCCAGCCCGGGTAGGCCTTGGGCTCCAGGTGTTCGATCCGCACCACGCCGTTCCTGGTGCCGTCGGCGGACAGCCAGATGGCCCGTTTGGTCCGGTAGAGGTAGCGGGTCTCCCCGCCGGCCTCACCCGTCTCCGCGTTCGTCGCCTCGCCGCTGAAGGAGCCGTACATCGTCTCCGACTCGACCTTGACGAACTGGTCGTCACGCGGCGCCAGGTCCGTCCTCACGGCCGCCCGCGCCGCCCTGTCGAGCACCTCGCTCGCCGAGACGGCGGCGATCTTCGGCATCGTCACCACGACCTCCTCCGCGGGGCCCGGAGAACCGCCGGGAGCCCGTGCCAGGGTGATCGCGGTCGCCCCCACCGCCACCGCGAGCGCCCCGGCCAGCGCCATCGCGTACGGTCCGCGCCACCGCGGCCGCCAACCCCGGGCCCGCGGCGCGGCGGCCGCGGCCAGCCCCCGCCGGGCCGCCTGCCTGGCCTCGGCGTCGTACGGGGGAGCGTCGGGCCGGACGGAGGCCACCAGCTGGATCTCGTCATCGTTCATCTGTGCGACTCCAGGGAGCGGCGGATCTTGGTCCGGGTGCGGGAGAGGCGGGACCTGACGGTCCCGATCGGGATGCCGAGCGCCTGCGCGGCCTCCTCGTAGGTCAGGTCGGCCCAGGCCACCAGCAGGAGCAGGTCCCGCTCCGCGGAGCCGAGCCCGGCCAGCGCGGCGGCGAGGGCGGGCCTGAGCCGGTCGGCGGTGACGCGCTCGGCGCTGCGGTCCTCGAACCCGGCAGGGCGCTCGGGAGCCTGCCGGGCGAGCGCCTTCAGCCTGCGGGTCTCCGACCTGCGGTGGCCGGAGATCAGGTTGGAGGCGATCCCGTACAGCCAGGGTCTGGCGTCGGCGCGGCCGAGGTCGTACCGGGCCCGCTTGCGGAAGGCCACGAGGAACGTCTCGGCCGTCACGTCGTCGGCCGTGGTCACGTCGTCCAGCCGCCGCGCCACGTACCGGTGGATCTCGTCGGCGTGGCGGTCGAAGAGTCCCGCGAACCTGTCGGGGTCCGCCAGGGACTCCCCGATCAGTGTCGCGTCGGTCGCGGCGGTCGCGTCGCCGGCGGGCGTGGGCGGCGGGAGGGCTCCGGCCCGCTGGGGGAGACCCAGTGTCACCACCCGCTTCGTCCAGTCGTCATCAAGGGGAATCCTTCCGGAGCGCGTCCGCGCTCTCACCCCCTACTCCGCCGGTCACCGTCACAGGGTTCCATAGACGGACATGTCTCCCTTGGGTGTCGAGTCGCCGGAGGCTCCACTGCCCGTGATCGGCCGCCATTAGGATCCGCCTTCACGAAACGGGTGCAAAGGGAGAGATGATGAGCGCTCAGAAGGCCGGTGGCGGCAGGCGGCTGTTGCTGAAGGGGTTCCTTTTCGCGGTCGCCCTGCTGGTGGTCTCCGGGTTCGCCCTCAGCGCGTGCTCGCGGGTGAGCACCCAGCCCGACGAGGTGGTCCTGCACTACGCGGGCGGCGTCTTCGAGGCCATCAAGTTCGAGAGGTGCGTCAACCCCTCCAGCGGCGCCACGCTCCTCGGCCCCGGCGACAACGGATACTCCTACCCGTTCGGCCAGCGGACCTTCGACTTCTCCGGGGCGGACGACGCCGAGTCCAAGCCGTTGTCGGTCGTCTCGAAGGACAACGTGGAGATGACCGTGTCCGGGGTGGCGACGTTCACGCTGAACACCGACTGCAGGACGCTGCAGCAGTTCCACGAGAAGATCGGGCTGAAGTTCCGCGCCTACTACGAGGAGGGCGAGTCGTCCGACGGCTGGCGGCGGATGCTCAACATCTACATGCGGGTGCCGCTGGACCGCGCGATGGACGCCGCCTCGCAGGAGTTCGAGTGGCGGGGCCTGTTCAACGACCCGAAGGTGAAGCAGGCGTGGGAGGCGCGGGTCGGCCAGCTCGCCAGGGAGTTCATCAAGGCGACGGCCGGGGGCGACTACTTCTGCAACCAGAACTACGCGGGCAGCGGGCAGTGCGGTGACATCTCCCTCACCATCCAGAAGCCCGAGCCGCCGGAGGCCCTGGTCGCCGCGCTCGCCTCGGAGCAGGCGGCCAAGGCGGAGAACATCGCGCAGACCCAGCGCAACGCCAAGGTCCGCACCGAGATCGAATCGATCAAGGACCTGGTCAGGGTCCTCGGCCCGCAGGGCGCCGTGCTCTGGCAGGCCATCCAGAAGGGGCAGGTCAGCGTGGTCCCGGTGCCGCAGGGCAGCGACCTCAACATCACCCCCCAGGGCCGCTGACCCCGGCGCCCGGACCCTCGTCCGGCGGCGGCCGCCGGAGACGGACGGCCGGGGAGCCCAGGCGGAAGGTGTGCCGTACCCCGGAGTCCTCGTCCCGCCGCCGTCGCCGGACGTTCCCGCGGTCGCCTCACGCCGTATCCCGGAGTCCTCGTCCCGCCGCCGTCGCCGGACGTTCCCGCGGTCGCCTCACGCCGTACCCGCCGGGGCGGGGGACCGGCTCACGACGTGCGGTCCGCCCGGCCGGGCATGACCGGGCCCAGTTCGGCGCCGAAGTCGTGCGCGATCCTGCGCATGCCCTCGGCGAGGTCGCGCCGGTCGAGCGCGGTGATGCGCTCGGCCGGTCCGGACACCGACAGCGCGGCGATCGTCCGCGCCCCGTCCCGTACGCCCACCGCCAGGCAGTGCACGCCCAGCTCCTCCTCGCCCAGGTCCATCGCGTACCCGTGCTCTCGCACCCGCTCCAGCTCGGCGAGCATCCCGGGCAGGTCGGTGATCGTGTTGGCGGTCCTGCGCGGCATGCCGGTCCGCTCGACCAGCGACGCCACCTCGGTGTCCGCCCTGCCGGCCATCAGGACCTTCCCCACGGCCGTGCTGTGCGGCAGCACCCGCCTGCCGACCTCCGCGAACATCCGCAGCCGCCTCGGCGAGGGCACCTGGGCGACGTAGACCACGAAGTCACCCTCCAGCACCGCCAGGTTGGCCGTCTCGCCCGACAGCTCGACCAGCCTCGTCAGGTACGGCTGCGCCCACACGCCGACCATGCGCTCGGCCACCCCGCCGAGCCGCACCAGCGCGCCGCCCAGGGCGTAGCGGCGGTCGGACTCCTGGCGTACGTAGCCCCGGGCGAGCAGCGTGCGCAGCAGCCGGTGGATCGTCCCGTACGGCAGCCCGGTGCCGGCCGCGATCTCCGAGAGCCCGGCCTCGCCGCCCCGCTCGGCCAGCGCCTCCAGCACGTCCAGCGCCCGGTCGACCGACTGCACCGCGCTCATACGCCCCCCTCGATCCCGCACCGGCCGGGCGGGCCGCTCACCGGGACCCCGCTCACGAAACTCCCGCTCACCGGGACCTCGCCGCTTGGAAGACCCCCGCTCACGAAACCCCCGCTCACCGGGACCCTGCCGCTTGGAAGGCCCCCGCTCACGGCACCCTCGCCAGTCCGCGCAGCGAGGCGTCGAGGACCTGGGCGGTGTGCGCCACGGGGACGGGTTCGGCGCCCCGGCGGCGGATCGCCGAGGCGATCTGCATGGTGCAGCCGGGGTTGGCCGAGACCAGCAGGTCGGCGCCGGTGGCGAGCACCCGTTCCGCCTTGCGGTCACCGAGGTCCCTCGCGGTCTCCGGCTGGAACAGGTTGTAGGTCCCCGCCGAGCCGCAGCAGATCGCCGACTCGGCGATCTCCCTCAGCTCCAGGCCGGGCACGGCCTCCAGGAGCTTGCGGGGCTCCGACCGTATTCCCTGGGCGTGGGCCAGGTGGCAGGCGTCGTGGTAGGCCACGGTGAGCGGCAGCGGATGCCGCTCGGCCACCGGGCCGAGCGCGACGAGATACTCCGCCAGGTCGACGGTCCTGATCGCCCGCGCCCTGTCCGCCCAGTCGCCGCCCTCGCCCTCGAGGATCTCCGCGTAGTCCTTCATCGTCGACCCGCAGCCGGCGGCGTTGACCACGATCGTGTCGACGCCCGCCCGCTCGAAGGTGGTGATCGTCCGCTTCGCGAACCGCAGGGCCTGCCTCTCCTGGCCGGAGTGCAGCGACAGCGCCCCGCAGCAGCCCTGCGAGGGCGGGATCACCACGTCGCAGCCCTCCATCGCGAGCACCCGGGCCGTGGCCTCGTTGACCTGCGGGAAGAACTCCCCCTGCACGCAGCCGGTGAGCATCCCGACCGTGGCCCTGCGCGAGCCCCGCGCCGCGACCCTGCGCGGCAGCCGCACCCTGGCGGCGGCCGGGGGAGCGAGGTCGGCCATCGCCGCCAGGGACGGGTTGATCCGCTCCAGCCTCGGCGCGACCGCCCGGCGCAGCCCGGCGCTGAGCCGCAGCGGCAGCCGCATCGCCCGCAGCCGCCGGGGATAGGGGAACAGCTGGAAGACCAGCGCCCGCAGTGCCCTGTCGTCCGGTTCCCGCACGTGCACCCGCTCCACCTCGGCCCGGGTCTGCTCGATCAGCCGGTCGTACCTCACCCCGGACGGGCAGGCGGTCACGCACGCCATGCACCCCAGGCACGCGTCGAAGTGCCCGGCCATCTCCGGCGTCAGCGGGGTGCCCTCGACGTGCTGTTTCATCAGGTGGATCCGGCCGCGCGGGGAGTCCATCTCCTCGCCCCACAGGACGTACGTCGGGCACGAGGGCAGGCAGAACCCGCAGTGCACGCAGTCGTTGATCAGCTCAGGGTCCACGTCAGATCCCTCCCGCGAACCGGCCGGGGGACATCCTCCGGCCGGGGTCGAACCGTTCCTTGATCCGTCGCATCAGCGGCAGGGCGCCCGACGGGCCCCAGCGGTCGATCCCGCGGGCGAGGGCGGCGGGCGCGGCGAGCACCGTCAGCCCGCCGCCGAGCCGCCGGAGGTCGTCGCGCACGCCCGTCACGAACCCGGCGAGCTCCGCCTCTCCGACATCTTCCGGCAGGGCGACCAGCAGGACCGCGGAGGCCACCGACCCGCGCACGCGCGCGGGCAGCCCGCGTGCGGCGACCGCCCGCAGCGCCGGGTACGCGGCGGCGGGCGGGACCCGCAGCTCCAGCAGCACCTCCTCGTCGGGCGGCGCCGTCCACCAGCCGGGCGCCTCGGTGGTGATCCGCGCGCTCCCGCACTCGTCCATCGTCTTGCGTACGGCCTCGGCCCGGGCGACGGCCGCCACCCCCTCGACGAGCGCGGACACGGTGGGCCCGCCGGTGAGGTCCGGCCAGTCCAGCTCGACGGCGCTCGGCTCGGCCTGCGAGGCCGCGAGCTCGGCGACCAGCGCGGACAGCGCGGCCGGCGCGTCCTTCGCCTCGGGGGAACCCGGCCCGACGGAGGCGGGCAGGTCCACGGTGACCCAGCGGCGGTCGGCGGGGATCGGGTGGAGGCGGAAGACGGCCTCGGTGATGACGCCGAGCGTGCCGTACGAGCCGGTGAAGAGCTTGCCCAGGTCGTAGCCCGCGACGTTCTTGACGACGGTGCCGCCCGAGGTGGCGATCGTGCCGTCGGCCAGCACGACCGTGATGCCGATCAGCAGGTCGCGGGCGGTGCCGTAGCGGAACCTGCGGGGTCCGGCGACCGCGGTGGCGAGCGTGCCGCCGACCGTGCCGGCGCCCAGCGGGGTGTCCAGGGCGAGTTCCTGCCGCGATCGCGAGAGCGTGTCGTTGAGGACGTCGAGGGGGAGCCCCGCGCCGGCCCGCGCCACGAGGTCGCCCGAGGAGTGCTCTACCCCCGCCCCGGTCCCCAGGAGCAGGCAGCAGGTGTCGATCAGCAGGTCGCACCGTTCGGGAGGGTTTCCCCAGCCGAGCTTGGTGCCGTCTCCCACCGGGACCACGGCCAGGTCGTGCGCGGCCGAGACGCGCATCAGCGCGGCGACCTCCCCGGTGTTCTCCGGCAGGGCCACCCAGCGCGGCCGGACCCCGCCCACCGCGTCGTCGGCGGTCGCCTCCCTGATCGTCACGCCCGTCTCGCGCAGCGCCTCCAAAGGTGCTCCCATCAGAAGTGCTCCGCCTGTCCCGACTCGACCAGCGGGTGCACGCCCTTGCGGACCCCGGGGACCTCGCCGCACAGCCGGGGGGTCGGGAAGATCTTGCCCGGGTTCGACAGGCCGCGGGGGTCGAAGGCACAGCGCACCAGCTGCATGGTGTTGAGATCGTCCTCGGAGAACATTTTGGTCATATATCGGGACTTGTCCACGCCGACACCGTGCTCGCCGGTGATGGAGCCGCCGTGCTCGATGCACAGGTCGAGGATCCTCCCCGAGACGATCTCCGCCCTCTCGCCCGCGTCCGGCTCCGCGTCGTCGAACAGCACCAGCGGGTGCAGGTTGCCGTCACCGGCGTGGAAGACGTTCGCCACCCTGATGCCGTACTCGCGGGAGAGGGCGTCGATGCTCGCCAGCACCCCGGGCAGCGCGGTCCGGGGGACGACGCCGTCCTGGACGATGTAGGCGGGGCTGATCCGGCCCACCGCGGCGAACGCCGACTTGCGGCCCCGCCAGATCGCGGCCCGCTCCGCCGGGTCGTCGGCGACCCGTATCTCGAACGCGCCGCTCTCCCGGCAGAGCCGCGTCACCTCGCCGAACTGGTGCGCGACCTCCTCGGCGGGGCCGTCCAGCTCCACGATGAGCACCGCCCCCGCGCCCTCGGGATAGGCGCACGCCACGGCCGCCTCGGCCGCCTCGACCGCGAGGGCGTCCATCATCTCGATCGCGGCGGGCACGATGCCGCCGCCGATGATCGCCGACACCGCCTGCCCGCCCCGCTCGATGTCCTCGAACGCCGCGAGCAGCGTCGTGACGGACTCGGGCAGCCTGCTCAGCCGTACGACGACCTTGGTCGCGATGCCGAGGGTGCCCTCCGAGCCGACGAACGCGCCCAGCAGGTCGTAGCCGGGGTCGGTGTCGGAGAGCTCGACGATGTCGCCGTCGGGGGTGACGATCTCCAGGCCGACCACGTGGTTGACGGTGAAGCCGTACTTCAGGCAGTGCGCGCCGCCGGAGTTCTCCGCCACGTTGCCGCCGATCGTGCAGACCTGCTGGCTGGAGGGGTCGGGCGCGTAGTAGCGGCCCAGGTCGCGGACGGCCTCGGTGATCGCCAGGTTGGTGACCCCCGGCTCCACGGTCGCCCGCCGGTTCGGCAGGTCGACGGAGAGGATCCGCCGCATCTTCGAGGTCACGACCAGCACCCCGTCGGCCCGGGGCAGGGCGCCGCCCGACAGTCCCGTCCCGGCGCCCCTGGCCACGAACGGCAGGCCGTACTCGTTGCAGATCCTCACCACGGCCGCGACCTGCTCGGTGCTCTCGGGCAGCACCACGACGCCGGGGGTGACCCGGTGGTGGGTCAACCCGTCGCACTCGTAGGTGCGCAGCCGTACGGGATCGGTGATGACCGACCCGGGTCCGAGGAGTTCCTCGAACCTGCGGGCCGGCTCGTCCAGGGTCTTCGTCGACATCGTTCCTCCTCCGGCGTGCCCGGCGGTCCGGCGCCGCCGGTGCCCGCCGGCGTCCATCGGCCGATCGAGGACGGCACCCTCGTCATCCTCGTCTCGAATTCTCGCTCAGCGCGGCGGCGCCGGCATTCCTGCCGTGCCTGGGGCCCTCGTCCACGAGACCGGCGAAGCGGGGCTCACCGGCCGCCCGCTGCGACACCCGGCAGTCGGGGGAGGGCGGCACGCGGACGGGCCCCGCCGGGGAGCGGCGGATGCGCAGGTGGAGCCGGCCCTTGATCATCGTGATCAGGACGCCCCTGGCCCATCCCTCGTCCGCGGTCTTGCGCGCGTAGAACTCCCTGGTCGCCCTGTTGTCCAGCATATCCAGCAGGACGATGTGGTGACCCCAGGGAATCGGCCGCGCCGTCTGCGGGACGGAGTCGGGCCAGGCGGCCGCGAAGGCCCTCATGTAGAGGAGGTTGGTCCGCGAGTAACCCATCGCCTCGGGGAACGCGCCGCGCAGGTCGGCCGAGAGCCGGGGCACCACCTTCCTGCCCCACTCGTCGTCCGGTTGCCGGTCGAGGATGTGGCGGCCGATCCGCCAGTACTGCCGGATCAGCTCGGTGTCGGTGGTGAGCAGTGCCACCCGCCCCCTGCTGCCGATGATCTCGCGCTTGACGGCGTCGAGCAGCGCTTCGTACCCGCCCTGGCCGGCTCCCTCGCCGTTCCTGTCATCGCTCATGCACGCAAAGTATCCACTCGGTCCGGCGTCCGCATCCGCCCCCGGTGGCCGCCCGGAGTGAGGAATCCCCGCCAGGGGATGAGGATTCCTCACCGTCGGAATGGTCATGTCACGGCATACGCGCATACGCCGGGAGAGTAAGGAACTCCGCGAAGTCGTCGTCCAGGGCGACTTCCTTGAACAGGGCGGTGGCCTGGCCGTAGAGGGTCCCGTCGTAGCCGGGCTCCGCCTCGATCTTGGCGAGCTCCTCGTCGATGATCTTCTCGACCAGTTCCCTGGTCACCACGGCGCCGGTGTCGGCGAGCTCGATGCCGTTGTGGATCCACTGCCAGATCTGGGAACGGGAGATCTCGGCGGTCGCCGCGTCCTCCATCAGGTTGTGGATCGCCACCGCGCCCTGCCCGCCCATCCAGGCGGCCAGGTAGCGCAGCGCCACGTCCACGTTGTTGCGCAGCCCCGCCTCGGTGATGTCGCCGGGGGTCTTGGAGACCGCGAGCAGGTCGGCGGCGGAGACGGAGACGTCCTCGCGCAGGCGGTGGAGCTGGTTCGGCCGGTCGTCGAGGACGGCGTCGAAGACGTCGCGGCAGATCGGCACGAGGTCGGGGTGCGCCACCCACGAGCCGTCGAAGCCGTCGCCGGACTCGCGGGTCTTGTCGGCGGTGACCTTCTCCAGGGCGACCTTGTTGACCTCGGGGTCGCGGCGGGAGGGGATGAACGCGGCCATCCCGCCGATGGCGTGGGCCCCGCGCCGGTGGCAGGTGCTGACCAGCAGCTCGGTGTAGGCGCGCATGAACGGCGCGGTCATCGTCACGGCGTTGCGCTCGGGCAGCAGGAACTCGCGGCCGCGGGTGCGGAACTTCTTGATCACGCTGAAGAGGTAGTCCCAGCGGCCCGCGTTGAGGCCCGCGCAGTGGTCGCGGAGTTCGTAGAGGATCTCCTCCATCTCGAACGCGGCCGGGTACGTCTCGATGAGCACCGTCGCCCGGATCGTCCCCTGGGGGATCTCGAGCAGTTCCTGGGCCCTGACGAAGACGTCGTTCCAGAGACGGGCCTCCAGGTGCGACTCGATCTTCGGCAGGTAGAAGTACGGGCCCTTGCCCTTGGCCATCTGCCGCTGCGCCGAGTGGAAGAAGTAGAGGCCGAAGTCGACGAGGGAGGCGGAGAACGGCCTGCCGTCGAGGGTGAGGTGCTTCTCGTCCAGGTGCCAGCCGCGGGGACGGACCACGATGGTGGCCAGCTCGGTGTCCGGCTTGAGGGCGTAGCTCTTCTCCCCGGCGGAGAAGTCCAGGGTCCGGTCGAGCGCGTCGCGCAGGTTGAGCTGGCCGCTGATGGTGTTCTCCCAGGTGGGGGCGTTGGCGTCCTCGAAGTCCGCCAGCCAGACCTTGGCACCCGAGTTCAGCGCGTTGATCGTCATCTTCCGGTCGACGGGGCCGGTGATCTCCACACGGCGGTCCACCAGCCCGGGCGCGGGCGGGGCGACGTGCCACTCGGACTCGCGCACGTGCCTGGTCTCGGGCAGGAAGTCGAGGGTGCCGCCCGCCGACAGCTCCGCCTGGCGGGCCTGGCGGGCCTCCAGCAGCTCCAGGCGCCGGCCGTCGAACTCGCGCTGGAGGGTGGCCACGAAGGCCAGTGCCTCCGGCGTGAGGATCTCGTCGAAGCGGTCCTGGATGGGGCCGCCGATCTCCACACCGTCCATGAGTCCCTCATTTCCGTGCAATTTTCCGCAGGGTGGAAAAGTAATTCTGAATTGTGGAATCGACGCTACTTGAGGGTCGGTGGCGGGTCAAAGGCAGGGTCTTCCTCAGGGCTCGCTCGGGGAGGTCCCCGATGATCTGGGAGGCGGACTCGGACAGAGTGAGGTCAGCGCCCTCGGCAGAGGGGGAGAACGGACCGGTCGCACGTGGGGAGCGAGAGCTTCCCGGGAAATCGAGGGTTGAGCGCATGAGGAAGAACATGCTCGTCGCCGGAGCGGTCGTGGGGTCGGTGCTCGTGCTCTCGGGATGCGACTTCGCCCTCGACTTCCGCGAGCGGCAGCAGGAGGTCGTCTCCTACGACGTCACCGCCAAGCTGACGAAACTGGACGTCGCCACCGGCTCCGGCGACATCGTGGTCACCGAGTCGGACCGGCCGGCCGTCCACGTGACCGAGACCATCCACTGGCGTGGCGACAAGCCCGCCCCCAAGCACCCGGTGGACGGCGGCACGCTCACCCTGCGCGACGAGTGCCGCGGGAACTGCACGGTGGACTACAAGGTCGAGATCCCGCGGGGCCTCACGACCAAGCTCGACACCGGCTCGGGCACCATCACGATGCGCGGGCTGACCGGGGAGGTGAACGCCGTGAGCGGCTCCGGCGACATCGAGGCCGGCAGCCTCACCTCCAAGCGGTTCACCGCCGAGACCGGCTCCGGCGACGTCGAGGCGAGATTCTCCGCCGCGCCCGAGGGGGTGCGGATCGAGACCGGGAACGGCGACGTCGTCGCGTACCTTCCCCAGGGCGGCTACGACGTCACCGCCGAGACCGGCTCCGGCGACAGGGCCGTGGAGGTGACGAAGGACCCCGCCTCGCCCCGCAAGGTCACGCTGAAGACCGGCTCCGGTGACGCCCAGGTCCTGCTTCCCTGACGCCGCGGTCCCGGGGCGTTCCCCGGCGCCCGATCGGGGCGCCTGGGCCCCTCGGGGACGAAGTGGTGATAACCAGGTGATGACGTAGGGGTTCCCGTGGCACCATCGGGGGGAAGAGACCCGGGGTGTTCGGGCGTTCACTCATATGAGAAGAACGCACAGGCACCAACCATCTGAATGGAGCGACGACATAGACACTCGTGAGCCGCTGGACATCGACCGATTCGACGACCTGCTCGACAACGGCGAGATGGATCTGGCCGAGCGCCAGGCACTCCGCCGGGTGGCGGGCCTCTCCACGGAGCTGGAAGACGTCACCGAGGTCGAATACCGCCAGCTGCGGCTTGAGCGGGTCGTCCTGGTCGGCGTCTGGACCTCCGGAACGGCGATCGACGCCGAGAACTCCCTCCTGGAGCTGAAGCTCCTCGCCGAGACCGCGGGTTCGGAAGTGCTGGAGGGACTGATCCAGCGCCGGCAGAAGCCCGACACCGCTACCTACATCGGTTCGGGCAAGGCACAGGAGCTCGCCGACATCGTCTCCGCCACCGGCGCCGACACCGTGGTGTGCGACGGGGAGCTGAGCCCCGGCCAGCTCCGCCAGCTCGAGGAGATCGTCAAGGTCAAGGTCATCGACCGGACCATGCTGATCCTCGACATCTTCGCCCAGCACGCCAAGAGCCGCGAGGGCAAGGCGCAGGTCGAGCTCGCGCAGCTCAACTACCTGCTGCCGCGCCTGCGAGGCTGGGGTGGCAACCTGTCCCGCCAGGTCGGCGGTCGCGCCGCGGGCGGCGTCGGCATGGGCGGTCGCGGTCCCGGTGAGACCAAGATCGAGCTGGACCGCCGCCGGATCCGCGAGCGGATGGCCAAGCTGCGCCGCCAGATCGGCGGAATGACCACCGCCCGCGAGACCAAGCGCTCGCGGCGCACGCAGCGCGAGGTCCCCGCCGTGGCCATCGCCGGATACACCAACGCGGGCAAGTCCTCGCTGCTGAACCGGCTGACCGGCGCGGGAGTGCTGGTCGAGGACTCCCTGTTCGCCACGCTCGACCCGACGGTCCGCAGGGCGCACACGCCCGACGGCCGCCTGTTCACGCTGGCCGACACCGTCGGATTCGTCAGGCACCTGCCGCACCAGCTCGTCGAGGCGTTCCGCTCCACGCTGGAGGAGGTCGGCGACGCCGACCTGATCCTGCACGTGGTCGACGGCTCGCACCCCGACCCCGAGTCGCAGCTCGCCGCCGTGCGCGAGGTGATCGGCGACATCGAGGGCACCCGCGACATCCCCGAGATCGTGGTCATCAACAAGGCCGACGCCGCCGACCCGGTGGTGCTGGCCCAGCTGACCGCGAAGGAGAGTCGCACCGTCGTGGTCTCGGCCCGCACCGGTGCCGGGCTCGACGAGCTGAGGGCCGTGATCGAGCGGGAGCTGCCCCGCTTCGACCAGGAGGTCAGGCTTCTCGTGCCGTACGATCGCGGCGACCTGATCTCCCGGGCGCACAAGGAGGGTGAGGTCCTCGGCGTTGAGCACACCGGGGACGGCACGGTCCTGCACGCCAGGGTCCTGCCCGGCCTCTTCGCCGAGCTGGAGAAGACCGCCAAGCCGGTCGAGACCGCCGTCTGACCCGCCCTTCCGGCACGCCGTACCGTCCCCTCCGGGACGGTACGGCGAAGGTTTTCCGAGGGTTTCGAAGGTTTTCCGAGGGTTTCAGCGACGGGCCCCGCGGCGGAACATCACCAGCGCCACGTCGTCCTCCCTGGCGCCGAACCGCTCGATCAGCCGGTCGCAGAAGACCTCCTGGTCCTCCTCAACCCGCTCCGCCAGGTGCCGCACGATCTCCAGGCTCTCGTCGAGCAGCTTGTCGCGGTCCTCGATGAGCCCGTCGGTGAACATCAGCACCGAGCTTCCCTCGGGGACGTTCACCCGGTCGACCCGGTAGGTCTCCGCGGCCACCCCCAGCAGGAGATTGCCCAGGCGGTGATAGCCGGCCCGGTCGTCCGCGATGAACAAGGGCGGGATGTGCCCCGCGTTCGCGATCTCCATCTCCCCGGTCGCCGGGTCGAGCAGGAGCAGGCACACGGTGGCGGTCATGCCGGGGTGGTAGCGCCGCAGCACCTCGTTGAGCAGCGCCATCGACGCGCCGAGGTCCGAGGTGCCGATGACGGAGGCGCGCAGCGCGTGGCGCAGCTCCGCCATGACGGTGGCGGCCAGCAGCGAGTGTCCCTGGACGTCGCCGATGGCGATGAGCACCCGCGGGCCCATCCGCAGGACCTCGTAGAAGTCGCCGCCGACCTCGACGTTGTCGACCGCCGGCTGGTACCGCCAGCTGATCGCGAGCCCGGGGACCTCGGGGATCCGCGTCGGCAGCAGGCTGCGCTGCAGGGTGAGGGCGATCGCGTGCTCCTCGGCGTACGCCCGCAGCGCGTCGACGGCGAGGGCGAGGGCCTGACCGAGCTGGCGCAGCACGTTGGACTCGTCGGCGTCGAGTGGCGATGTCCCCTCCACCCCGAGGTAGACGGGAGGCCTGCCCAGCTTGGTGCGGCAGACCACGGCCGAGACGTCGCCGCTGAGCGTCGCGTCGGGCATCAGCTTCAGCCAATCGGCGGCCGGCACCGTGAAGACCTGCGTACCGGCGGCGGCGCCCAGGGACATCGCGCTCAGCCCGGGCAGCGTGTCCGACGCCGCGACCTTGGTCACGGAGGCCTTCGAGGGGAAGGCGGAGAACCTGCGGGTCCGGCCGTCGGGGGGCAGGGCGAGCGTGCCCGCCTGCCTGCCCAGGATCCGTGAGGTTCCCTCGACGGCCGTGGCGAGGAGCTCGTCGAACGTCTCGGCGGAGTTCATCGAGAGCGTGACCTCGGTGAGGGCGGCCAGCCGCAGGGCCATCAGCTCGGCCCGCTTCCGGGCGCGGTAGTAGCGCAGCGTGGCCTCGACCGTCGCGGCGAACTCGTCCGGTTCGACCGGCTCCGCCAGGTAGGCGTCGGCCCCGCGTTCGAGGCCCTGCGCCCGGTCGGCCGGGGTGATCGCGGCCCCGGAGATCTGGATGACCGGGATGGAGGACGTCGCCGGGTCCGCCTTGATCTGCTCGCAGACCTCGTAGCCGCTGATGTCGGGCAGCCGCACGTCCAGGACCACGAGGTCCGGCCGCAGCTCCCTGACCTTGACGAGCGCCTCCACGCCGCCGGTGGCCTGCACGACCTGGTGCCCCGAGCGTCGCAGCCAGCTCGACAGGATGTACAGCTTGGTCGGGGTGTCGTCCACGACGAGTACCGTCGCCCCGTTGTCACCCATCGACGTGTCCGAGGGCGCTTCCGATGGCCTCCAGAAGGGTGTCGCGGCGGAGCCCCTGCTTGGAGATCATCATGTGTGCCCTCTCCGGGACCTGGCGCGACGTGGCGACGGTCACGACGACCACCGGAACCTCGCGCAACCGCTCGTCGTCCGACATCCGCAACATCAGCGCGGTGCCGTCGAGGCGGGGCATCAGCAGGTCCACCAGCGCGAGGTCGGGCGGGTTCTCCGTCATCATCTCCAGGGCCATCAGCCCGTCGGAGGCCTCGTCGATGTGCGCGGCGAACCCGGTGAGCATCCGGCGTACGGTGGCGCGGAACTCCTCGTCGTCGTCCACGACGAGCACCCGGCCGACCACGGGAGTCCCGTCGTGCCGGTAGGGCAGCCTCAGGGTGGCCGTGGTGCCGGACCCGGCGACGCTGGCCAGGTGCAGCGCGCCGCCCAGCGCCTCCGCCAGCCGCCGGGCGTACGGCAGGCCGAGCCCGGTTCCCTTGCTCCGCACCTGGATCGGCCCGGGAACCTGGAAGAACTCCTCGAAGACGCGTTCCAGGTGCTCCTCGGGCACGCCTATCCCGGTGTCGGTCACAGTGAAGACCAGGTCCTGGGTGGTCGCGTCGAGGTTCACCTCCAGCTTGACCTCGCCGCGCTCGGTGAACTTCAGCCCGTTGGAGAGAAGGTTGCGCAGGATCCGGGTGAGCATCACCTCGTCCACCAGCATCTCCGGCGGCGCCTGCGAGACCTCCATCGTGAGCGTCACCCCGTCGTCGCCGGTGGTGGGGTGCAGCGTCATGCGCAGCCGCTCGGCCAGGGCCACCAGATCGACCATGGAGGGCTGGGGATCGAGTCTCCCCGCCTCGGCCTTCGCCATGTCGAGCAACTCGCTCACCAGTGACAGCAGCGTCTCCGCCGAGGAGCCGATGAGGTTGATCTGGTGGAGCTGCTCGGCGGCCAGCGGATCCCCGCCCGGTCCCACCAGCAGGCGGACCAGGCCGATGATCGAGTTGAGGGGGGTGCGCAGCTCGTGGCTGACGGTGGTCCAGAACCGGTTCTTCGCGTCGCTCGCCACCCGGAGCTGCGCGGACTTCTCGTCCAGCTCGGCGTAGAGCGCCACGACGCCGCGGTTGGTCTCCTCCAGCTCCTCGGACAGCTGGTTGTAGAGCGCCAGCACCCCCTGGTTGGTCTCCTGCAGCTCGGTGTTGAGCTGCAGGACCTCCTCCAGGGTCTCGGCGAGCTCGCTGTTCTGCCTGCGCAGCTCGTCGAGGGCGGTGGTGGGCGCCGAAGCGGCGATCCTGGCGCGGATCTCCTCGGCCGAAAGTTTCGGCTTGCGGCCCTGCGGGAGCCGTTTGACCATGCTTATTCTTCCCTCGGCGGGATCGAGCTCGATGAGGTCGACGAGACGCCCCGCCAGCGTCACGCCGTCCGAGGGACGGAAGTCGGTTTTCGCCGAGAAGTCGACCGCGACGAGCAGGGCGTCCCGCTCCAGCCGGAAGGAGACGGAGACGCCGGCGCCCGCCTCGACGAACTCCCTGCCGATCTCGCTCAGCGCGGTGGCCACCCGGATCTGGTCCTGGGCCTCCAGCCCCACGCTCTCCGCCACCTCGCGACCCAGCTTGCGCATGGCGAAGACGTCCTGGTCGTCCTGGACGTGGATCCGGATCAGCTCGTCCCCGGTCATACGCCCGGCCTGACGGCGACCACGCAGGCGTCGTCCCTGCGGGTGCCGGCATCACGCAGCAGCGTGCCGGCGACGACGGAGGGGAGGCGCGTGACGAGCCCGGGATAGGAGGTGACGTCCCAGCGTTCGGTCAGGCCGTCGGAGTGGAGCAGCACGACGCTGTGCCGGGGCAGCGCGTACTCGTACTGGCGCAGGGTCCTGGCCTTGTGCCCGGCGATGCCCGGGACGGAGATCATTCCCTGACGGCCGTCGTTGTGGGCGATCCACGCGGAGACGTTGCCGAGGCCGGCGAAGCTCACCGTGCCCGCGGCGCCGTCGATACGGGCCACGGCGACCGCGCCGCCCCTGGTGTGGCCGAGGCCGGCGTGGATGCGCTCCAGGACGGTGACCGGGGCGAGGCCGGCGTGCCGCAGGAACAGCCGTACCGCCTCCTGGGAGGCCTGCGCGGCCGCGGGACCGTGGCCCAGGCCGTCGCAGAGCATCACGGTCGCGGTGGTGCCCTCCTCGGTGATCACGAACGCGTCGCCGCAGACGGTCTCCTCGCCGATCGGGCGGGTCAGGCCGCTCACCCGGCACGCAGGACGTGGGGCGCCCTGCGCGACGAAGTACATGCCGAGCACGGTGCCCCGGTCGGGTATCGAGTGAACCTCGTACCCGCTGGCCATCCGGGCGATGCCGCCCAGCCCGATGCCGAGCGTTCCGGTGGTGGAGTAGCCGTCGCGCAGGGCGCGCGAGACGTCCCGCATTCCCGGCCCCCGGTCGATCGCGAGGACCTCCACGGCCGAGTCCAGCTCCGGATGCGGGCGGATCAGCATGATCCCCTCGGTCGCGTGCTTGACCAGGTTCGACGCGGCCTCGCTCACCGCGACGGCGACCCGCCCGGTGTCCTCCTCGCTGAACCCGCGGATCTCCGCGAGCGTCACGGCGGTACGGCGGAGCGCGCCGATCGCGCTGGCGTCCTCCGCCCGTACCCAGGTGTCGTGCTGGGAGTGGATCAGCGCGCCCATTTCGTCACCGTGATCAACGTGCCCTCACCGGGAGTCGATTCCAGGTCGAACTCGTCGACCAGGCGGCGGGAGCCGCTGAGGCCGAGGCCGAGGCCTCCGCCGGTCGTCCATCCGTCGGTCAGTGCCTGCTCGATGTCCGGGATGCCGGGCCCGTTGTCGCTGAACACCATCCGCAGGCCCCGCCGCATGCCCTTGTGGACGACCTCGACGCGCACCTGCCCGCCTCCCGCGTACACCAGGGCGTTGCGGGCCAGCTCGCTGGCCGCGGTCACCACCTTGGTCTGGTCGACCAGGGACAGGCCCACGTTCACGGCGACGGTCCTGACGTGCTGGCGGACCAGCACGACGTCGCCGTTGACGTTGATGGGCAACTCCTCCACGGTCGTCACCAGGCGGCCGTGGAGGCTTGGGAGCTCTCGATCTGGTTCAGCATCGCGACGCCCTTCTCGAGATTGAGCGCCGTGCGCACGCCGCCGAGGGAGAGGCCGAGCTCGACGAGGGTGATCGCCACCGCCGGGCGCATGCCGACGACGATCGTCTCGGCGTCGAGCATGCGGGAGATCGCCGCGATGGTGGCCAGCATCCGGCCGATGAAGGAGTCGACGATCTCAACGGCGGTGATGTCGATGATCACCCCTCGCGCGCCGGTCTCGACCACCTTCTCCGACAGGTCCTCCTGGAGCGCGAGCACGCTCATGTCCTGCAGGTCGATCTGGATGGAGACGATCAGGATGTCGCCGAGCTTGAGGATGGGGACGCGATCCATCAGCTCTCCACCGTCCGTACCGCGATGCGCGACTCCCCGCCCTTGACGAATTTGACCCCGCTCGCCCGCAGCGTGTGGGCCAGCGCGTCGGCGAGGGTGGCCTTGGTCACGATGTCGCCGAACTCGATGCCGAGGGTGACGATGGTGTGGGCGATCTGCGGGCGGATGCCGGAGATCACGCACTCGGCGCCCATCAGCCGGGCCGCCACCACGGTCTTGAGCAGGTGCTGGGCGACCTCGGTGTCGACGGCGGGCACCCCCGTGATGTCGATGACCGCGTGCTCGGAGCCGGTGTCGACGAGCGTCTGCAGCAGCTTCTCCATGACGACCTGGGTCCTGGCCGAGTCGAGCGTGCCGACCAGCGGCACCGCGACGATGCCTTCCCAGAGCTTGACCACCGGGGTGGACAGCTCGAGCAGCTGTTCCGCCTGATCGATGATGATCTTCTCCCTGGCCGCCGCGTAGCTCTCCATGGTGAAGAGCCCGAGGTCGTCGATTACCCGTGAGAACCAGATGAAACCTCGCACGGCCTCCGGCGAGCCGTCCTCCTCGACGATCTCGTAGAGCGCCTCCTTCAGGCCGAACACCACGACCGCGGTCTCGGTCGGGGTGAAACCCTGGCGGGCACGGTCACGGGAGAGCTCGGCGAGCAGGCCGCGCAGGTCGCTGAGGTCGCCGGAGTCGCTGAACGACTGGCGCAGCGCCTGGTAGAGCTCGCCCAACTGGTCGGACAGACCTCCGCGATCCGCCTGATTGCCGGTGCCGCCGGTGGACGAACGGGCGATCTCAAGCCAGCGCTTGAGGACGCGCGCTTCGTGCTCCTGGAAAAGTTCTTCGATGCGACGCCGACCGGCGTCCGCGTGGACGGACAAGGCAACTCCCATGCGTACGACCTGGAGACAACTCGCACGAAAGGCTACAGGGCACGTTCTGCTTACGACCTTTTTCGAGGGCCGGGTGAGCCGCTTGTCGCCAGAGTTTCGAAAGGGCGGGCGACCGGGTCGGGCGGCCGGTGCGGCCGTATCACATCACGGGCGTCGCGGGTGATCTCAGGGTGCGGTGCCGTGCCGCGCGGAGCCCCGGAAGATCGCGGGTGAGCGCAGGGGTCGCACGGGGGCCGCGGGAGGGCCTTGGGGGGCCGTAGGGGGCCTCGGGGGGGAAGAAGGGCCGAGGGGCGAGCCTTGTGGATGTCAGCTTAGAGTGGTGGCGAACGGCGTTTCAATGGTGAAACTTGCACCAGAAGGCCGGAGATGGCTGCACTACAAGAGGGCGAAAACGTACAAAAGCCTCAAAAGTGACAGTGGTCGCCCAAGGTTTGGATTGCTACCATAAGGCAAATCTAGCGAGATGTTATGACGCAAGTTGCTCTGGTGACTACTGTTACGGGCGATGAAGAAGTAGTCTGAGCTGTGGAAAGTTGCTCAACGCCACGCGTGATCGTCGAGCCGGCTGGTGAGGTGCGATCGCGGAGGGGCGGCGTTCTTCCCAATTAGCCTGTACAGCGGGCCGACTTGTGAAATAACGTAACTGAACTGAAATCGCCCGATCATGATCTCGGCGATACTGTCGCCGCACAGCGGATACGCGGATGAGAGCAGGAGACCCCCCGATGCCGTCCGGACTCACAGCGGGCTTGAAGGGCACGGTGCCCGGCGACGTCCGGGGCGGCTCGCCCCGTCCGGCTGAGGTCCTCCTCCAGGTGTCTTCCCCTGAACACAAGGCGGTGATGCGATGACGGTCCGCCTCCTGACCAACATCGGCCGGCTCTGGACCGGAAACGACGTGTTCAGCAACGCGGCGATCCTCGTCCACAACGACCGGATCGCCTGGGTCGGCCGCGCCGCGGATCTTCCGCAGAGCGTGCCGGGTGTCGTCGACGACATCGTCGACGTCGACCATGTCGAGAACCTGGGCGGCGCGCTGGTCACTCCCGGCCTGATCGACGCGCACACCCATCCGGTCTACGCGGGAAACCGCTACGCCGAGATGGCGATGCGCTCCAGCGGTTCCACCCCCTCCGCGATCACCGCGGCGGGCGGCGGCATCGGCTCCACCGTTACGGTCACCCGTGGCACCGACCCCTGGACGCTCTGCAACGGCGTCCGTGAGCGACTCCGCGACTGGCTGCTCAGCGGCACCACCACCATCGAGGCCAAGACCGGTTACCACCTCACCCGTGACGGCGAGCTGGCCGACGTGCGACTCCTGCGCGAGCTGGAGAAAGAGCCGATGATGCCGCGGGTGCACGTGACCTTCATGGCCGCGCACGTCGTCCCGCCCGAATACTTCGGCCGCCAGCGCGACTACGTCGAGGCCGTGGGCGCCTGGTGCGCCGACGCCGCCGCGGCGGGAGCCGACGGTGTCGACGTCTACTGCGACGAGGGCCACTTCACCGCGGAGGAGGCCCGCTGGGTCCTGGCCTCCGGACGCAACGTCGGCCTGCTGCCACGCCTGCACGCCGGCGCCTACACCCGGCGCGGCGCCGTCCAGCTCGCCGCCGAACTCGGCTGCGCCTCCGCCGACCTGCTTCACCACACCACCGACGAGGACATCGCGATACTGGCCCGCTACGGCGTCCCCGCCGTGGTCTGCCCCGGGACCGCCCTCCAGCGTGGCAGCCTGCCCCCGGTCCGCCGGATGCTGGCCCAGGGGGTCACGGTGGCCCTCGGCAGCGACCACAACCCGGGCCACTGCGGCATCACCTCGATGTCCCTGGTCATCAGCCTCGCCGTCGCGGCCTTCGGCATGAGCGTCGGCGACGCCCTCCGAGCCGCCACCCTCGGTGGTGCCACGGTCCTCGGCGCCCCCGATCGCGGCGTTCTCGCCCCCGGCCGCCTGGCCGACATCGTCCAGTGGGACGCCGACCACGAGGGCGCCTTCGCCTGGGCCTTCGGCCTCAAGCCCCGCCGGGTCTGGCGCGGCGGCACCCCCGTCCAGTAGGTCTCCCCCTCGGGGGTTCCGCTCCCGGAACCCTCGCCCGCGGGATCCTCCCTTACGACGATCCCTCCTTCCGGCGGGCCACTCCCCTCGGACGGCCGTTTCTCTCGCGCCCGCGGCTTCCCTCCGTTCGCGAAGGGCTCCTCGTCGTTCACCAGGGAAGTCGTTCACCTGGGGAAAAGGCCGATCCCGTCTCCTTCGCGTGATCTCCACCACGTAACCTCTGGGCATGTCTCCACCGGTCGCCGTCGTCACGGACTCCACCGCCTACCTCCCGCCTGAGGAGATCTCCCGCCGGGGAATCGTCGTGGTGCCGCTCCAGATGATCGTGGGAGGCAGACCGCTCGACGACATGCCGCGGATCGAGGATGCGAGCATGGGCGACATTCTGCGGGGACGAGGCCAGGTGACGACCTCCATGCCCGCCCCGCGCCGCTTCACGGACGCCTACAACGAGGCGGCGGCCCGGGGCGCGACCGGCATCGTCTCCATCCACCTTTCAGCGGAGATGTCAGGTACGGTCGAGGCCGCCCGGGCGGGGGCCGAGCATTCCCCCGTCCCGGTCGACGTCGTCGACAGCAGGTCCATCGCCATGGGTCTCGGGTTCCCCGTCCTCGCCGCCGCGAGCGCCGCCGCGGCGGGCGCGACACGGACCGAGGTGGCGGACGCCGCCCGCCGCCGCGCGGAGTCGGTGCGCAGCTTCTTCTACGTCGACACCCTGGAGTATCTCCGCAGGGGAGGCCGGATCGGCGCGGCGGAGAGCCTCCTCGGATCGGCGCTGATGATCAAGCCGATCCTGCACATCTCCGACGGCGCGATCGTTCCTCTGGAGAAGGTCCGTACGGCGAGCCGGGCCATCGCCCGCCTCGAAGACCTCGCGGTCGAGGCCGCGGGCACGGGCCCGGTGGAGGTCGCCGTCCAGCACCTCGCCGCCCGGTCCCGCGCGGACACCCTGGCCGCACGACTGCACCGGCGCATTCCCGCCCTTGCCAGGGTCATCGTCGTCGAGGTCGGTTCGGTGATCGGCGCGCACGTCGGTCCGGGCATGCTCGGCGTCACCGTCTCCGCGGGCGAGCCCCTGGTGTCCACCGACCCGTGAGGTCCGCCGAGGTACCCGGCTTCGGTGCTCCGCTGCGGTGATCTGCCTGGACGGCTCGCTCTGATGGCTCGTTTCGTTGGCCTGCACGCTGATCAGGCCGGTCTGTGTTCCCGCGCTCCGGTACGCGATCCGCCGGCTGTTCCCTTATCCCCAGAACGAGATTCGGCGAAAGTGCGCCGCCTGCCGTCTCCGTAACGTCCTGCGGGTGCGGACCACAGGCCAGAACACCGAGCGGTTCCAAGCCGAGTCGCGACTGCGGACCCTGACCGGGGGCGGATCACCCGGCCGGGTGCCCACGCCGTGCCGCCCGGCCGGCATGCCGTGCCAGGGCAGGCATGCGCGGGCCGGCGGTCAGGGCGAGCCGGAGGACGTCGTCGTCCACGACGGTCCCGCCGCGCGCATGCGTTCGGCGCCGATCCCCCCGTCCTTCGAGGCGCTTCGCAAGGTCGTGGCCACCCAGAAGGTCGCGCTCGGTCCTGACCGCCGGGGGTTGCGCCTCCTGTTGCTCGTCGCCCTGGTGGCCACCGTCGCGGGCGGTCTGTACGCCTGGCGGTCCCAGCCGGAGCCCGAGCCCCTGGCCCCGCCGACGCCGATCGCCGGGTCACCGCTGTCGGCGCCCGTCACCGTCTCGCGGCGGGAGTCCACGCCGGTCGCGGAGCTGACCGTTCACGTGACGGGTAAGGTCCGCCGGCCCGGGGTGATCACGTTGCCCGGCGGTTCACGGGTCGCCGACGCGCTCCGGGAGGCCGGGGGCGTCCGTGGAGCGGCCGCCACGGGATCCCTCAACCTCGCGCGCAGGCTCGTCGACGGCGAGCAGATCGTCGTCGGCCTTTCCGGCACGGCCGCCGTCGCGGCGGCGCCCGCTCCGGTGAATCCGACGGATCCCGCCACCGCCGTCGTCGACCTCAACACCGCCACCCCCGAGCAGCTCGAGGAGCTACCGGGCGTGGGCGAGGTGCTCGCCCGGCGCATCGTCGAATATCGCGACGCACACGGCGGCTTCCGCTCCGTCGAGCAGCTTCGCGACGTGAGCGGGATAGGTGACCGGAAGTACGCCGAGATGCGGGACAGGGCCCGTGTTTGACACCTCGGCCGCGAGGAGGGCAGTGACGCGGTTCGCCACGGCCGGCGGCTCCGGCGGCTCCGCGCCCCTCGGCGGGTCCGGGGGGCTGGGAGTCCTGGACGGTTCAGGAAAGGAGTGGCGCACACATGCCACGCATCTGGTCCTGCCGGCGGCGGCCTCATGGATGACCGCCCTCGTCCTGCTGGGCTGCTCGGCCGCGACCGGTGCGGTGGCGGCCGGTCTCACGGCCGCGGGCGCCCTGGCCGTTGCCGTCCTGACCCGGGCCCAGGGGGCGACGGGCCGGCGGAACGCCGCGATCGCGGTCCTGGGATGCGCTGCCGCGGTGGCGGGGTCGGTGGCCTTCCGGGTGCACGCGGCCGGTACGGGGCCGGTCGCCGAGCTCGCGAGCAGGAACGCCTCGGCGGTGGCCGAGGTGGTGGTGACCGACGATCCCCGGGAGACGAACCGAAGGGGAGGGCCTTTCCCGCGCGAGAGTTTCGTGGTGCCCGCCCGGGTCGAGTCGGTCGGGACGGGAGCGGGCAGGGTGGCGCTGCGGGCTCCGGTGGTGCTGTTCGTCTCGGGCACCGGGTGGCGCTCCCTGCTGCCCAGCCAGCGGGTGGAGGTCAGCGGGCGCTTCGGCCGGGCCGACCCCGGAGAGCTGCTCACGGCGGTGGTGCTGGTCAGGGGAGCACCGCGAGTCCTGAGCGGGCCCTCCTGGGAGCAGCGCGCGGCCGGGGCACTCAGGTCGGGATTGCGGGAGGCGGCCGGCGTGTTGCCGCCGGCGCAGCGCGGGTTGCTGCCCGGCCTGGTGGTCGGCGACGTGTCCCGGATGGACGAGCAGGTCAAAGCCGATTTCAAGGCGGCGGGCCTCAGCCATCTTCTCGCGGTCTCCGGCGCGAACCTCGCCGTCGTGGCGGGGGCGGCGGTCGCGCTGGCCAGGGTGGCCGGGTTGCCTCTCGCGGCGCGTGCGGTGCTGGCGATGGCGGCCATGGTCGCCTTCGCGGTCGTCGCCCGGCCCTCGCCCAGCGTGCTCAGGGCCCTCCTGATGGGCGGGGTCGCCGCCCTCGCCCTCGGCACGGGCCGCTCGCGCGACGGTGTCGCGGCCCTGTCGGCGACTGTCCTGGGGCTGGTCTTCTTCGTCCCCGACCTCGCCCGCTCCTACGGCTTCGCCCTGTCGGTCTCGGCGACCGCGGGCATCCTGGTCCTCGCCCCGGGCTGGCGCGACCGGCTCTCGGCCCGTATGCCCCGATGGTTCGCCGAGGCGACCGCCGTGGCCGCCGCCGCCCAGGTCGCGGTCACCCCCGTCCTGGTCCTGATGTCGGGACAGCTCGCACCGGTGGCGATCCCGGCCAACCTGCTCGCGGGCCCGGCCGTGGCCCCCGCCACCCTGCTCGGTTTCGCGGTGGCGTTGGTCGCGCCCCTGCACATGGGGCTCGCCCAGTTGCTGGTCCGGCCGGCGGGGCTGGCCACCGGATGGATCATCGAGGTGGCCGAGCACATCGCGGCGCTCCCGCTGGGCGTGATCCCGTGGCCGGGCGGCGTCACCGGCCTGCTCCTGCTGGCCGGTGCCGTGCCACTCGCCGTGCTGGTGCTGCGGCACCGGCGGCCATGCCTGGTCGCCCTGGCGGCCCTCGCCGGGCTGGTCCTGGCCGTGACGGTGGCCGCGCCGATCGTGGCACGCTGGCCGCCTCGCGGATGGTTACTGGTGGCCTGCGACGTCGGTCAGGGGGATGCTCTGCTCGTCGCGGCGGGGCCGGGGCGGGCCGTGGTGGTGGACGCGGGACCGGACCCGGTGCCGGTGGACCGCTGCCTGCGCTCCATGGGGATCGGGGAGGTGCCGCTGGTCATTCTCACCCATCCGCACCTCGACCATGTGGGCGGTCTCGACGGCGTCTTCCGCGGGCGCGCCGTGGGAGCGGTCATTGTGACCCCGCACGGTGCCGGAGAGCGCGATGGGGTGAGGCTGAGCGCCGATCTCGCCCGCCGCCACGTGGTCGAGTGGGCGGCGAGGCCCGGTGCGAGCTGGCGGTTCGGACCCTCGGAGCTCACGGTCATCGGCCCGGTGGCCGAGGACCCCCCGCCCGGCGCGGGGGAGGGGGCGGCCGTCAACAACGCCAGCGTCGTGGTGCACGTCCGCTGGGCCGCGGGGGCGGCTCTGCTCAGCGGAGACATCGAGACCGAGGCCCAGGCGGAGCTGCTCCGGCGCGGCCTGCCGCCCGCCGAGATCCTCAAGGTCCCGCACCACGGCTCTGGCAGGTACGACCCGGCCTTCCTCGCCGCCTCCGGTGCCCGTGCCGCTCTGATCAGTGTGGGGGCGGACAACGGCTACGGCCACCCCGCCCCGTCGACCCTGACCGCGCTGCACCGGCTCGGCATGCGCGCCTACCGGACGGACCTGTCGGGAGACCTCGCGGTGGTGGTCCGCGAGGGGGCTCTGGCGGTCGTCGCCCGAGGGCGCGCGACCCCGTTGGCGGGCGTCCCATGGGGCACGGCCCGGATGGGCGGGGCCGGTGCGGGGCGAGTCCCGGTCCTGGCCGGGCGGTACGGGCCGGGTCCTGGTTCTGGCCGGGCGGCGCGGGTCAGGCCTCGGTTCCGGCCGGGCGGCGCGGGTCCTGGTCCTGGCCGGGTGGTACGGGCCGGGTCCTGGTTCTGGCCGGGCGGTGCGGGGCGGGTCCCGGTTCCGGCCGGGCGGTACGGGCCGGATCCCGGTTCTGCCCGGGGAGTGTGGGTCAGCTCCCGGTTCTGGCCGGGCGGCGGAACTCGGTGTCCACGTCGGCGGCGTAGACCGACCGGCTGCAGCGCGCGCAACGGTACATGATCGGACCCTCGTCGAGGGACGCTCCGCAGCGTGGGCAGGCGTAGCGGCGAATAGTGGAGTTTGTCATGGTTCTCACCTCCTGTGTTGTTCCCAGAGTGCCTCGCGGCACCTGCATTCCGATTGCGAACGACTTGCCGACGGCTCACCCGGTCGCCGGGACGTGGCATGCTGCTCGTCATGGCGGCAACCGATCCGGCACCCGTGATCCTGATACTCGGCGACGAGGAACTCCTGGCCGACCGCGCGGTGAGCGAGGTGACCTCGGCGGCCAAGGCCGCCGATCCGACCGCCGAGGTGCACGATCTGCCCGGCTCGAAGATGGAGCTCGGAGAGCTCACCCGCATGACGTCGCCCTCACTGTTCGGCGACAGATCCGTGGTGGTCGTCCGCTCGGCCCAGGATCTCGGCAAGGACGTCATCGCCGAGGTCGTCTCCTACGCGGCCCACCCGGCGGACGAGACCGTGCTGGTCCTCGTCCACCCGGGAGGTGTCAAGGGGAAGGCCCTGGTCGACGGGGTCAAGAAGGCCGGAGCCCAGGTGGTCTCCGTCACCAAGGTGACCAAGCCGGCCGAGCGCCTGGCGTTCGTCAAGGCGGAGCTGAAGCGTGCCGGACGCACCATCGGGGCCGACGCCGCCGCCGCGCTCCTCGACGCCGTGGGCAACGACCTGCGTGAGCTGGCCGCGGCGTGCAGCCAGCTCGCCTTCGACACCCCCGGCAAGACGATCGACGAGGCCGCCGTCGCGCGCTACCACCGGGGCAGGGCCGAGGTCAGCGGGTTCACCGTGGCCGACTCGGCCGTCGAGGGACGGCTGGGCGACGCCCTGGAGCAGCTGCGCTGGGCGCTCGCGACCGGTACGGCACCGGTCCTGCTGGTGAGCGCGCTCGCCGGGGGCCTGCGCTCGCTGGCCAAGGTGGGAGGCGCGCCCCGCAACCTCCGGGGCGGCCAGCTCGCCAGCCATCTCGGCATGCCGCCCTGGAAGATCGACCGGGTCCAGCGGCAGCTGAAAGGCTGGGGCCCCGAAGGTCTCGCCCGCGCGATCCAGGCCGCCGCCACCGCCGACGCGCAGGTGAAGGGCGGCGGAGCCGACCCCGCGTACGCGCTGGAGCACATGGTCCAGACCGTGGTCGCCAGCCGCACGGGGCGTTAGGCGTTCCGGGAGAGCCGGCCTCGTTCCGGGAGAGCCGGCCTGAGACGCAAGACGTGGCGTCGGGCGCACCGGGGGAAGGCGGTGCCGGGCGCACCGGGGAGAGCCGGCCTGAAACGCAAGAACGCCGCATCCCCGAGGGGTGCGGCGTTCGCGAAACGTGGAGCTACTTGGCGACCGACAGGGTGGCGACGCGCTGGGCGATCGCCGACTTGCGGTTGGCGGCCTGGTTCTTGTGAATCACGCCCTTGCTGGCGGCCTTGTCCAGCTGGCGGGAGGCGGCGCGCTGCAGCACGGCGGCCTCTTCGACGTTACCCTGGTCGGCGGCCTCGCGGAACTTGCGGATGGCCGTCTTCAGGGAAGACTTGACAGCCTTGTTACGCAGCCGGGCCTTCTCGTTCTGCCGGTTGCGCTTGATCTGGGACTTGATGTTCGCCACGAAGAAGCCTCGGTGAATGTCGTTGGATGGGGCGCGCGGGCAGAGAGGGCGCGCCACACGCAGTTGACTAGGCTACCAACTGCCGTGGCCGACACTCAAATCAACAGGCCGGGCAGAAGGATGCCTGATCAGTTTAGCGTGTGGTCGTGATGGCTCGGACCGGAATGCTCACGGCTTGAACCAGAACTTCTCGTACTCCGCCCAGTCCTCCTTGGTGGCGGCGAAGTCGACGTAGAGCGCCAGACCGAACCGCTCGCGTGGTTTGCCGTACGAGGTCAGCGCCAGCCGGGCGCCCCTGGCCGCCTTCTCGACGCTCTCGGCCGCGTCGGCCCAGGAGACGTTGTGGTCGTGATAGGCCGGGGCGCCGATCAGCACCGTCTTCTCCTCGGGGACGAGCTCCAGCGCCAGCGAGCCCTGCCGTACGACGTATCCGCCGTAGACGGAGGGGAAGGGGAGGTAGGAGTCGTAGGTCATGATCGCCACCTGGTCGGTGAGCTTCGCCACCTGGCGGAAGTAGTCGGGTGACCAGTACTTGTCGTGGCCGATGGCGGCGCGCGCGGCCGGGCGGACGAGCGGGAACGGCTCGATCTGCGGGGTCGAGGTGGAGAGCAGGCCGCCGCCCACGATCGCGCGGGTCCGGGTGAGCAGGTCGAGGAAGTCGGTGTCGCCGTCGCCGATCGGCTCGAAGTTGTAGTGGACGCCGTCGAAGCCGAGCGCCGTGATCGCGCGGGCGCCGTCCAGGACGCGCTGCCTGGAGGCCGCGTCGTCGAGGTCCAGGACGCCGTCGACCTTCTGGCCGAGCCAGGCCGACACCCTGACCTTGGGGAGTTCCTCGCGCCACCACTTCAGGAAGTCGGCCGCTTTCGGATATTTGCTGACAGGTAGTGTCCCGTCCGGGTCGAACGGGCCAGAATGGACGTACACGTCCTTGATCCCGGTCTTTCGCAGCCGGGCGGCGAGGGTGCGCACGTCGTCGGCCGTCTTGCGGCCGTCGACCCACGCGTGGCCCAGCCACAGGGCGTCGTGGCCGGTCGTCTTCGCCCATGGGGCGGGTGTCCCGGTAAACTGCAGGGTGAGGGTGGCCACGGCCACCCCTGGAAGCGCGAGGAGCAGGGCCGCCACCATAGCGAGGAACCGCAGGCCGCGCCGTGCTCTGGTCCGGGCAATCACCCGGACATGTCACCATGGAAGACGGCTGGCATGCCAGCCGTGTGATCGTCATCAATCTGTTGAAACGGACCCCGGTGCGCATTCAGCCTGGCCAGACCGACCCCGCTGTGCTCCGCAACTTCTGCATCATCGCGCATATCGACCATGGCAAGTCGACGCTCGCCGACCGAATGCTGCAGATCACCGGAGTGGTCGACGACCGTTCCATGCGCGCCCAGTATCTCGACCGGATGGATATCGAGCGCGAGCGCGGCATCACGATCAAGTCGCAGGCGGTCAGGCTGCCGTGGAAGGTCGGGGACACCGACTACGTCCTCAACATGATCGACACCCCCGGGCACGTCGACTTCACCTACGAGGTCTCCCGGTCGCTCCAGGCGTGCGAGGGCGCGATCCTGCTGGTCGACGCCGCGCAGGGCATCGAGGCGCAGACCCTGGCCAACCTCTACCTGGCCATGAACAACGACATGACGATCATCCCGGTGCTCAACAAGATCGACCTGCCCGCCGCCCAGCCGGAGAAGTACGCCGCGGAGATCGCCCACCTCATCGGCTGCGAGCCGGAGGACGTGCTGAAGGTCTCCGGCAAGACCGGCATCGGCGTCCGCGAACTGCTGGACCACGTGGTGGCGAACGTCCCGGCCCCGGTCGGCGACGCCGAGGCGCCCGCCCGCGCGCTGATCTTCGACTCGGTGTACGACACCTACCGCGGCGTGATCACGTACGTCCGGGTGATGGACGGTCATCTGGGCAAGCGCGAGCGCATCCTGATGATGTCCACCACCGCGGCCCACGAGACGCTGGAGATCGGCGTCATCTCGCCCGAACCGAAGATCGCCGACAAGGGGCTGGGTGTCGGCGAGGTGGGCTACCTGATCACCGGCGTGAAGGACGTCCGCCAGTCGCGGGTCGGTGACACGGTGACCTCCGTGACGCGGCCGGCCCTCCAGGCGCTCAGCGGGTACGAGCACCCCAAGCCCATGGTCTTCTCCGGCCTGTATCCGATCGACGGCGACGACTACCCCGACCTTCGCGAGGCCCTGGACAAGCTCCAGCTCAACGACGCCGCCCTGGACTACGAGCCGGAGACCTCCGCGGCCCTGGGCTTCGGATTCCGCTGCGGCTTCCTCGGCCTGCTCCACATGGAGATCGTCCGCGAGCGGCTGGAGCGCGAGTTCAACCTCTCGCTCATCTCCACCGCGCCCAACGTGGTCTACCGGGTGATCATGGAGGACGGCAAGGAGGTCGTCGTCACCAACCCCTCGGAGTTCCCCACCGGCAAGGTGGAGAAGGTCTTCGAGCCGATGGTCAAGACGACCGTGCTCGTCCCCTCGGAGTTCATCGGCGCCATCATGGAGCTCTGCCAGAACCGCCGGGGCAACCTGCAGGGCATGGACTACCTGTCCGAGGACCGCGTCGAGATCCGCTACACCATGCCGCTCGGTGAGATCATCTTCGACTTCTTCGACCAGCTCAAGTCCCGTACGCGCGGCTACGCCTCGCTGGACTACGAGCCCTCGGGCGAGCAGGAGTCGGACCTGGTCAAGGTCGACATCCTGCTCCAGGGCGAGGCCGTGGACGCCTTCAGCGCCATCGTCCACCGGGAGAAGTCGTACGCCTACGGGGTCGAGATGGCCAAGAAGCTGCGCGAGCTCATCCCCAGGCAGCAGTTCGAGGTGCCGATCCAGGCGGCCATCGGCGCCCGGGTCATCGCCCGGGAGAACATCCGCGCCATCCGCAAGGACGTCCTCGCCAAGTGCTACGGCGGCGACATCTCCCGCAAGCGCAAGCTGCTGGAGAAGCAGAAGGAGGGCAAGAAGCGGATGAAGATGGTCGGCCGCGTCGAGGTGCCCCAGGAGGCGTTCGTCGCCGCGCTGTCCACCGAGTCCTCCACGGACAAGGCCAAGAAGTAGGCACTCCCCCCAGGCCGGCCCGGGTCCGCCCCGGACCGCCCCCGCACCGGCTCGGCCGGGTGTGAACGGCGACCGGGAAACGGGTGTGAACGGCGCCCGGGGGCCGGGTCGTGAACGGCGCCCGGGGGACGGGTGCCCGGGGAGGGGAAACGTGCGGGCGAGGCCGCTGGTGACCCAGATCCTGCGGCCTCGCCCGGTATGAGGGGGTCGCTCAGCGCAGGACGCTGTAGAGCGCCGAGGTGAGCGACGCCTTGGTGTCGTCCTGGTCGATGGACCACATCATCGAGCCGCCGAGGCCCTTCAGGCGGATGTAGGCCGCCTTCTGGAGCAGCGAGGCCGGGTCGTCGTAGGACCAGAACTCGTTGCCGTCGTAGAGCCACACGGACCCGGTCAGCAGGTCGCGGTAGCGCTTGCCCGGCTTGTTCACGAGGATCTTGTAGTCCTCGCTTCCGGCGGCGAAGGTGCCGGGAGCGGGCCCGGTGGCGGTGCCGTACAGGCCGTTCTTCCCGCCGGTGACGCCGGTCCAGCCCTGGCCGTACGCCGGTACGCCCACCACGATCTTCTTGGCGGGCGCGCCGCGCGTCAGGTAGTCGCGGACGGTCTGGTCCACGCTGTACTTCACCGGGTTGGGGTCGCGCCGGTCGTTGAACAGGTTGCCGTTGTGGCCGGTGACGGTCTCCCACGAGCCGTGCAGATCGTAGCCCTGGATGGTGGCGAAGGTGAGCTGCCTGAAGACGTCGCGGACCTCGAAGCCCGCGTCGATCTTCGCGGCGGCGGCGGGCAGGAAGGCGGTCAGCTCGGTGCGCCGGTCGAACTCGTTCATCTGGCGGCGGAGCTCGGTGACGAACAGCGTGAAGTTCCGCTTGTCCTCGGGACGGATGATGTTGCCGACCTCGCCGGAGGAACCGGGCCACTCCCAGTCGAGGTCGATGCCGTCGAACACGCCCGCCCCGGTACCGGCCGCGGTGCCGGGCAGGTTGCCCTTGAGCCACAGGTCGATGCAGGAGGAGGCCAGCTTGGCGCGGCCCTCGGGGGTCAGCACCGCGTCGGAGAAGTACTTCGAACCGGTCCAGCCGCCGAGGGAGATCAGCGCCTTGAGACCGGGGTGCTTGGCCTTGAGCTTCTTCAGCTGGTTCAGGTTGCCGTTCAGCGCCTGGCCCTCGGCGTCGGCGACGCCGTCCACGCTCTGCTCGGCGGGCACCGGGCGCTGCCAGTCGGCCCACGGGTCGGGGGAGTAGCAGTCGCCCCCGGCGTTGACGAAGCCGAAGGCGTAGTTGATGTGGGTCAGCTTGGCGGCGGCGCCGCTGGTCTCCATGTCCTTGACGTGGTAGTTGCGGCCGTAGACGCCCCACTGGATGAAGTAGGCGACCCGCTTGTAGCGGTCACCGTGCTCCCGGGGGGTCTGGGCCTGGGCCGTGGCCGGCACGGCCACGGCCGCGAGACCCGCGGCGAGGGCTGCCGCGAGCACTTTACGGAGGAGTCTCTGCACGGGCTTCTCCACTGCTTGAAATAAGTAACTTATAGGAAACTTTCCTTTAAGTTTTCCCGGATCGTAGACCTGCGGGATCTGGCCGTCAACGGCCAACGGCGTTTTGACCGGTGGACGGCGGGATGCTTCGGCTAACTTGGTAAGGCATGGAGCAGCAGGCGTTCTGCAACCGATGTGGCACCCCTGTGAGCGGGCTGTCGCGATGCCCCAGGTGCGGGGCGTCGACGGGGGGGCGACCTCCGCTGGATCAGTCCTCACCGGCCCGGTTCCCACCGGCTCAACCCTCGCGGGACGTTCCCGCCGGCGGGACCAGGGTCCCGCCGGAAGAGTGGCGGCAGGACCCCGCCGACTGGCAGCAGCATCTCCCCCCGGACGAGCGTCCCCTCCAGCGGGACGAGCGGCCCTGGCGGCCCCCGGCGGAGGACCGGGCTCCGGCACCGCCGCCGGACCGAGGCCGGGACCGGCCGCCCCGAGGGGACCGCAAGGTCTGGCCACTGGTGGCGACGGCCACGGTCCTCGCGATGTCGCTGGCCGCCGCGGGGTCCTTCTGGCTCACCCCGCGGGACGGCGGGACGTCCGTGGCGGGTGGCGTCCGGGCGGCGACGACCGGCGACCGGGCGGAGGCCGAGGCAGGGGCACCCCCGGCGGGGCGCGCTCCTCAGGGGCCCCAGGACGCCGAGACCCAGGCCAGGGTCCTCGACGCCCTGCTCGCCGACAGCGGCGGCTCCAGATCGGGTCTCGGCTCGGCCCTCGACCAGCTGCGTTCCTGCGAGGGCACCGCCACCGGGCTCGCCACGCTCCAGCGGATCACCGCCGCCCGCCGCGAGCAGGTGATCCAGGTCGACGCGCTGGGCACCGGCGAGCTCGACGGCGGCGACGCGGTCAAGGCGCGCCTCACCAGGGCCCTGACCGCCTCGTTCAACGCCGACGAGGCGTTCCTCGCCTGGGGGACCCGCCAGGAGGCCGGGTGCAGCCGCGCCTGGAGCGGCGACGACGACTACCGGCGCGGTCTCGCCTTCTCCGGCGAGGCGACCACCGCCAAACGGGCCTTTCTGAAGCTGTGGAACCCCCTCGCCCGGCGGTACGGCCTGCCGGTGCGGGACGAGCACGAGATCTGACGCCCGGGAGGGCCGCGGGAGGCGATCCGGCGGAGCGCGGTTCCCGCCCGCGGCACGGGGCCGGGTCGATCGGACAGGCCCGCGGGGCCGGGGTCCTCCTCCGGTGGTCCGGCCCCGGGCCGTCAGGCTTCCCTGAGCACCGGGCCGTCCGGCGTTTCTGGTCCCCGAGCCGTTCGGCGTCCCTGAGCCCCGAGCCGTTCGGCGTCTTTGAGCACCGGATCCCCGGCGTACCGGGCATCGCGGAGGAGGCGGCAGACTTGGGGCGTGCCATCCACACTTCCCGACGGGGACCCCGCGCCCGCCTCGGGCGAGCTCCCGGAGAGCGCGCTCGCCGGGCTCGGCGATCGCCCCTTCGGTTTCTACGTCCACGTCCCCTTCTGCGTGACCCGGTGTGGTTACTGTGACTTCAACACCTACACGGCGTCCGAGCTCGGTCCCGGCGCGTCGCAGAAGGACTACGCGGACACCGCCGTCGACGAGGTGCGACGGGCGCGGGCCAACCTCGGCGCCGCGCACCTCCCCGTCGAGACCGTGTTCTTCGGCGGGGGAACCCCCACCCTGCTCCCCGCCGGAGACCTCGTACGGATCCTGCGGGCGATCGAGGAGGAGTTCGGGCTCGCCCCCGGCGCCGAGGTGAGCACCGAGGCCAACCCCGAGTCGGTGGATCCCGCCTACCTGGCGGAGTTGCGCGCCGGCGGGTTCAACCGGATGAGCTTCGGGATGCAGAGCGCCCGCGAGCACGTGCTCCAGGTGCTGGACCGCCGCCACACCCCCGGCCGCCCCGCGCGGGCCGTACGGGAGGCGAGGGAGGCGGGGTTCGACCACGTCAACCTCGACCTGATCTACAGCACGCCCGGGGAGAGCGACGACGACTGGCGCGCGTCGCTGGCCGCGGCGATCGAGGCGGGCCCCGACCACGTCTCCGCGTACTCGCTGATCGTCGAGGACGGGACGAGGCTGGCCGCCAGGATCAGGCGCGGCGAGCTCCCGATGCCCGACGACGACGTGGCCGCCGACCGTTACCTGATCGCCGACGCCATGCTGGCCGAGGCGGGGTTCGAGTGGTACGAGGTGTCCAACTGGGCGACCTCGGAGGCCGGGCGCTGCCGGCACAACCTGCTCTACTGGACCGGTGGCGACTGGTGGGGCGTCGGCCCCGGGGCGCACAGCCACGTCGGCGGCACCCGCTGGTGGAACGTCAAGCATCCCGCCGCCTACGCCCAGCGCCTGGCCGCGGGCATCTCGCCCGCGCACGCGCGCGAGGTGCTGGGCCCCCAGGACCGGGCGGTGGAACGGCTGATGCTGGAGCTGCGGCTCGCCCGGGGCTTCCCGCTCGAGGAGCTGGAACGTCCCCCGGTGGTCGCCCGCGCGCTGGCCGACGGCCTGCTGGAGGTGGAGCCGTTCAAGGCGGGCCGCGCGGTGCTCACCCTGCGCGGCCGCCTGCTGGCCGACGCCCTGGTCCGCGATCTCACCTGAGGCCCCACCCCGGGTCCGGACAGGTCAGCTGACGAAGCGGATGTTCATCGGATAGCGGTATCTCTCTCCCCGGTTGGCCGCCACCGCGGCGACGATCGTCATGATGATCGACGCGACCCAGAGGAAGAACATCAGCACGAAACCGATGAGCACGAACGCCAGGACCCAGGAGACGAAGTAGACGATCAGCACCGTGAGCTGGAAGTTGAGCGCCTCGGCGGCCTGGTCGCGCACGTAGGGCGACTCGTCCTTCTTCGCCAGATAGAGCACCAGCGGCCCGATGAAGGAGGTCAGCAGCCCCAGCAGGTGGGCGAGCATCGACATGGTGGTGTCGTCGCTGCCGGGCCGCGGGCCGTACGTGCCCGGCGGAGCCTGGTAGCCGTATCCCTGTGCCGCGCCGTACGCGCCGTACTGGGGGTGTCCGGGCTGGTGACCGCCCGCGGGGCCGCCCTGATAGCCGCCCGCGTCGTACGGGGCGGCGGGCGGCGGGTAGCCCCCGTACCCCTGACTCGGCTGCCCGTACCCCTGACCGGGCTGTCCGTAACCCTGGTCCGGCTGTCCGTACCCCTGGCCGGGTTGTCCGTACCCCTGGCCGGGTTGTCCGTAGCCCTGACTCGGCTGTCCGTAGCCCTGGCCGGGGGGCGGGGCGCTCTGGCCAGGCCACGTGTGGCCGGGCGGGGGATCGCCGATGCGCCGCGTCCGGTCGTCGCCCGGCGGGTCCTCGGGGTTCTCGCTCATGTCCCCTCCTGATGGGTTGACGGCCCTGACGGGTCAGACGGCCTGGCCGTCCTCGCCGGGAGCCGTCACGAAGTCGATCAGCTCCTCGACGGGGCCGAGGAGCTCGGGCTCCAGATCGGCATATGTCGTGACCGATCCGAGAATGTGGCGCCATGCGGCGCCGGGCTCCACGTTCCAGCCCAGCGCGGCGATGACGCCCTCCTTCCAGGGCACGCCGCGCGGCACCGACGGCCAGGAAGGGATCTTCAGCACGTGCGGCCTGACCGCCTGCCAGACGTCCACGAACGGATGCCCGACGATCAGCACGTGCGGGGAGGAGACCCGTGCGGCGATCCGGCTCTCCTTGGAACCGGGGACCAGGTGGTCGACGAGCACGCCCAGCCGCCGCCCCGGCCCCGGGCCGAACTCCTCGACGATCGAGGGCAGGTGGTCGACCCCCTCCAGGTATTCCACGACCACGCCCTCGACCCGCAGGTCGTGCCCCCAGACCTTCTCCACGAGCGCGGCGTCGTGCACGCCCTCCACGTAGATCCGGCTCTCCTTGGCGACCTGCGCCCGCAGGCCCTCCACCGCGATGGAACCCGACGCGCTCCGCCGGGGACCGCGCGGTGCCGCGACGGGCCGTACGAGCGTCACCACCTTGCCCTCCAGGAGGAACGCGGCCGGCTCCAGCGGGAACACCCGCCGGCGCCCGAAGCGGTCCTCCAGGGTGACGGCCTCCTTGTCGCAGGCCACCACGGCGCCGCAGAAGCCGCCGTCGGCGTCCTCGACGACCAGGTCGAGCTCCGCGGGCACCTGGGGGATCGTCCCCCTGCGCGGGCGCCGCCAGTCTCCCGCCAGAACGTCACGCTCGTACATCACCGACCGCCCACCCTCTCTCGCCGGGGATCAGGTGGGACGCTAGCAAACACCACCGTCACCTGCCGTAGGGTCCCGGCTGTCCCCACTGTCCCGCCGGCACCGCGGCGGCCCGGCGCTTGCGGGCGTTGCTCCGCTTCACCAGTACGACGATCGTCACGACGATGGCGAGCAGGATCCCGACGCCGGGGATCACGAACAGGGCGATCACCCCGCCCACCAGCGATTCGGCGGCGAGTTCCTTGCCCACGCCGAACCTGGTGCCCTCGGCGGGCTCGGCGGAGCACTGGACCTGGTAGTCGCCCGCCCGGTCCACGCCGACCCGCAGGCCCATCTCCCAGGTGACGCCGTCGGACCCCGCGACGGTCTGCTGGAGGTCCGGCTTCTGCAGCCTGGGGGTGCCCGTGCCGCCCTTCAGCGTGCACTCGAACCGGGTGGGCCCGCCCGTGGCGACGTAGATCGCGGGCTTGTCCGCCGGGTCGATCGTGACCGTCGTGGCCTGGCCGGGAGCGAAGGTCTGCGTCGGGGCCGCGTCGGTGACCACGCCGATGAGGCCGCCGGCGAAGCCGCCGATGCCGACGATGATGCTGACCAGGGCGAGCAGCCAGACACCGACGATCCACCCGATGCCGGGCTTGATCTTCCCGGCGGGGGGCGGCGGTCCCTGCGGGGCGCCGTAGCCGGGAGGCGCGTAACCGTACGAGGGGGGCTGCTGGCCGTACTGCTGCTGGCCGTACTGCTGCTGGCCATACGGCTGCTGGGGGCCGCCGTGACCGGGGCCGCGGGGGGCGTCACCCGGATAAGAACCGAAATCGTTGGACATGCCCGAATTCTGGTGGGTGCCGCTTGGATCGCGATAGCAGTTGACTTGACAACGGCTTGCCGTCATCATCCGCGGCTCTTGCTTATCGCGCCTTACGCACCGGGGCCGTACACTTGGCACTCGGGAACACAGAGTGCCAAACCTCGTGTTTCCCTCTGAACGCAGGCAGGGAGGTGACCACGTTGGTCGACGACCGCAAGCTCGCCGTGCTCCGCGCCATCGTCGAGGACTACGTGTCCACCAACGAGCCGGTGGGTTCGAAAGCCCTCGCGGACCGGCACAACCTGGGGGTGTCCCCGGCGACGATCCGCAACGACATGGCGGTGCTGGAGGAGCAGGGTTACATCGCCCAGCCCCACACCAGCGCAGGCCGGGTGCCCACCGACAAGGGCTACCGGCTCTTCGTCGACCGCCTCTCGCAGGTGAAACCCCTGTCGAGCGCGGAACGCAAGGCCATCGAGAGCTTCCTCGCGGGCGCGGTGGACATCGACGACGTCGTCATGCGGACGGTGCGGCTGCTCGCCCAGCTCACCCGGCAGGTCGCCGTGGTGCAGTACCCGACGCTGACCCACTCGACGGTCAGGCACGTCGAGCTGGTGCCGCTGAGCGAGCGCCGGCTGATGTTCGTGCTCATCACCAACACCGGCAGGGTCGAGCAGCGCGTGGTCGAGCTGCCCAACGTCGTCGACGAGCAGCGCGTGGCCCATCTGCGCGCGATGCTCAACGCCTCCCTCGACGGGTGCGGGCTCACCAGCGTCCCCGACAAGGTCGCCGACCTGCCGGAGCGGCTGCCCCCGGAAGACCGGCCGCTCGCTGCCACTATCCTGTCAGTGCTGCTGGAGTCCCTGGTGGACCGGCACGATGAGAAGATCGTTTTCGCCGGAGCCGCCAACCTCGCGGGAGCCGACTTCACCGTCGGGCTCCGCGACGTGCTGGAGGCTCTGGAAGAGCAGGTCGTGCTCATGCGCCTGCTCGGTGAGACCTCCGACCTTTCGGCGCTGACCGTGCGGATCGGCTCGGAGAACCCCTACACCGGACTCCAGGGCACGTCCATCGTCGCCGCCGGATACGGTTCTGGGGACAAGCAACTGGCCCGGCTCGGTGTGCTGGGCCCGACGCGAATGGACTACCCGGTCACGATGGGCGCGGTGCGCGCGGTGGCACGCTACGTCAGCCAGATCCTGGCTGCATCATAAGAGGTCAACGAAAAGTGGCTAAGAGCGACTACTACGGCACCCTCGGGGTGCGCCGTGACGCCAGTGCGGAAGAGATCAAGAAGGCGTACCGGCGCCTGGCGCGCGAGCTGCATCCCGACGTCAACCCCGACCCCGAGACCCAGGAACGCTTCAAGGAGATCACGCAGGCCTACGAGGTCCTGTCCGACTCCAGCAAGCGGCAGATGTACGACATGGGTGCCGACCCGTTCGCCTCGGGCGGCGGCGCGGGGGCCGGGGGCTTCGGTGCCGGCTTCCCGTTCAGCGACATCATGGACGCCTTCTTCGGCGCGGCGGGTGGCGGCGGTGGCCGCGGTCCCCGCTCCCGTGCCCGGCGCGGGCGCAACGCCACCATCCGGGTCGAGCTCGACCTGCGCGAGTCGGGCTTCGGCACGACCCGCGAGCTGGTCGTCGACACCGCCGTGGTCTGCGAGGTCTGCACGGGTTCGGGCGCCGCGGCCGGCACCCACCCCGACACCTGTGACATGTGTCACGGCCGGGGTGAGGTGTCCCAGGTCACCCGGTCCTTCCTCGGCCAGGTGATGACCTCCCGCCCCTGCCCCCAGTGCGGCGGCTTCGGGTCGATCATCCGTAACCCCTGCCAGGAGTGCTCCGGCGACGGCCGGGTCCGCACCCGGCGGACCATCAAGGTCCGCATCCCGGCCGGCGTCGAGGACGGCACCCACATCCAGCTCGCCGGCGAGGGCGAGATCGGCCCGGGCGGAGGTCCGCCCGGCGACCTGTTCCTGGAGATCGTCGAGCGTCCCCACGAGATCTTCGAGAGGCGCGGGGACGACCTGCACTGCACGGTGCAGATCCCGATGACCGCGGCCGCGCTCGGCACCATCCTGACCATGGAGACGCTCGACGGCGCCGAGGAGCTCGACATCCGTCCCGGCACGCAGTCGGGGCAGACGATTCCGCTCTACGGGCGGGGCGTGCAGCGCCTGAACGAGACCGGCCGCGGCGACCTGCTGATCCACGTGAACGTGGAGACCCCCTCCCGCCTCGACGCCGAGCAGGAGGAGCTGCTGAAGGAGCTCGCCAGGCTCCGCGGCGAGGAGCGCCCGCCGGGCAAGTTCGCCCCCGGGCAGCAGAGCTTCTTCTCCCGCCTGCGGGACGCCTTCAATGGCCGCTGACCCGGCCCGAGCCCGGTCGCGCCGCGGCCGGGCCCACCTCCGGCCGGAGCGTCCCGCCCCGGCCGTCCCGGGGTCGTGTCACCCGGGCCGGGCCGGCTCCGGGGCGTGGCGTCCCGGCCCGTCCGGCTCCGACGGCCCATGACCGTCCCGGTCTTCCTGGCCGAACCCGCCGACCTGGCCAGGCCGGAGTTCGTCTTCGGCGGTCCCGAGGGGCGCCACGCGGCGGCCGTGCGGCGGCTGCGGGCGGGGGAGCGGCTCGACCTGACCGACGGGGCGGGCTCCGTCGCCGAGTGCGTGGTGACCGAGGCGGGCAGGGACTCGCTCCGGGTCGAGGTGCTGCGCCGCCGCGACGTGCCCGTGCCGTCGCCGCGCCTGGTCGTGGTCCAGGGCCTGCCCAAGGGCGACCGGGGCGAGCTGGCCGTGGAGATGATGACCGAGGCGGGGGTCGATGTGATCGTTCCCTGGGCCGCGTCGAGGTGTGTCACCCAGTGGAAGGGCGAGCGGGCGGCCAAGGCGCTGGCCCGCTGGCGGTCCACGGCACGCGAGGCGGGCAAGCAGTCGCGCCGCTTCCACCTGCCGGAGGTGACGGAGCTCGCGTCCACCGCGAAGGTCGCCGGCCTGCTGTCGGCGGCGGCGCTGGGTGTGGTGCTGCACGAGGAGGCCGCCGCCCCGCTGTCCGGCCTGCCCCTTCCGGCCGGCGGCGACATCGTCGTGGTGGTCGGCCCCGAGGGCGGGGTCTCGGGCGAGGAGATCGCCGCGTTCCGCGAGGCCAAGGCGGTGCCGGCGTTGCTCGGGCCGACGGTGCTGCGCACCTCGACCGCAGGGGTCGTGGCGGCGGCGGTGCTCCAGACGCGCAGTGGCCGCTGGTGACATCCCGCCGGTGTGCGGCCGGTCGCCCTCGGCGGTCGGCCGGTCCCGGCGAATCCGTGTCGTGAGGCCTCGGGAAGCGTGAGGCGCCGGGAAGCGGTGTCGTGAGGCCCCGGGAAGCGTGAGACCACCGGGAGGCGTCCGTGAGGCCTCCGGGAACCCGCCCCCGCGAGCGGGTGAGGAGGAGAGAACCGGTCAGGGGCCGCCGTGACCGGTCACCGTGCTAACTCTGGGTGGGGATCGGAATCGGGGTGCTCGCCTCCGTCGGCATGGGGGGCGAGGCGTCGCCCGAGGGCGCGCACTCGTCGGGCGAGCACGGGCTCTCCGAGGGAGCCGGCCTCGTCTTCGCCGGCGTCGGTGTCGCCTCGATCTCCTCGCACCTCCTGAAGACCCCGCTGGGCTCGACGGTGGGGCTGTCGAGGGGGGTGGGGCAGGTGGGCGTCGGTGTCGGCGTCGGCTTGGGAGCCGTCGTCGCCGGGTCGGGCCTGGAGGTGGGCCGCGCGCTGGGCGCCGCGCTCCTGGACGGCGCGGGCCTCGGCGAGAGCATGGTGGCGCCGGGGTCCGACTTGCTGGCGGCCGGAAGCGGGGCGGGGTCGGACGGCTGCTGCGAGGAGGGCGCCGGTGGACGTGAGGTGGCGGACCCGTCGACGGGAGGGGTCGACTCGGCGAACTTGATCCACTCGACCCTCACCTGGCGGCCCACCTCCTCGCGGAACTGGGGAACCACCATGACGACGGTCGCCGCGACGAGGACCGCGCCCGCGACGGAGGCCCCGGCGCGCCACCACACCAGCCGGCGGATCCCGCGCCGCTCGATGCGGCCGCGGATCACCTCCAGCCCGTCGGGGGAGGGAACGACCGAGTTCGCCTCCGCGCTGAGCGCGCGGCGAAGCAGCTCGCCGTACTCATCCGGGGAGTCGGTCATGACAGTTGCTCCAGTGAGGTTCGTAGGGCGGCCATGCCGCGAGCCGTGTGGCTCTTGACCGCGCCTTTGCTGATGCCCATCGCATGGGCGATCTGCGCCTCGGACAGGTCTCCGTAGTAGCGCAGCACCAGGGCCTCCCGCTGGCGTGCGGGCAGCCCGCGGAGCGCCTCGATGACGGCGGAACGCTCGAACTCGCCGATCGCCCCGTTCTCGGCGCTCGGCGCGTCGGGCATGCCCTTGGGCGCGTACTTCTCGACGACCGCCCGATGCCGAAGCACCGAACGTGATCGGTTGACGACCGACTGTCGCAGGTAGGCCAGTGCCTTGTCGGTGTCGCGCAGTCGACGCCAGGCGCCATGGATGGCGACGAACGCGTCCTGCACGACCTCCTCCGCGGTTGCCATGTCGCGGACGAGTAAGACGGCGAGACGGACAAGAGACCGATAGTGCGCGCTGTAGAGCGCGGTAACGGCCATGTCGGCATCCCATCCGACGGGCACCGCCCCGAGCGACCTGTCGGCCACGAGGGTCTCGGTGGTCACATCAGTGGGACGCTTGGCCTTCCCAGAGGGTTTACGCTCTTCCGGTTCATTAGGGGGCATGACCCAGTCGTGTCCTCGCCAGGCGGCCATATATTGCTGCGCGCAAAGGGCTGTCGTGGTTGAAGTTTTGCACACCCACCATATCCGGGCGGATCTTTGTTTGCGGACGGGAACCATCACCGATTCGCAACGTCCTCGGCGGTATGGTGCCTGTCATGGTGAGCGAAGCCGACTGCCTGTTCTGCAGGATCGTGGCCAAGGAGATTCCCGCGGAGATCGTCTACGAGACCGATCGTGCGCTGGCCTTCCGCGACGTCAATCCCCAGGCGCCGACCCACGTGCTGGTGATCCCCAAGGGTCACTACCGGGACGCGGCCGCCCTGGCCGCCGCCGACCACGGCCTGGCCGACGAGGTGATCAAGGCCGCGCACGAGGTCGCCCTGCGTGAGGGGGTCGCCGAGTCGGGCTACCGGCTGGTGTTCAACACCGGGCCCGGTGCCGGCCAGACCGTCTTCCACGTGCACGGACACGTGCTCGGCGGGCGCGGCCTGCAGTGGCCGCCCGGCTGAAAACCGGTAGGCGCGATCCCGGCGATCGCGGCTAGCATGGCGTTGAAGTTCCGCGCCTATATCTGGAGGCGAACAGGCCGTAAGGCCCGCTCATGTCCGAGACAAACGATTCCAGCAGAACGCCGCCGCGGTCCCGGGGTGCCAGCCGGACCCAGGCGAAGGTGGTTATTCCGGACGATCAGTCGATGGTCAGCCTGCTGGGCTCGCGCGACGAGCTGTTGCGCGTCATCGAGGGCGCCTTCCGCGCCGACATCCACGTCCGGGGCAACGAGATCACCGTCACCGGCAGCCCCGAGGAGAGCAGCACCGTGGTGCGGCTCTTCGAGGAGATGTCCGAACTCGTCCGCGGGGGCGCGCAGCTCACGGCCGACGCGGTCGAGCGCAGCATCGCCATGCTGCGGATGACCTCCGACCGGCCCGCCGAGGTCCTCTCCCTGGACATCATCTCCTCGCGGGGCCGGACCATCCGCCCGAAGACCGTGAACCAGAAGCGTTACGTCGACGCGATCGACAAGTTCACCGTCGTCTTCGGCATCGGACCGGCCGGCACGGGCAAGACCTACCTCGCCATGGCGAAGGCGGTGAAGGCACTTCAGGAGAAGAAGGTCAACAGGATCATCCTCACCCGCCCCGCGGTCGAGGCGGGCGAGCGGCTGGGCTTCCTGCCCGGCACGCTCTACGAGAAGATCGACCCCTACCTGCGCCCGCTCTACGACGCGCTGCACGACATGCTCGACCCCGACTCGATCCCCAGGCTGATGGCCGCGGGCACGATCGAGGTCGCCCCCCTGGCCTACATGCGCGGCCGTACGCTCAACGACGCCTACATCATCCTGGACGAGGCGCAGAACACCTCGCCGGAGCAGATGAAGATGTTCCTGACGAGGCTGGGCTTCAACTCGAAGATCGTCGTCACCGGTGACGTCACCCAGGTCGACCTGCCGAACGGCACCCAGAGCGGCCTCAGGGTCGTCCAGGACATCCTCGAGGGCATCTCCGACATCCACTTCAGTCGCCTGACCAGTGCCGACGTGGTGCGGCATAAGCTGGTGGGAGACATCGTGGACGCATACGGGCGCTACGACGAGACGCAGCGCCAGAGCAGCGCGGTGGAGCAGATCAAGGGCGTGGTCAAGCAGCGCCCCCGGGGGAGATCATGAGAGTGGACGGGCCGGCGGCCGGTCGAGAAGCGGTGGGCGAGCGATGAGCACGGAGCGACTCCGGCGCGGGAAGCGGATCGGGTCGCGTGGCACGAACCGGTCGCGCGGCGGGCGGGGAGCGGTGAACGGCCGATGAGCGTCGAGGTCAACAACGAGTCCGGCGTCGAGATCGACGAGGGGCTCATCGTCTCGCTGGCGGGGCACGTGCTGGAGCGGATGGGCATCAACCCGCTCGCGGAGCTGTCGATCCTGGTCGTCGACGAAGAGGCCATGTCGGTGCTGCACGAGCAGTGGATGGGTGAGCCGGGCCCCACGGACGTGCTCGCCTTCCCGATGGACGAGCTGCGTCCCGGTCCCGGCGCGGGTGCCAGGCAGGAGGGCGACGCGCCCACCGACCCGGCGCTCCTCGGCGACGTGGTGCTCTGCCCGCAGGTGGCCGCCAAGCAGGGGGCCGAGGCCGGGCACGGCACCGAGGCCGAGCTGGAGCTGCTGTGCACGCACGGCATCCTCCACCTGCTCGGCTACGACCACGCCGAACCCGAGGAGCACAAAGAGATGTTCGGCCTGCAGGCCGAGCTTCTGGAGTCGTGGCGGGAGGTGCGCCCCCAGCGGTGAACTTCGCCAACGGGTGGTTGTTCTCGGCCGTCGTCCTCGTCGTGGTCGGCGGGTTGATCGCCAGCGCGGAGACGGCCCTGACCCGCATCTCAAGGGTTCGCGCGGAGGAGTTCGTCCGCGACGGCCGCCGGGGCGCGGAGCGCCTGCAGGTCATCGTCGCCGACCCGCCGCGCTACCTGAACCTGCTGCTCCTGCTCCGGCTGAGCTGCGAGCTGGTCGCCACGGTGATCGCCACGCTGCTGTTCATCGACTGGCTCGGTGACCAGGGCTGGGCCTACACCGCCGCGGCGGCCGTCATGATCGTCGTCAGTTACGTGATCGTCGGGGTCTCTCCGCGCACGCTGGGCCGCCAGCACGCGGAGCCGATCGCGCTCGCCAGCGCGCCCCTGGTGTACGGCCTGACCCGGATCTTCGGGCCGCTGCCCAAGCTGCTCATCCTGCTCGGCAACGCGGTGACGCCCGGCAAGGGCTTCCGCGAGGGGCCCTTCACCTCCGAGGCCGAGCTGCGCGACCTGGTCGACCTGGCCGAGGAGCGCAGGGTCATCGAGCCCGACGAGCGGGAGATGATCCACTCGGTCTTCGAGCTCGGCGACACCCTGGTCCGCGAGGTCATGGTGCCCCGTACCGACATGGTGTTCATCGAGCGCGGCAAGACGCTGAACCAGGCCCTGTCGCTCGCCCTGCGCAGCGGTTTCTCGCGGATCCCCGTGGTCGGCGAGAACGAGGACGACGTCATCGGCATCGCCTACCTCAAGGACATCGCGCGCCGGGTGCAGGACACCGGCGACGACGGGCGTGCCGAGCCGGTGGAGTCCCTCATGCGCCCGGCCACCTACGTGCCGGAGAGCAAGCCGATCGACCAGCTGCTCCGCGAGATGCAGGCCCGCCAGATCCACCAGGCCATCGTCATCGACGAGTACGGCGGCACGGCCGGCCTGGTCACCATCGAGGACATCCTGGAGGAGATCGTCGGTGAGATCGCCGACGAGTACGACCAGGAGGCGCCCAGGGTGGAGCCGCTGGAGGGCGGCGCGGTCCGGGTGACCGCCAGGCTCCCGGTCGGCGACCTGGAGGACCTGTTCGGCATCGAGCTGGAGGTCGACGACGTCGAGACCGTCGGCGGGCTGCTGGCGCACGCGCTGGGCCGGGTGCCGATCGCCGGTTCCCAGGCGGTGGTCGAAGGTCTCAGCCTGACGGCCGAGAGCCTCGCCGGCCGCCGCAACCGGATCGGTACGGTCCTCGTCACCAGGGCCGTTCCCGCCGAGCCCGACTCGGTCTCCGCCTCCGCCGACCAGTGAGGGCTCCCGGACCGCCGTACCGGCCCGGGGATCGCCCGGGACGGGCGGATCCGGTGGGCGATCCGTTGCCAAGCCGCCCGCAAGCCTTCTGCAAGCGGGGTGCGCGATGCTTCTCCCACGGCACCCGGTCGCGCGGGGGCCGGTGAAGGAGATCCCGGCGCCCGGAGGGGTTCGCGGTGCGAGGGATCGGCTTCAGGGGGAGACAGAGTCACGCAGGGCTCCGAGGCTGTTCTGCGTCACTCGCTCAAGGGTGTTCTCGACCGTGAAATGTGGTTGAGGGCACCCTTAGGCGTTTATTGGATGATTGCCGCTTTTGCCGACGGGGAAGAAAGCGAGTCGGTGGGGACGGGACGCCTCGCCCATGACATCGGGGGAATGCTCATGACACGGGGAACGAATTTTGTCGTTTTTGCGGTGTTATGTGGGCTTTTATCAGGAGTTTCAGTTGGGTGTGGCGGTGAAGCGGGGCCCGGCGGCGCCACGGACCGCGCCGCGGAGCTGAACCGGCTGCGGGGGGTTCTCAGCGAGACCCGGGACCTGCCGGACGGGTTCTCGGCCCGCCCGCGCAACGGCTGGCGCGCCCCCTTCCAGGCCGTCGACGAGGACTGCAGGCTCGTCCTCGACGCCGCCGGAGGCAGGCCGCCGAAGCGGGCGCTGGGAGCGCGGGCCGCCGTGACCTACCAGGGCGACGGGGTCGGGGAACTGGCCGGATTCGGCCTCGCCTCCTACGACGGTGACGACGCGGCGCTCCACTTCGGAGAGCTCGCCGAGGCGCTGGGCGGCTGCCCGGTCGCGCGGGCCCCCGTCGCCGGGCGCGGCACCGCCTTCAGGGTCTCCGAGCTGGACCTGGGCCCGGTCGGCGACGGGGTGCAGGCCAGGCGGCTGAACGGCAGGCTGAACGGATACCCGTACGAGATCCACCTGGTGTTCGCCCTCAGCGGCCACACCCTGATCTCGCTGGTGCACGCCGGGGTCAGGGACGTCGACGCCGCGCGTACCGGGCAGCTCGCCCGCCTGCTGGTCGGTGAGGCCGGCGCGTGAGAGGTCACCGTCCGGGCCGCGTGAGGCCACCGTCCGGTGAAGGGGCCACCCTCTGGGAGGTCACCGTCCGGGTGAGCACCGTCCGGGTGAGGCCGCCGGGGTGCCGCTGTTCGAAGTGGATCTACGCCTGGGCGAGGCCGGGTCGCCGTGAGGGCCGGGAGCTGAATACCCTTGTGCCGTGAGTGACGCGACCCTCGATCCCGAGGACAAGAAGATCATCGTGCTGGCCCGTTCCGCCCGTGCCCGCAACGGTGCCGCCGAGGGGGCCGCCGTGCGGGACGAGACCGGCCGGACCTACTCGGCGACCAACGTGGCACTGCCGTCGCTGACCTTGTCGGCGCTCCAGGTGGCCGTGGCGATGGCCGTGTCCAGCGGAGCGGAGTCGCTGGAGGCCGCCGCGCTGGTCACGGCGGGTGACGGTCCCTCCGACGCCGACACACGGGCGGTCCGCGAACTGGGCGGCGAGACCGTGCTCGTGGCCGGTCCCGACGGGACACCGCGTCAGAGCTGAGCCCGGCATCGGCGACAATGGTTGACGTGAGTTCCTCAGCTGCTGATTTCCATGCCGGTTTCGCCTGCTTCGTCGGCCGGCCCAACGTCGGCAAGTCCACGCTGATGAACGCGTTGGTCGGCACGAAGGTGGCGATCACCTCTTCCAAGCCACAGACGACCCGCCGGGCCATCCGCGGCATCGTGCACCGCCCCGACTCCCAGCTCGTCATCGTCGACACGCCGGGCCTGCACCGGCCGCGCACGCTCCTGGGCGAGCGGCTGGACAGCCTGGTGCTCTCCACCCTCACCGAGGTCGACGTGATCGGCTTCTGCGTGCCCGCCAACGAGCCCATCGGCAAGGGCGACCGTTTCATCGCGGAGAAGCTCGCGGGCATCAGGAAGACCCCGGTGGTCGCCGTGGTCACCAAGTGCGACCTGGCGACCCGCGAGCAGATCGCCGCGCAGCTGCTCGCGATCTCCCAGCTCGCCGACTTCGACGACATCGTCCCGGTCTCCGCGCAGTCGGGCGAGCAGCTCGACGTGCTGGCCGACGTGCTGGTCCAGCGCCTCCCGGAGAGCCCGCCGCTGTACGAGGGGGGACAGCTCACCGACGAGCCCGAGCAGGTGCTGGTGGGCGAGCTGATCCGCGAGGCGGCCCTGGAGGGCGTGCGCGACGAGCTGCCGCACTCGATCGCGGTCGTCGTCGACGAGATGATGCCGAGAGAGGGCCGCGACGACCTCCTCGACATCTACGCGCACATGTTCGTCGAGCGCCCGTCCCAGAAGGCCATCGTGATCGGGCACAAGGGTTCCCGGCTCAAGGACGTCGGCAGCCGCGCCCGCCGGCAGATCGAGGCGCTCCTGGGCACCCGCGTCTACCTCGACCTGCGCATCAGCGTCGCCAAGGACTGGCAGCGCGACCCCAAGCAGCTCCGCCGCCTGGGCTTCTACGACTGAGCGCCCGGCTCCGTCCCCTCAGGGGCGGTTCCACGACCAGGAGTCCGGCCCCGCGCCGTCAAGGGTGGTCGCCTCCTCGCCGTGCCGGAGCCGTCGCCGCAGCTCGACGGCGTCCCGGCCGAGTGCGGAGACCAGGGTGCCGGGGCCGGCCAGGGGAAGGACGGCCCAGCCGTCCCCGACCACCGTTTCCGGCGCCCGTCCGGTGATCAGGGTGCTGCCCACGCAGCGGGCGTCGCCGTAGACGGCGGAGCTGCCGTCGATGTCCGGGTCGCCCACCACGAACTCCTGGCGGAGCAGCGGCACCCCGCCGAGGACGGCGTCGAAGCGCGAGTGGCAGCGTCCCGGCCGCTCGCCGTACCGGCCGAAGACGATCTCCTCGCGCCAGAGCACCCGCGCGTCCTCCGCCAGGTCCAGCCGGACGACCGTGCGGTGCAGGCAGCCCGCCGCGAGCACCGTCGGCTCCGGCGCGAACCGCAGCGAGGCGCCCGCGCCGACCCTGGCCGTGATCGTCATCACCGATTCGGCCCCCGCGGAGCCGGGCAGCACCAGCGTGCTCGCGACCGACCGCACCTCCAGCGCGGTTCCCGGCGCCACCTCGACGTCGAGGGCCAGGTCGTCGCCGCCCAGCGGACCCGCCGCGGTGGACACCAGGTGCACTCGGCCCGGCGCGGTCGCCCGCACCGTGAGCGGCGGGCTCGAACGCATCGTGGCGAGGACGGTCCGGCCGCCGGAGTCCCGTCGGGTGACGATCGCCGCCCGCGCCCTCATCGACCGCCGCCCGGCAGGTCCCGGCTCCGGCCGTACGGGCCGTGCGGGCGTGGGGGCGTCGTCGTGGACAGGCGCGGGCGCGCGGCCGGGGGTCGGGACGGAGTCGGTGACGGGCATGGGATCAGGCGTTGGAGTGCTCGTGGGACCAGGAATCGACCAGGCCGGTGACCCATTCGGAGACCGCGTGCGCGCTCGGATCCTCCCTGATCGAGGTGAACAGCACGGGCCTGCCCTCCCGTACGGCCGCCGCGTCGCGCGACATGACCGTGAGGTCCGCGCCGACCATCGGGGCCAGGTCGGTCTTGTTGACCACGAGCAGGTCGGCCGTCGTCACGCCCGGGCCGCCCTTGCGCGGAACCTTGTCGCCGCCCGACACGTCCAGCACGAAGATCTGCCGGTCGGCCAGGCCCCTGCTGAAGGTCGCGGTGAGATTGTCCCCGCCGCTCTCCACGATCACCAGGTCGAGCGGGCCGAACCGCTCCTCCAGGGTCTCCACCGCGTCGAGGTTGGCCGCTATGTCGTCGCGGATGGCGGTGTGCGGGCAGCACCCGGTCTGCACGGCGACGATCCGCTCCGGGTCGAGCACGCCCGCCCTGCGCAGGAAGTCGGCGTCCTCGGTGGTGTAGATGTCGTTGGTCACCACGCCCAGGCGCATCGAGGGGCCGAGCGTCCGGCACAGGGCCGCGGTCAGCGCGGTCTTGCCGCTGCCGACGGGCCCTCCGATGCCCAGGCGCAGCGCTCGTCCGTGAGGGTCGGCGGCGTGATGGTGGTCGTCGTGGTTGGCGCCCATGGGGGGTCACCGTCCTTCCAGGTGGTCGTCAGGAGACGAAAAGCCTCAGATCTGCGCGGATGTGCTGTTCGGCGAGCAGGTCGAGCGCGGGGGCGGCGTGCGCGGGCAGTGACTCCCACGACTCCCACGACTCCCACGACTCCCACGACTCCCACGACTCCCGCGACCCCTCCGCTTCCTGCGATCCCCAGGGCTTCCGCGAACGCGGGGCCTCCCCGGTGGAGACGGTGGCCGCGACCCGTTCCAGGGCCGGGGCGAGATCGGCGAGCAGGCGGTGGACGGCGACCGGGTCGAGGCCCAGCAGTCGCACCGCCGCCGTGGCGGGTCCGGTGACGGAGGTGTAGGCCGCCGCGAGGGCGGCCTCGGCGGGGGAGCACCCGGCCACGGCCGCCACCGCGCCGAGCGCGATCGGGTGGTGGACGCCCTGGGACACGGCCAGGGCCAGGGTGTCGAGCACCGGGGAGGGCCAGATCCTCCGCGAGGTACGCAGCAGCAGCCTGCCCTGCGTGCGGCTCGCCTCCCGCTGGGCGGGAGAGGAGATCCTGGCGTCGGCCTCCGCGTCCAGCCGTACCCACTCGGAACGGCCCGTCTCCGGACGGGGGGACGAGCCGTTCGCGGGAGCGGGACCGTTCGCGGGAGTGAGGGCGGGGGCGACGCCGTTCGCCCGCGCGGGGACCTCCGCCGGTGGGCCGTCCGCCGGGGGCGGGGGGCCCGCGGAGAGGTGGGCCGCGCCGAGCTCGCAGGCCGCGGCGGCGAGGGCGGCCGTCACCAGGCCCGCGGTGGCCAGGCGGCCCCGCAGGAAGGCGGCGAGGCCGGGAAGGTCGTGGATCGCGCCGATCCTGACCGCCTCCTCGGCGCCCCCGGAGTGGCCGTGACCCCCGGCGGGCAGCCGGGAGTCGGCCAGGAGCAGCAACGCGGCGTTCATGCGCTACGGGTTCCCCTTTCGGCTGGACGGGACCGGCTGGACGGGACCGGCTCTACGAGACCGGCCGGACGAGACGGCGCGGCGGTCGATCGGGGGCCGGTCAGAACAGGAAGTAGCGCTGGGTCATGGGCAGGGTCTCGGCGGGGGCGGGTTCGATCACCTCGCCGTCGACGCTGACGGCGAAGGTGTCGGGGTGGACGTCGATCCTGGGCATGGCGCCGTTGAGCGGCATGCTCTCCTTGCCCCTGCGGCGGACGTCGGCCACCGGCAGCAGGCGCCTGCGTACGGCCAGGCGGTCGGCGAGGCCGTCCTCGAGCGCGAGGGGGGCGACGAAGTGGACCGACGTGGCGGCGGCGGTGACCGGGGCGGCGCCGAACATCGGGCGCGGCATGACCGGCTGCGGGGTCGGGATGGAGGCGTTGGCGTCGCCCATCTGGGCGTACGCGATGACACCGCCCTTGACCACCAGGTCCGGTTTGACGCCGAAGAAGGCCGGGTCCCACAGGACCAGGTCGGCCAGCTTGCCGGTCTCCACCGAGCCGACCTCGCCGTCCAGGCCGTGGGCCACGGCCGGGCAGATCGTGTACTTGGCGACGTAGCGCCGGGCGCGGAGGTTGTCGGCCGGGCCGTCGCCGGGCAGCGCGCCGCGGCGGCGCTTCATCACGTGCGCGGTCTGCCAGGTACGGATGATCGTCTCGCCCACCCGGCCCATCGCCTGGGAGTCCGAGCCGATCATCGAGATCGCCCCCATGTCGTGCAGGATGTCCTCGGCCGCCATCGTGGACGGCCGGATCCGGGACTCGGCGAACGCCAGGTCCTCGGGGATGGACGGGTTGAGGTGGTGGCAGACCATCAGCATGTCGAGGTGCTCGTCGAGCGTGTTGACGGTGTGCGGGCGGGTCGGGTTGGTCGAGGACGGCAGGATGTTGCCGTAGGAGGCGACCCGGATGATGTCCGGCGCGTGGCCGCCGCCCGCTCCCTCGGTGTGGTACGCGTGGATCATCCGGTCGCCGATCGCCGCCAGCGTCGACTCCACGAATCCGGCCTCGTTGAGGGTGTCGGTGTGGATGGTGACCTGGGTGCCGGTGGCGTCGGCGACCGACAGGCAGGCGTCGATGGCGGCGGGGGTGGTGCCCCAGTCCTCGTGCAGCTTGAACCCCGAGGCCCCGGCGCGGAGCTGTTCGAGCAGGCCCTCGCTGCTGACCGTGTTGCCCTTGCCGAGCAGCGCGACGTTGATCGGGTAGGAGTCGAGCGACTCCAGCATCCGGGCGAGATACCAGGTGCCGGTGACGGTGGTGGCCTTGGTGCCCTCGGCGGGCCCGGTGCCGCCGCCCACGATGGTGGTCACCCCGGCGGCGAGGGCCTCGTCGAGGATCTGCGGGCAGATCAGGTGGACGTGGGAGTCGATCGCCCCGGCGGTCAGGATCTTCCCGTTGCCCGCGAGGATCTCGGTCGAGGGGCCGATGACCAGGTCCGGGTGGACGCCGTCCATGGTGTCGGGGTTCCCGGCCTTGCCGAGGGCGACGATGCGGCCGTCCCTGATCCCGATGTCGGCCTTGACCACGCCCCAGTGGTCGAGGATCACCGCGCCGGTGATCACCAGGTCGGGCGAGCCCTCGGCCCTGGTGGTCCTGGCCTGGCCCATCGACTCCCTGATGACCTTGCCGCCGCCGAAGACGGCCTCGTCGCCCGCCCCCGAGGGGCCCATCGACAGGTCCTCGGTGACCTCGACGAGCAGGTCGGTGTCGGCCAGCCTGATCCGGTCGCCGGTGGTGGGGCCGTAGAGCGCGGCATAGCGGGATCGTTCAATGAACACGGGGGCTCCCGTCGAGAGGTCCGGCCCACTCCGGGCGGAGACCGGGGACGATCCGCAGGCCGCCGATCGGCACGAGGGTCACGTCGCGCTCCACGCCGGGCTCGAAGCGCACCGCCGTGCCGGCCGGGACGTCGAGCCGGGTGCCCCAGGCCGCCTGGCGGTCGAACTCCAGGCCGGGGTTGCACGCGGCGAAATGGTAGTGCGAGCCGACCTGGATCGGCCGGTCGGCGGTGTTGACGACGCGGACGGTGACGCGCTCGCGGCCCGGGTTGAGCGGGATGGGGGCGTCGCCGTACTGGATCTCACCGGGTGTCATCGGCGTTCACCGTTCCTGGGGGTGCGGCAGTCCTGGGGTGCGGCAGGGTGTCGCGGGCCGCCCGGCGTGCGCGGGCGGTTGGTTCTCACGGAACCGTCCGGCGTGCGCGGGTGGCCGGCTTTCACGGGGTCGGCCGACGTGGGCGGGTGGTTGGTTCTCACGGGGTCGGCCGGGGCTCACGGGATGGGCTGGTGGACGGTGACGAGCTTGGTGCCGTCGGGGAAGGTGGCCTCGATCTGCACCGAAGACAGCATTTCCGGCACCCCGTCCATGACGTCGTCGCGGGACAGCACCTTGCGGCCCGCGTCCATCAGCTCGGCGACGGTGCGCCCGTCCCTGGCGCCCTCCATGAGGAAGGACGCGATGATCGCGGTGGCCTCGGGGTGGTTGAGCCGGAGGCCCCGTGACCTGCGGTCGCGGGCGACACCGGCGGCGACGTGAATGAGCAGGCGTTCCTGCTCGTGTGGTGTGAGCCGCATTCCCGGACCATAGGAACCGGCGGTTTCCATGATGTTGCGCGTCGATGTCGTGCCGGTTTCCAGGTGCCGCGAGTGGTGCGAACGGGGAAGAAGCGTTCCTCGGCGCGCTCTTTCCTGCGGGTATGCCGCCGCATTCCGAAGCAGATATCACGAAATTTGGTGATATGTCGGGATAAAAAATGGTGTGGTGTCCGCGCCGCCGCGTCCTGTCACGGCGGTGAAGTCCCGGTAAAGCGCAATTAACAATCACGAACTAGGCGGGAAACCTCACTCAGTCACCTTGACGGCAGATAGATCGGTGCGGGGGCCGTACCGGCAAGGAGGAAAGTCATTGAGGAACACAGCATGGCGCTCCGGGATCGTCGTCGCGGCGCTGGCCACGGCGCTGGCCGCCTGCGGAGGCGAAGCCCCCTCGGGCACGAGCGCGGCCTCCGCCGGCGGCGGTGAGGACGGCATCAAGGTCGGCATCCTGCACTCGCTCAGCGGCACCATGGCCATCAGCGAGGTGACCGTCCGGGACTCGGAACTGCTCGCCATCGAGGAGATCAACGCCGCCGGAGGCGTGCTCGGCAAGAAGCTGATCCCCGTCGTGGAGGACGGAGCGTCCGACTGGCCCACCTTCGCGGAGAAGGCCACCAAGCTCATCCGCCAGGACAAGGTCGCCACCACCTTCGGCGGGTGGACCTCCGCCAGCCGCAAGGCGATGCTGCCGGTGTTCGAGCGGAGCAAGGCCCTGCTGTGGTACCCGGTCCAGTACGAGGGCCTGGAGAGCTCGCCGTACATCTTCTACACCGGCGCGACCACCAACCAGCAGATCATCCCCGGCCTCGACTACCTCAAGGAACAGGGCAAGAAGAAGATCTTCCTGGTCGGCAGCGACTACGTCTTCCCGCGGACCGCCAACAAGATCATCAAGGCGTACGCGGCGGCGAACGGGATGGAGATCCTCGGCGAGGAGTACACCCCGCTCGGCCACACCGAGTACAGCACGCTGACCAACAAGGTCGTCCAGGCCAAACCGGACGCCGTCTTCAACACCCTCAACGGCGACAGCAACGTCGCCTTCTTCAAGCAGCTCAACAGCGCCGGGGTCACCGCCGAGCAGATGCCCGTCCTGTCGGTGAGCGTCGCCGAGGAGGAGGTCAAGGGCATCGGCGTCGACAACATCGCCGGCCACCCCGTCGCCTGGAACTACTACCAGACCACCGAGAACCCGGCCAACGAGAAGTTCGTCGCCGCGTTCAAGGCCAAGTACGGCGCCGACAAGGTGACCTCCGACCCGATGGAGGCCGGGTACAACGCCGTCTACCTCTGGGCCGAGGCCGCCAAGAAGGCCGGGTCCGTCGAGGTCGAGGCCGTCAGGAAGGCCGCAGGGGGCATCGCCCTGGAGCGCCCCGAGGGCAAGGTCACCATCGACGGCGAGAACCAGCACATGTACAAGACGGCCAGAATCGGGGTGATCCAGCCCGACGGCCTCATCAAGGAGGTCTGGAACTCCGGCGAGCCGATCAAGCCCGACCCCTACCTCAAGGGCTACCCCTGGGCGAGCGGCCTGGCCAACGGCTGACCCCCTCTCAGACCGGCTCCGGGCCGGGCCGTGACCAGATCACGGGCAGCACCGTGACGCACCCACAATGCGGCGCGGCCCGCCCCGGAGCCAAACACTCGTAGGAAGGGGACCTTCGGTGGAGGCGTTTCTCAACCAGCTCCCGATCGGCCTGTCCATCGGCGCCGTACTGCTTCTCATCGCCCTCGGCCTGACGTTCACGTTCGGCCAGATGGGCGTGATCAACATGGCCCACGGCGAGTTCATCATGGCGGGCGCGTACACCGCCTACCTGCTCCAGGACCTCACCGGCCGGATGGCCGTGATCGTCGCCCTGCCCGTGGCCTTCCTGGTCGCCGGGCTGATGGGGCTCATCCTGGAGCGGACCGCGATCCGGCACTTCTACGGCCGCCCGCTCGACACCCTGCTGCTCACCTGGGGCGTCAGCCTCGTGCTGCAGCAGCTCGCCCGCGACCTGTTCGGCGCGCCCAACGTGCAGGTCCAGGCGCCCACCTGGCTGCAGGGCGGCATCGCCTCCCTGCCGTACAACCGGCTGTTCATCTTCGCCCTCGCCGTCGCCACCGTCGTCGGCGTCTGGGCCTACATGAACCGCACCGGCCAGGGCCGCCGGATGCAGGCGGTGATGCAGAACCGGCAGCTCGCCGCGGTCAGCGGCATCAACACCGCCCACGTCGACCAGCGCACCTTCTTCATCGGCTCGGGCCTGGCCGGGGTCGCCGGAGTGGCCCTCACCCTCATCGGCCCCGTCGGACCCGCCCTCGGCACCTACTACATCGTCGACGCCTTCCTGGTGGTCGTCGCCGGAGGGCTCGGCCAGCTGCGCGGCGCCGTCATCGCCGCCGCGGGACTCGGCCTGCTCAACTCCTACGCCGAGTTCTGGAGCGACGCCAGCCTGGCGAAGGTCATCGTGTTCGCCGCGATCATCGCCTTCCTCCAGTTCCGGCCGCAGGGCCTGTTCGTACTCCGATCGAGGGCGCTGACATGAACCTCGCACGACTCAAGGGACCGGGGGTCTTCGCGGTGGTGGCCGTGCTGGCCCTGGTGGTCGCACCGCTCCTGCTGGAGCCCTTCCGCCTCGGCCTGCTGGCCAAGTACCTCTGCTTCGCGATCATCGCCCTGGGCATCGGCCTGGCCTGGGGGCAGGGCGGCATGCTCGTCCTGGGCCAGGGCGTGTTCTTCGGGCTCGGCGGCTACGCCATGGCCATGCACCTGAAACTGGTGGACGCCCAGGGCGACCTGCCCGACTTCATGGTGTGGAGCGGGGTCGAGCAGCTGCCCGCCCTGTGGAAACCGTTCGCCAACCCGGTGTTCGCACTGGCCATGGTCGTCGTCGGGCCGATGGCGATCGCCACGGTGCTGGGCCTGCTGGTGTTCAGGCAGCGGGTGCGCGGCGCGTACTTCGCGATCCTCACCCAGGCGCTCGCCGCCGCGTTCGTCATCCTGCTCGTCGGCCAGCAGGGCCTGACCGGCGGCACCAACGGCCTGACCAACTTCTACGACCTGTTCGGCCAGGACCTGGCGGCCGACTCCACCCAGCGCGGGCTGTACTTCGCGGTCGCGATCGTCACCGGGCTGCTCTACCTCGGCGCCCGCCAGCTGGTCAGAAGCCGCTTCGGGCGGCTGCTCGTCGCCATCAGGGACGGCGAGGACCGCGTCAGGTTCCTCGGCTACGACCCGGCCAGGGTCAAGACCGTCACCTTCGCGCTGTCGGCGGGCATGGCCGGGCTCGCGGGGGCCATGTTCGTGCCCGTGGTCGGCATCATCTCGCCCGCGCTGCTGGGCGTGGTGCCCTCCCTCGAGCTCGTCGTCGCGGTCGCGGTGGGCGGCAGGTTCGCGCTGGCCGGGGCGATCCTCGGCGCGGTCGTGATGGGGTACGCCAAGACGTCCTTCAGCGAGCAGTTCGCCGACGGCTGGCTCTACCTGCAGGGCGCGCTGTTCATCCTCGTCATGACCCTGGCCCCCAAGGGGATCCTCGGCGTGGCGGCGTCGGCGCGCGACGCCTGGGCGCGCAGGTCGAGGCGCCGTACGGACCCCGAACCGCCGCCCGCGGACGCTCCCGGTACGAGAGTGATGGAGGAGGTCGGATGAGCCCGATGATCGAGGTACGCGGGCTGTCGGTGGTCTTCGACGGCTTCCGCGCCATCGACGGCGTCGACCTGACGGTCGAGAAGGGGGAGCTGCGATTCCTGATCGGCCCCAACGGGGCCGGGAAGACCACGCTCATCGACGTCATCACCGGCCTGACCCGCCCGACCACCGGCGAGGTCGTCTTCGACGGGCGCAGCCTGGCCGGCCTGCGCGAGCACCGGATCGTCCGGCTCGGCGTCGGGCGGACCTTCCAGACCTCGGTGGTCTTCGAGGAGCTCACCGTCCTGGAGAACCTCGACCTGGCCGCGTCCTTCCGCCGCCCGCTCTGGTCGCTGGCCCGGCGCAGGCGAGGTGTCTCCGACGCCGTCGCCGAGGCCCTGGAGACCACCGGCCTGAAGGAACTGGCCGACCGGCCCGCGGGGGTGCTCTCCCACGGGCAGCGGCAGTGGCTGGAGATCGGCATGCTGCTCACCCAGCGCCCCAAGCTGCTCCTGCTGGACGAGCCGGTGGCCGGCATGTCCAAGGACGAGCGGGAGCGCACCGGCGAGCTCCTGACGTCCGTGGCGAACGACCACACGGTGATCGTGATCGAACATGACATGGAGTTCCTGCGCAGGTACGCCTCGCAGGTCACCGTCCTGCACGAGGGCAAGGTACTGATCGAGGGATCGGTGGACCAGGTCCGCGAGGACCCGCGCGTGCAGGAGGTCTACATCGGAAGGAAGCGCAGCGATGCTGTCGGTACGGGAACTTGACGCGGGGTACGGCAGGGCCCGGGTGCTGTTCGGGGTCTCCCTGGAGGTGGAACCCGGGCAGCTGATGTGCGTGATGGGCCGCAACGGGGTGGGAAAGACGACCCTGCTCAACACCGTGATGGGCGTGTTGCCCGCCACCTCGGGGTCGGTCGTCTTCGAGGGGCGTGACGTGACGCGCCTGCCGCCCCACGAGCGGGTCCGGCTCGGCATGGCGTACGTCCCCCAGGGGCACGAGACCTTCCCCCAGCTCAGCGTGCTCGGCAACCTCCAGGTCACGCTGGAGGCCGCCAAGGGGCCGCAGGAGGCGCTGGAGGAGGCCCTGGAGACCTTCCCGCGGCTGAAGCCGCTGCTCAAGCGGCGCGCCGGATTCCTGTCCGGCGGGCAGCAACAGCAGCTCGCCATCGCCCGCGCCCTGGTCACCCGGCCCAAGCTGCTCATCCTCGACGAGCCCACCGAGGGCATCCAGCCGTCGATCATCATCGAGATCGAGGAGGCGATCGAGCGGCTGCACGCCACCGGCCTGTCGCTCCTGCTGGTCGAGCAGTATCTGGACCTGGCGCTCCGCCTCGCCGACCGCTTCCTCATTCTCGACGCCGGGCACGTCGTCCACTCGGGGGAGGCCGAGGAACTGCGCGGGGAGGGAATTCACCGCCTTCTCGCCGTCTGACCGTTAAAGCTCCGAATCGGACTTTCCGTATCAAGAAGGCCGTGTTTGATCACTTCTTGATGAAGAGGCTCCCGCCGTGGGTGATGACGACATAACCTGCCCAGAAAAGCGGAGTCCGGGGGTGTCATGGCGAAGGAACCTGCGGACGGGGAAGAGCGGCCGGAGGGGGTGTCCTCCCCTCCCGAGCCCTCCGAGCCTCCCGCGAAGCGGGGCCGGTCCTCCCGCGGGGAGAGCGGCTCCTCCCGTGGCAAGACCGGTTCCTCCCGCGAGGAGACCGGCGGCCCGGCCGGTGACGAGCGTGAGGCACGGCCCGGCCGCGCGGCCGGCGAGCCGGCGGGTGACGTTCCCGGCGGGCGAATCGGCCGAGGGACCGGGGAGCCGCCCACCGGCGAGCGCCGGGACCGGGCCGCGGGCGGGCGTGACCGGCGGCCGGGCGACGAGCGTGACCGGTGGCCCGATGACCGCCACGAGCCCGACCGCCACGACTCCGACCGGTGGGACGACGACCGGTACGGGCGTGGGCGGCGCTCCCGCGGGCCCTACGAGCGCGACCGCTGGGACGACGACCGACACGAGCCCGACCGGCGGCCCGACGACCGGTATGACCATGACCGTGACCGGTGGGACGACGACCGGTACGACCGGGACGCGCGGTCCGAGGACGCGGACGCCGAGGGCCCCCGCCCAGGGCCGCCGATCGGCCCGCCCGGACCGTCCGGCCCGCCCCGCCGCCGCAGATTCCGCCGCTTCCGGCTGGCCGCCTGGATCGCGCTGGTCCTCGCCGCGGTCGTGGTCGGGGTGTCCGTCGCGTGGGTGAGCGGGCCTCCCACCGAGGCCGAGCTGCGGGAGAAGGCGGGGCTCCTCAACAAGGACCGGCTGCTGATCGGCGTGAAGGAGGACACCCCGGGCATCGCCCTGCGGAAGCCGGGCGAGACCGGTTTCACCGGCTTCGACATCGACATCGCCTACATGATCGCGGCGGATCTGGGCTTCCGGCCCGACCAGGTCGACTTCCTGTCCATCGAGACCGAGGACAGGGCGCGCATGCAGGCCCGCGACACGGACGGCGCGTTCGTCAAGGTCGACCTCGTGGTGGCGACCTTCAGCGTGACGCCGGAACGCAGGACCGACCCCTCCGTCGGCTTCTCGACGCCCTACCTCTACACCGAGCAGTCGGTGGTGACCAGGGCCGACTACCCCGACGACAACGTCGCCTCCCTGGGACAGCTCGAGGGCAAGAGGGTCTGCTCGCTCGGCACCTCGACCTCCCTGGTCGAGCTGAAAAAGGCGATCAAGGTCGATCCCATCGCCGAGCTCCTGATCAGCAAGTGCGTGGACCGTCTCGCGGACGGCCTCGCGGCCAACAGGACGGCCGACGCGGTGACCACCGACGCGGCCCTGCTGGCCGGGTTCGTCGCGGAACCGGGAAGGAAGCTGCGCCACCACGACATCGCGCTGGAGAAGACGGAGATGTGGGCGGTGAACGCGGGTTCCAACGGCGCGCTGCGCACCCTGGTCGACCTCGCGCTCTACCGCTCCTACGCCGATCCGGAGAACAAGATGTGGGAGGAGGCGTACGAGAAACACATCCGGCCGTTGCTGGCGGCCAACCCGGGGGTGGACGTGGCGCAGGCGCGGCAGCCGTGCGCGCTTCCCCCGGACGTGCGCCGCTGGCCGTGGGAGCGGACCCTCCCCGTCCAGGATTGTCCCTCCGCCCCTTGAAACCCGACGCGCGGGTGAGGGACGCGCCGAGGAACCAGGAGTGGTTCCTCACGCTGCTGCCGGTGTTCCCGATCGTCCTGCTGGTGATGCGGCTGTGGTACGCCAGCAAGCAGGACACCCAGACGCTGCTCCTGCTCGTGCAGACCATCAGCCCGCTGGGCCTGCTGAGCGCGGTCCTGCTGACCACGGTGTGGGTGCTGCCCGTCGTCGTGGTCGGCGGCAGGCTCCTGGGCACTCTTCACTGGATCAGCACGGGCCGCTCCTCGTGGCTGGTGCACAGCGCCCAGCGGCTGCCCGGCTGGGTGGTGGTCCTCGCCGTCGCGATGGGCGTGTGCACCTGGCAGCTGCGCTTCCTGCCGACGCTGGCGATGCTGTCACTGGCCCTGCTCGGGCTGACCGTGCGTGAACGCTTCCCGGACCACGAGGAACTGCGGACCACGTTCTGCTACGCGCTTCCGGTGATCGCCGCCGTGCTGTCGTACGTCCTGCTGTGGCCGGCCATCGTCTCCGCGTTCGCCGCGCGGGACGTGGCGACCGCGATCCTCCTGACGCTTCCCCCGGTGTTCGCGGCGCTGCTGACCGGTCCGGTGCCCGAGGCTCCGGCCAGGGTGCTGACGCACGGCATCGCGATCGGGATGGCGGTGTTCACGCCGTTCCTGGTCGGCGTGGTCGTGATGAGGGCGCCGATCCTCCCGCTGATCGCCATGGAGATCGCCCTGGAGAAGCCGACCGCGGAGAGGTCCGCGGAGGTGGTGGTGGGCTACATGGTCGCCAGCGACGACCAGATGACCACCGTTCTGCGGCGTGACGGTGTCGTGGAGTTCATCCAGAACGACCGGCTGCGGTCGAAGGTGCTCTGTCCCGACCCCGGTGAGGTGCCCCGGACGTGGGTGAACCTGCACGGCTGGTACGTCGAGCACAGCGTGATCTCCTGGCTCGCCCCGGTCTCGCAGCGGACTCCGGCCGACTCGCGCTGCCAGGGCCGCCCGGCCGGGGAGAGCGGCCCGGCCCCACCGAGCCCGAACTCCTCTCCGAGCTCGTCACCGTCGCCGAACTCGTCCTCGAGCCCGTCGCCGTCCCCGGGGTCGCCGTCCCCGGGCGGCCGATGACCTTCCGGAGGAACCCCGCGGGACGGCCGACGACCTCCCGGAAGGACCCTCCGGGTCCGGCGGTCACTGACGGTAGTCTTCGACCTCGTCGATGGGGCGGGGGGCCGCCGAGTCGGGGTCCTCGCCGAACTCGCGGCGCGCCCGGCGCTGCCTGAGCAGGTCCCACGCCTGGTCGAGGGCCTCCTCCAGCTGCTTGATCCGGTTGTTCTCCTCGTGCGAGGAGATCGAGTGCGAGCCCAGCTTCGCCCGGAGCTCCCGCTCCTCGGCGATCAACTCGTTGATGTGGGCGAGGATGTCGCCGTCCCTCATGTCGGTTCCCCCTGTCAGAGTTCTTCTGGACTGTATCCGATCAGCAGGTCACCGCACCGTCGGAGGCCGACCCCACGACGGCGGCGTACTTGGCCAGCACCCCGCGCTCCACGACACGCTCCGGGCGGCGCCAGGCGGCTCGTCTGCGGGCCAGTTCCTCGTCGTCGACCTCCAGGTCGAGCCGGTTCGCGGCGGAGTCGACGACGACGGTGTCCCCGTCACGGACCAGCGCGATCGGCCCGCCGTGATGGGCCTCCGGGGCGACATGCCCGATGACCAGGCCGTGGGAGACGCCGCTGAAGCGGCCGTCGGTGACCAGGGCGACCGAGTCGCCCAGCCCCTGCCCGACGAGCGCCCCGGTGATCGAGAGCATCTCCCGCATCCCGGGACCGCCCGCCGGTCCCTCGTAGCGGACGACGACCACGTCGCCGGGGACGATCACGCCCTCCTGGATCGCGGCGAAGCACTCCTCCTCGGAGTCGAACACCCGGGCCGGGCCCTCGCGGCGGAAGTCGGGCCGGCCACCGAGCTTGAGGACGCAGCCCTCGGGGGCGAGCGAGCCGCGCAGGATCGCCAGCGCCCCCGGGCCCTTGACCGGCTCGGCGACGGTGGCGACCACCGGCTGGCCCGGCGTCTCGACGGCGTCCGCCGCGACCTGGGCCAGGGTGCGGCCGTCGACCAGGGTGACGTCCTCGCGCAGCAGCCCGGCCTCGTGCAGCCGCCGCGCCACCAGCGCGGTGCCGCCCGCGCGCCACAGGTCGGCGGCCGTGTGCCGGCCGCTGGGCTTGAGACCGGCCACGATCGGCACCCGGCGGCAGACCTCGCCGATGTCGTCGATCCGCAGCGGCAGGCCCGCCTCGCGGGCGATCGCCAGCAGGTGCAGCACCGAGTTCGTCGAGCCGCCCATCGCGGCGACCGCCACGAGCGCGTTGTGCAGCGCGCCCTCCGACAGCACCGTGGACGGCCGGGCGTCGCGGGCCAGCGCCTCCATGGCGATCTCCCCGGCGCGCCGCGCCGCCTCGTTCTTCTCCTCCGCGACGGCGGGGATGTCGCCGATGCCGAACGGCGCCAGGCCGAGGAAGTCGGCGATGCCCGCCATGGTGTTCGCCGTGTACTGGGCGGCGCAGGTGCCGGGGCCGGGGCACGCGTGCCGCGCGAGGTCGTCGACGTCCTCGGCGGACACGCGGCCCACCGCCCGCTCGCCGAGCGCCTCCCACATGTCCTGGATGGTGACGTCCCGGTCGCGCCAGCGGCCGGGCATCATGCTGCCGCTGTAGAGGACCACGGACGGCACGTCCAGCCGGGCGATCGCCATGATCGCCGCGGGTACGGTCTTGTCGCAGCCCACGACGCAGACCATCGCGTCGAACCCGTGGGCGCGTCCCATCAGCTCGATCGAGTCGGCGATCACCTCCCGGCTCACCAGCGAGGCCCGCATGCCCGGAGTGCCCATGGTGAGGTTGTCGGAGACCGCGATCGTGTTGAACTCCATCGGGGTGCCCCCGGCCCGCCGCACCCCCTCGGCGACGTGCGCCGCCAGCTCTCGGTGGGTGAGGTTGCACGGCATGGTGCCGGTCCAGGTGGAGGCGATGCCCACGACCGGACGGCGCATCTCCTCGTCGGACATGCCCATGGCGTACAGGTGGGAGCGCGCGGGCGCGCGGTCGGGGTCGTCGGCGATGCCGGCGCCGGTGTTCGCGGGGAGGTTCGCGCCGGTGTCCGGAGCCGTGTCCCGAGCCGTGTCCCGAGTCGTGTCCGGAGCCGTGTTCGCGCCGGTGTCCGAAGCCGTGTCCCGAGCCGTGTTCGTGCCGCCTGTGCCGATGCTCATGCCGCGTCCTTTCCGCTGGTGGCCACGCCGGGCAGGTCGAGGCCGAGAAGCCGGGCGGCGTTACCCGCCAGGATCGGCCTCCGGTCGTCGAGGGAGAGGTTCAGTTCGTCCATCACGCGCACCTGCTCTTCGGCGTACTGCGTGATGTATCCCCACGGGAAGTCGCACGAGTCGGTGCCGAAGACGATCCGCTCGGGACCGAACGTCTCGTGGAAGCGGTCTCGTGGAAGCGCCGGAACAGGTCCTTGACCGTGTCCCGGGCCGCCGCCCCGGGGCCGCGGCGTCCCCGCCGCCCCGGGGCACGGCGGCCCTTCCCCGGGCGGGACACCGAAGATCTGCGAGTTCCGCCATGTGAGACCGGGGCCCGGGCATCCTGAGACGTCTGCTAACGTGCTAGGCATGCTGCGCGGCCTGCTTCTTAGCTGCCGCGACGAGGGCCTGTAGAGGCCGGCTCCCTCGTCGCGGAGCGAGCCATGCGCGTCGGCCACGATTGTTTTCCCAGTCGAGGAGCCTTGCATGTATCCGCAGCAGCAGCCCAGTCCCATGCCGTTCAAGCGCTATGAGTCCTTCGCGCCGATCCAGCTGGCCGACCGCACCTGGCCGGGGAAGGTCATCGACCGGGCCCCCCGGTGGTGCGCCGTCGACCTGCGTGACGGCAACCAGGCGCTGATCGACCCCATGGACGCCCACCGCAAGCTCAAGATGTTCGAGCTGCTGGTGAAGATGGGCTACAAGGAGATCGAGGTGGGCTTTCCCGCCGCCTCCCAGACCGACTTCGACTTCGTACGGCAGATCATCGAAGAGGACCTGATCCCCGACGACGTGGTGATCCAGGTCCTGACCCAGTCCAGGGCCGAGCTGATCGAGCGGACCTTCGAGTCGGTGCGCGGCGCCAAGCAGGCGATCATCCACCTGTACAACTCCACCTCCACCCTCCAGCGCCGGGTCGTCTTCGGCCAGGACCGCGAGGGCATCACCGCGATCGCGGTCGAGGGCGCCAAGCTCTGCAAGAAGCTGGCCGCCGAGATGGACGACACGGAGATCTACTTCCAGTACTCCCCGGAGTCCTTCACCGGCACCGAGCTGGAGTACGCGGTGGAGGTCTGCGACGCCGTCAACGACGTCTGGCAGCCCACTCCCGACCGCAAGGTCATCCTCAACCTGCCCGCCACCGTCGAGATGGCCACGCCCAACGTCTACGCCGACCAGATCGAGTGGATGCACCGCAATCTGGCCTACCGCGACTCGATCGTGCTGTCCCTGCACCCCCACAACGACCGCGGCACCGCCGTCGCCGCCGCCGAACTGGGCTACATGGCAGGGGCCGACCGGATCGAGGGCTGCCTGTTCGGCAACGGCGAGCGCACCGGCAACGTCTGCCTGGTCACGCTGGGCATGAACCTGTTCTCCCAGGGCGTCGACCCGGAGGTCGACATCTCCGACATCGACGAGATCCGCCGGGTCACCGAGTACTGCAACCAGCTGCCCGTCCACCCGCGCCACCCGTGGGGCGGCGAGCTCGTCTACACCGCCTTCTCCGGCTCCCACCAGGACGCCATCAAGAAGGGCTTCGAGCACCTGGAGCGCGACGCGGCCGCCGCGGGCGTCCCGGTCGAGGAGTTCGCCTGGGCGGTCCCGTACCTGCCGATCGACCCCAAGGACATCGGCCGTACGTACGAGGCGGTCATCCGGGTCAACAGCCAGTCCGGCAAGGGCGGGGTCGCCTACATCATGAAGGCCGACCACCACCTGGACCTGCCGCGGCGCCTGCAGATCGAGTTCTCCCGCGCCGTCCAGACCCACACCGACGCCATCGGCGGCGAGGTGAACGCCACCCGGATGTGGGAGGTCTTCACCGACGAGTACCTGCCCAACCCGACGAGCCCGTGGGGCCGCCTGGGTCTGCTGGCCCACCGGAGCACCTCCAGGGGTGACGGGCAGGACGCCATCAGCGCCGACCTGCGCCTCGACGGGGAGATCCGCGAGGTCGAGGGAGTCGGCAACGGTCCCATCTCCGCCTTCTGCGACGCCCTGGCCCGGGTCGGGGTCCAGGTACGCGTCCTCGACTACGCCGAGCACGCCATGAGCGCGGGGACCGACGCCAAGGCCGCCTCCTACATCGAGTGCGAGATCGCCGGCCGGACCCTGTGGGGTGTCGGCATCGACTCCAACACCACCACCGCCTCGCTCAAGGCCGTCATCTCCGCGGTCAACCGCGCCGGCCGCTAGCGCGGAGCGGGCGGGGCGGCACGGATCCCGCGTACGGCCGCACCGGCCGCGTCGCTCGTGTCGCTCGTGGCGCTCGTGTCGCCCGCGCACCTCACGCCCGCCACCGTCCGCGTCGCCCCGCGCCCGTACCACCCGCTCCCTCCCGCACAGCCCCCGCCTCGTACGGCACGATCTGCCGTACGAGGTCCGACGGCCGCCCACAAGGCACCCACGTCGCTCACCCGACCGCGCCCACCGCGAGATCCGTCCGGGCGCGGTCGAGTCGTCTCCGCTCGTCCCGGGCTCCAACCGGGCCGTCCGGCGGGTTTCCCATCTGATGAATTCATGGCATTCCATGGCGAGTCGCTGCGAGACATCCCAACATCATCGACATAGCCTCTTTGCAGCTCAGGGTGTAACTCGCTCCCCCCGAACTGACCGAACGCGACATATTCGGCTGTTTATGGAATTCGTATTTATCGGGGGAATTCATGCGATGTATCCTCGGCCTGGCCACCGCCGGGCTCGTCATCCTCAGCGGTACCGCCGCCGCGGACGCGCAGCCGGCGCGCTACGAACCCGACCCGTCCGCGGCTCAATCGACCGTCGACCCGCCCCCGTGGCCGCCCCGGCCGGTGCCGCTGCCCTACCCCCTGCCGCCTCGCCCGAATCCGGAACCACCCGTCCCCAACCCGTCGTGGATCCGGCCGACGCCGCCCAGGCCCGTTCCGTTCCCACCCCGGCCGATCCCGCTGCCACCTCGTCCCCAACCGCTGCCGCCCCGCCCGCCCGTCACGGTCCCGCCGTGGGGCCCGACGATCGACGGCCCGTACCCCAAGCGCCTCACGCTGTCCGTCTCGCGAATGGGCAGGACGCGGACCGTCCGGCTCGCATGCACGCCGACGTACGGCACGCACCCTCGCGGGCCGGAGGCGTGCGCGCTGCTGAGCCGGGTGCAGGGCAACCCCGCCTACGTCAGGCTGCCCTGGATGGCCTGCCCGCGGCACTACGACCCCGTCACCGCGTCCGTGACCGGCACCTGGAACGGCCGTTACGTCCACTACCGGCGGACCTTCAGCAACCAGTGCGAGCTGCGCGCCGCGACCGGGGCGATCTTCTCCTTCTAGGACCCGTCCCATGGGACACCCAGGACCCGTCCCGTGGGACACCCCTGGAGCACGTGTCCCGGACCCGCTCGGCGTCCGGGACACGTGACAGCCCGCCGATCGTCGCCCGGGAGGCGGCGGGCGCCGCAGAGACAGGAGAGGCCAAAGGGGCCAGAGGAACCGAAGAGGCCGGGGGATCGAGCGGGCCCGTCGCCGGACGGCGGGCGGAGCGGTCACGGGCGGAGCGATCACGGGCGGAGCGGTCACGGGCGGAGCGGTCGACGACCTGCTCGCCGGCGGACGGCCGCCGGTTTCCACGAAAGGAGCTCGTACGGCGGCGGGGACGCCCCCGCCGCCGTACGAGCCGTTCTTCCGGGCCCCGGACGGGGGCCGTTCACCGCCGCGAGCCGTAAAATGGAGGGAAGTCCCGGGTCGGCGGCCTCGCGTCGCGAGCCGGTGCCCACGGCCAGGAGCGGATCCGCGGTAGGACGGGGTGAGACGGCGATGGGCAAGCAGCCTTCGGGAACCGTGCTTTCTTCTGCTCAGCGGGCGGCCCTGCGGGATCTTCTGACCGCGGACCGCGAGAGGACGGTGGCCCAGATCACGGCGTTGACACGTGACTGGGACGACCTCGTCGATTCGTCGGCACTGGTGGCCAACGACGACGAGCACGACCCGGAGGGGGCGACGATCGCCTTCGAGCGGTCCCATCTCCAGGCCCTGCTCGACAGGGCGCGAGATCATCTCGTTACCCTCGACGAGATGGCCGAGCGGCTCCAGCAGGGCACCTACGGCGTGTGCGACGACTGCGGGCGGCCCATCGCCCTGGAGCGCCTGAAGGCACGCCCGGTCGCCCGGACCTGCATCGAGTGCGCCGGACGCGGGCGGTGACGACGCTCGAGAGGCTCTGAGCGGGCTGGTTCCCGCCGTCCGCGTCGAATGGCCGGACCGGGCGGTGACGATGCTCGAGAGACCCTGAGCGGGCCGGTTCCCGCCATCCGCGTCGAATGGCACCGGACCGGGTGGTGACGACATCCGAGAGGTTCTGAGCAGCCGGGTCCCGCCGTCCGCGTCGAGTGCGCCGGACCGGATGGTGATGACTCGCGGCGGTTGTAGCGAAATTCCTGAACTACCCTGGGTGCGGCGATGCCCGCCGTCGCGCCCCGGAGGATCGTCGGCCCTGAGCCGTGTCCCGCACGACCACGACCGCCCGGTCGCGACCCGTGCCCCTCACGGTCACCCGGTGAGCCCGTGTCCCACACGATCACCCGCGTGTGGCGCGCATCCGCCGCGTACGGCCTGGCGTGAGGCGTAGAGAGGGCACATCGTGACCAGAGAACTGCTGAACTGGGCGGGCAACATCACCTATGGCGCCGCGCGGTTCCACCGCCCCGGCGGCATCGAGGAGCTCCAGGAGCTGGTCGCCGGCAGCGGCGCCATCCGGGCACTCGGCACCCGTCACTCCTTCAACGAGATCGCCGACCGCCCCGGTGGCGACCTCGTCTCGCTGGAGGGCCTGCCCGCCGATTTCGAGCTCGACCCGGTGCGGGGCACGGTCACGGTGGGGGGCGGGGTGCGCTACGGCGAGCTGAGCCGGTGGCTGCACGAACGGGGCCACGCGCTGCCCAATCTCGGCTCCCTGCCGCACATCTCGGTCGCCGGTGCCTGCGCCACGGCCACGCACGGCTCCGGCATCGCCAACGGCAACCTGGCCACCGCCGTCTCCGGCCTGGAACTGGTCACCGCGGACGGTGAGATCACCGTCCTCAGCCGGGAGAAGGACGGCGACCGCTTCGCGGGTGCGGTCGTCGCCCTCGGCGCGCTGGGCATCGTCACCAGGGTCGTCCTCGACGTCGTCCCGGCCTTCGAGGTGCGGCAGTACGTCTACGAGAACCTGCCCTGGGCGCGGATGGAGGAGCACTTCGAGGAGATCCTCTCGGCCGCGTACAGCGTGGGCCTGTTCACCGGCTGGACCGGCTCCGGGATCGACCAGGTGTGGGTGAAGCGCCGCGACGGCGAACCCGGCCCGTGGGAGCCGGCGCCGCGCTGGCTGGACGCCACGGCGGCCACGGCCGACCGGCACCCGCTGCCGGGGATGTCCGCCGTCAACTGCACCGCGCAGATGGGCGTGCCCGGCCCCTGGTACGACCGGCTGCCGCACTTCCGCCTGGACTTCACCCCGAGCAGCGGGGAGGAGCTCCAGTCGGAGTACCTGCTCCCGCGCCGCCACGCCCTCGCCGCGCTCCGCGCGCTGGACGCGGTCAGGGACGTCGTCGCCCCCGTCCTGCAGATCTCGGAGGTGCGCACCGTCGCGGCGGACGACCTGTGGCTGAGCACCGCCTACCGCGAGGACGCCGTCGCCGTCCACTTCACCTGGAAGAAGGACTGGCCCGCGGTGAGCCGGGTGATCGCCGTGGTCGAGGAGGCGCTGGAGCCCTTCGAGGCCCGCCCGCACTGGGGCAAGCTCTTCCTCATGGGTCCCGAGCGTCTGAACTCCCTGTACGACCGGCTTCCGGACTTCCGGCGGCTGGCCGCCGACCTCGACCCCACGGGCAAGTTCCGCAACCCGTTCCTCGACGCCCGGGTCTTCGGGGAAGGCCCCGTTTCCTGACCGTTCGCAGCCTCAACCTTGATCCGTACATCAGTAGATGAGCGGATCGCATGAGTGGATCCGGGTAGTTAACCCCCATCACAGCGGTAACGGCGCGATGTTAACCATAAAGGTCGCGAATCCGACACTTGTGACGAGGGGGAGACGCATGGAACGCAATACGGTCGTGCGCGCGATGCACGATGTAGGGCTGGCCGCCTGGTTCGGGGGCTCGTTGATGGGCGCGATCGGCCTCAACGGCGCTGCCAACGTGGTCAGTGACAGGAGCGAGCGCCTGCGGGTGGCGAACGTGGGATGGGGACGCTGGAGGCCGGTCAACGCCGTGGGCATCGGCGCCTTCCTCATCGGCTCGGCCGGCCTGCTGGCGGCCAACAAGCAGCGCGTGGCGCATCAGCATGGAGTGGGGGCGAGCACCGCGACCAAGGCCGCGCTGACCGCCGCCGCGCTGGCCGCGACCGCCTACACCGGGATGCTCGGGGCCAAGCTGGCGGACGCGGGCGACGTGCCCGTGGAGGGCGCGGTGAAGCCGGAGAAGGAGACCCCGGAAGACGTGGCTAAAGCGCAGCAGCAGCTGCGGCTCATGCAGTGGGTCATCCCGGCCCTCACCGGGACGATCGTCGTCATGACCTCCCTGCACGGGGAGCAGCAGCGGCCGGGCCAGATCCTCCGGGGAGCCGTGCGCAAGCAGTTCTCCCGGTAGGAGGCTTCCGGCCGGTCACACGGTCTCACGGAGGTCGTCGTACGCCCCAGGGGCGCCGCCGCCGGTACCCCGGTCGTGCGGGCGGCGGCAGACGGCCTCCGGTCACGTCGGCGGCGTCGCGGCACGCCTCTTCCACCCGTGGGAACGGGTGGAAGAGGCGCGCCGCCCTGTTCGCCGGGCGGGAACGCGGAGGGGTGGCGTCAGACCGTGGACGTCAGACCGCGGCTGACGGCCTCCTCGCGGAGGCGTTCCGGCGGCGGAGCGGCGCCGCCGCCGAAACGCGCCAGACGTCCCGTCCGGCGCACGCCCTGGTCCCGGCGACCGCGGCCCCGGCGGCCCACGGGGAATGGCAGGCCTGGCCCGTCGCCGCCACCCTGATCGTCCCGCCCTCCCGACCGTGGCGAAGTGCATCTCGCCCCTGACCGTACGGAAGATCTTGGCGTTCGGCGCTGTCGGGCCGGATGCGATGTCGTGCAGATGAGCCGCTCCAACTCGTCGGCGTCGATGCACCTCTCCTGGTCCAGCGGCAGCTACCGGAGACGGATCAGTACGAGGTGGAGCGTGGTGAAGCGCTGCCGGACGTCGACGGGGAAGGTGCGGCCGAGTCGTGACGTGTCAGGCAGGTAGCCCGAGGGTGCGGGCCTGGCAGCGCATGGCGTGGTCGAAGGCCGCCGCGAGGTCGAGGATCGCGTTGTTGAACTGGCCGAACAGCTCGAAGCTGAGCCAGCCGAACAGGCCGGTCCAGGCGATCAGGCCGCGGACGATCACGTCGTCGGGGACGTCGGGTATCAGCTCGCGCACGCGCGCGGCGTCCTCGTGGAAGGACGGCGGGACGGGCGGCTGTGCGGTGTCGGGCGGGTTCAGCGCTCCGGCGCGGTGGGCGTCGGAGACGATCCGGCCGTAGACGACGGTGTCGCGGACCGCGGCGGGGACGGTGTCCTGCGGTGCCCGGTAGCCGGGTACGGGCGAGCCGTAGAGCAGGGCGTACTCGTGCGGATGGGCCAGTGCCCAGTCCCGTACGGCGTGGCAGACCGCCATCCACCTGCCCCCGTGGTCCTCGGGCGGCACGGCCGCGTCGGCGTTCTCCACGGCCTCGCCGACGGCGTTGTAGCCGTCGATGATCAGGGCCGTGAGCAGGTCGTCCCTGGACGGGAAGTAGCGGTAGATCGCCGACGAGGCCATGCCCATCTCGCGGGCGACCGCGCGCAGGGACAGGCCGCTCGCGCCGTCGACGGCCAGCTGCCGCCGGGCGACGTCTGTGATCTCGCGGGTCAGCTCGGCTCTGACCCTCTCGCGTGCGGTGAGGCTCGAACTCATGCCGCGACCATATCAGAGCACTGAGAACAAAAGAGAGCACTGCTCTTGACGAACACTGCTCTCTAGAGAGAGCATTGCTCTCAGAACGGAACAGTGATTCTCAAGGAGCCCCCATGCTGTCCCTGGCCAAGAACCTCAACCTTCTCGTCATGTTCCTGCTGGAGCTGGGCGTGCTGGCCTCCGTCGGTCACTGGGGTTTCGTCGTGGGCTCGGACTGGCCGCTGAAGCTGCTCCTCGGCCTCGGCGGGCCCGCCCTGTTCATCGCGATCTGGGCGATCTTCGGCGCGGCCGGCGGCGCGACGATTCCGCTCACCGGCTTCGCCCGCGTCGTCCTTGAGGTTCTCTGGTTCGGCGGAGGCGCCACGGCCCTGGTCATGGCGGGCCACCTCGTCCCCGGAGTCACCTTCGCCGCCGTGTTCGTCCTCAACGCAGTCCTCCGGCTCGTCTGGAACCAGTGAGCCGACATATCAGTGATCAGTGAAGGAAGAGGAATCATGACCAAGCACGTCATCGCGGGAGCCGGTCAGGTCGGTTCCGAGGTCGCCCGGCGGCTGGCCGGGCAGGGGCACGAGGTCGTCCTCGTCAGCCGCTCGGGCTCCGGTCCCGACCTGCCGGGAATCCGCAGGGTCGCCGCGGACGTGAGCGACCGCGAGAAGCTGACCGCCCTGACCGGGGGTGCCGCCGTCCTCTACAACTGCGTCAACCCGCGCTACCACGAGTGGGCGCGCGACTGGCCGCCGCTCGCCGCGTCACTGCTGGGAGCCGCCGAGACCACCGGCGCGGGATACGTCATCCTCGGCAACCTCTACGTCTACGCGGCTCCCGACCGGCCGATGCGGGAGAACGACCCGCTGGACCCGCCCAGCGCCAAGGGCGCGATCCGGGTCAAGGTGTGGCGGGACGCCCTGGCCGCGCACGAGGCGGGCCGGGTCAGGGTGACCGAGGTGCGCGGATCCGACTACTTCGGCCCCGGCTGCCTCGACCAGTCGCACCTCGGGGAGAGGTTCGTCCCCGCGCTGCTGGCCGGCAGGACCGTCCGCTTCGCCGGCGACCCCGCCCAGCCGCACAGCTGGACCTACGTGCCCGACGTCGCGCGGACCCTGGTCGCGGCGGGCGAGGGAGACCGCGCCTGGGGCCGCGCGTGGCACGTCCCGACGAACGAGCCGATGTCGGTACGCGAGGTCGCCGAGCGCCTGTGCGCGCTCGCCGGAGTCCCCGATCCGGGGGTCAAGGCCATGCCCCACTTGCTGCTGCGCGCCGCCGGGCTCTTCTCACCGATGCTCGGGGAACTGGAGGAGCTGCGCTACCAGTTCGTCCGCCCCTTCGTCCTCGACTCCGGCGAGTCCCAGGCCGCCCTCGGCCTCGCGCCGACCCCGATGGACGAGGCGCTGGCCGCGACGCTCGCCTGGTGGCGCGACCGCCTGGCCGTGGCGGCGTAGCGGAGGACGTCCCACTCCGTACGCGGGGACGGGTGCTCGCGGGGCACCCGCGCCGGGCGGGCTCGGCGGCACGCCGTACGCGCGGGGGCGGGACCGGCGCCCGCCCGGACGGAGCCCGGGACCGCACCCGCCGGGGCAGGGCCGGCGGTACGCCGTACGCTTTGAGCATGAAGATCGCTGTCATCGGCCTCGGGGACATCGCGGAGAAGGCGTACCTGCCGGTCCTCGGCGCGACCCCCGGACTCGACCTCCACCTGTGCACCCGTGACCGCGCCACGCTCGACCGCCTCGGCGACGCCTACCGGGTCGAGCGCCGTTCCTCCTCGGTGGACGAAGTGCTCGGAGCGGGGGTCGAGGCGGCCTTCGTGCACGTCGCGACGGCCGCGCACACGGAGGTCGTCGAGCCGCTGCTGCGAGCGGGCGTGCACGTCTACCTGGACAAGCCGATCGCCTACACCCTCGCCGAGTCCGAGCGCCTGGTGCGGCTGGCACGCGAGAGCGAACGGTCGCTGCTCGTCGGCTTCAACCGCCGCAGGGCGCCGTCCTACGCGGCACTGCGCGATCTTCCCCGCGACCTGGTGGTGATGCAGAAGCACCGCGCGCGCCACCCCGCCGACCCGCGGACCGTCGTCTACGACGACTTCGTCCACGTCGTGGACACCCTCAGGTTCCTGGTGCCCGGCGAGGTCGAGCACACCGGCATCCGCACCCGGGTCAGGGACGGCCTGCTGGAGTACGTGACGCTGGAGCTGTCCGGGGACGGCTTCACCGCCTTCGGGATCATGAACAGGATGAGCGGTGCGGCCGAGGAGACCGTGGAGGTCACGGGAGGCGGTGCCAGGCGCCGCGTGGTCAACCTGGCCGACGTGATCGACTACACCGGCGGCGAGACCCTCACCAGGCGAGGCGACTGGACCCCGGTCTCCCGGCAGCGGGGTATCGAGCGGGTCTGCCTGGAGTTTCTCGACGCGGTCCGCTCCGGCACCGTCCTCGACGCCGGCGATGCCCTGGCCACCCACGCGATCTGCGAGGACATCGTCGCCGCCGCGACCTGACCGCCCGCGCCGCGCGCCCCGGTGGCACGACGCGGGCGACCGGCTCGCCGGGTCCCCGCCGGCAAGACGGCGGGACGTCCTCGGTCAGCGTTCGGCCAGATACCTCCGGCCGAGGGCGCGCAGGCGATCGTGGGCCGACTCGTAGGCGTCCGGACGGCCGAGGGCGGACTTGGGAAGCTTGGCGACCATCGTGTAGTTGGTGTCGCAGACGTTGCCGACCGGTGCCTCGCCGATCTGGCTGACCAGCTGGTAGGCGTCCAGCGGGTCCAGGCCGGTGAGCTCGGAGGCCCAGGTGACCAGGTCGTGCTGGCTGATCCGGTACGCGTCCTCCAGCGGGCGGGCCGAACCGGTGGACATCAGGTGGGCGTCGTCCTCCAGGCGGGGCCACGGGGTGCTCACCCCCTTGATCAGTTCCACGGCGACGACGGTGTTCATCGCCGCCTCGACGGCGGTGCCGCACACCTCGCCGTGCCCCTGCCTGGCGTGCCCGTCGCCGATCGCGAAGAGCCCGCCCTCGACGTTGACGCCGAGGTAGACGGTCACCCCGGCGCGCAGCTCGGGGGTGTCCATGTTGCCCCCGTGGGCGTCCGGGGTGATCGTCATGCGGGCCTCGGACGCGGCGGGCGCGACGCCGACCGTGCCGTGCATCGGGTCGAGCGGCAACTCGACCGTGAAGTCGCTCCTGCGCGCGTGGTAGCGGACCACGCCCGCGGCCGTGTCGATGTCGTAGCGCCACACCAGCTCCTCCAGGGGAGGGGTGAGCATCGCGGTGGTGTGGGTGCCGGTCAGCGCGCCGAAGTGCGGGAACGTGGCCGACACGGCCCAGTCCCTGGCGGGTTCGATGGAGACGAAGTGCAGCGCGAGCGTGTCGCCCGGCTCGGCCCCCTCCACGTGGAAGGGCCCGGTGACGGGGTTGAGGTAGGGGAACTCGCAGACCCGCGAGGGCAGGTCGTCGACCGAGGTCACCAGGCCACCGAAGCAGTCCTCGGTGTACGTCTCGACGATGGAGCCGGGGGCGACCCTGGCCACCGCGGGCCGCCCGCCGAAGGTGTAGCTGAGGTCCTCGGGCGCGGGGCGGTAGGAGAAGACGTTCATCGCGCGGCCTCCAGGGGAAACGGGGCGGAAGCGCGTTCCGCTGCGGGAAGGGCGGAGGGGGCGCGGAAGGAGCCGGGCCTCTCCCCGACCTCCTGGAAGATCTCGAACACGGTTCTGCCCTCGCATGTTGTCGGGTCGGTGGGACGGGGGTCGTGGGCTCTCAGGACCTGCCGGCCGTGTCGGGTGACTCCGGGGTGTCGACGAGTCCGGCCAGGGTGGGCCGGCGGCCCGTGGCGTAGGAGACGCCCAGCACCACCAGGCCGACGCCGAACCAGACGATGCCGAGCGTCTGGGCCGCGATGCTGGCGTTGATCACGACGTAGAGCAGGATCGCGAAGCCGAGCGCCGGGGCGACGAGGTGCCGCCACAGGTCGCGGCTGCCCCGGCGCACGACGTAGTGGACGACCACCGACACGTGCAGCGCGAGGAAGGCGGTCATCGCCCCGAAGTTGACCAGCCCGCTGATCAGCGTGATGCCGTCGTCGCGGGTGGTCAGGTAGAGCCCGACGATCAGGGAGACCGCGGCCACCACGAGGGTGGCGTTGACGGGCACCCGGTGCTTGGGGTCGATCTTGGCCAGGAAGGAGGGGAGCTGGCGGTCGCGGGCCATCGCGAACAGCAGCCGGGAGGTGGCGGCCTGGGCGACCAGGGAGTTGGCGAAGCCCCAGGCGATGGCGGTGGCGACCGCGGTCAGCACGCTGAGCCAGTGGCCCCCGGCGAACGCGGCCATGTCGTAGAAGGCGGTGCCCGCCGGGTCGCCCTCGGTCAGCAGGCGGGCCCGGTCGGGGGTGAGCAGCGCGGCCACCCAGGTCTGCGCGATGAACAGCACCCCGGCCAGGCCCAGCGCCGCGACCATGGACCTGCCGAGCCGCCGCGAGTCCTCGCGGCTCTCCTCGGCCATCATCGAGATGCCGTCGAAGCCGAGGAAGGACAGCACCGCGATCGAGACCGCGCCGAAGACGAGCGACCAGGAGAAGGTCGAGGAGTCGAACAGCGGGCTGAGCGCGCCCGCCTGGGCCTTGCCCTGGGCCAGGGCGACCACCCCGACGACCATGAAGATCGCCAGCACGATGAGCTCGCCGATCAGCATGATCTTCGTGATGCGCGCGGTCATCTGGATGCCCGTGTAGTTCACGACCGTGTTGAGCACCACGAACACGATCAGCCAGCCCCAGACGGGGATGGCGGGCACGAAGGAGGCCATCGCCGCGCTCGCGATGAGATAGAGCAGGGCGGGCACCAGCACGTAGTCGAGCAGGATCACCCACCCGGCCAGGAAGCCGACGGGCGCGGCGATGCCGCGGCCCGCGTAGGTGTAGACCGATCCGGCCATCGGGAACGCGCGGGCCATCTGCGCGTACGAGAGCGCGGTGAAGGCCATCGCGACCATGCCGATGGCGTACGCGAGGGCGACCATGCCACCCGAGGCCTGGAAGACGCCGCCGAAGATGCCGAACGGCGCGATCGGGACCATGAAGATCAGGCCGTAGACGAGCAGGTCGGTGAAGCTCAGTGACCTGCGGAGTTCCTGTCGATAGCCGAATTGCTCCAGTGACGGCTCGGTTGTCATGTACGGCTCCTTGAAGTGGCTGCAGCCGTACCCTAGAACCTTTCTTTTCGAAGGAAAAGTTTTCAGTCGAACGTTTTTGTCCGACTTTGACCCGCCACACATCCGGGACCGGTACGGAACCGCCGCACCCGCCGGCGAGCCGCCGCCGCGGGTCCGGGACCGGGCCCGCCCCACCCGGCCTCGACCCCGTACGGGCCCTAGAGGCGTTCGGCGTACCAGGTCGGGGACTCGCCGAACATGTCCTTGAAGTCCCGGACGAAGTGCGCCTGGTCCGCGTACCCGAGTTCGGTCGCCAGCCCCGCCCAGTCCGCCGGCGCGCCTAGCGCCAGCCGCTCGGTGACCTCGTGCAGCCGGTAGCGACGGATCACCCATTTCGGACCTATACCGACGTAGTCGGCGAACAGCCGCTGCAGTTCCCGGACACTGGTCTCGAAGAGGTCGGCCAGCGTGGTGACCCTGGTGATCTCAGGATTGGCGGCGATCGTCGCGACGATCCCCGCGGCTCGCTCCACCTTGGCGTCGCGCTCGGGCAGCCGCGCCCTGAGGAAGTCCTCGACGGCCGCGACGTCGACCGGGTCCGGCAGGTCACCGGTGAACACCTGACGCGCGTCGAGAGACCGGTTCGTGATCGTCGAGACGGGCGCACCCAGGAACGGCCGGAACCCCCCGGGCCGGAACGCCACCCCGAACACGCCGCTCCTGCCCTCCAGCACCCTGACCCGATGCCCGTCGCAGACGCCCTGCACCGTCGCGCCGCTGTCACGGAAGGTCAGGTGCACATTGGGGTACGGCACGATCAGCTGCCTGTAGGGCTCGGCGTAGTCCCACGAGACCACCCAGTAGCGTTCGACGTACGGTGCCAGATCGGGCGACGGCCTCGGGAAGGCGTGGCGCTGGAACCTCGTCCACGCACCGGCGAGCTCACGGATGTCCCTGGGCATGCGGCCGAGCCTATGTCGCGTTTGTTCAATACACCCGTCGCGGGACGTGTTTTCCTGGACGCCATGCATGACAGAGAGCTGATGACCCGCGCGGCCGCGCCCCTGGCGGAGATCATTCACATCATCGAGCCGGACCAGCTGAGTGCCCGGACGCCGTGCTCCGAGTACGACGTGCGCAAGCTGATCAACCACCTGCTGTTCTGGGGGCCGTCGCTCGAGGCGGCCGCGCGCAAGGAGACCGTACCGCCACCGGCCGGGAGCGAGACGGACGTGGACCTGACCGAGGGGGACTGGGCGGCCGCCCTCGAGATCCACGTCAAGCGCACCGTGGCCGCCTGGAGCCGTCCCGCCGCGTGGGAGGGGACGACGCACATGGGCGGCCCGATGGAGCTGCCCGCGTCGCTGGTCGGAGGCATGGTGGTGGGTGAGCTGGTCGTACACGGCTGGGACCTGGCGCGGGCGATCGACCGGCGCCCGGCCTGGGACGACGACCTTGTCGCGTACCTGCTCGACGAACTGGCCAAGAACGCCGCGCAGGGGCGGGAGATGGGCGTCTACGGGCCGGAGGTAGGCGTCCCGGCCTCGGCGTCGCCGTTGGACCGCATGCTCGGCCTCATCGGCCGCGACCCTGCCTGGACCCGCTGAGAACACCGCGCGACCCCGCCTGGACCCGCTGGGAACACCGCGTGGGGTGGTTTCGCGGGTTCGAGGTCCTCCGCCCGCCTGCGGATCCGAAGTCCGTACCGGCCCTAGCGGACGATGTCGAAGTCCAGCCCGTCGGCACGGCCGATGTGGGCCTGCCGCCGCACCCCGCGTCCGCGCAGGGTCAGCCGCCCCCGCGCGGCGACGATGGAGGTGCCGTCGGCGATCGCGTCCACCTCGGGCACGGCGAGCGTCCCGGCGCGCGAGCCGAGCGCGGCGAGCATCAGCACCGCCTCGTAACAGCCCTGCCCGTGCCCGTTGAGCAGCGGCGCGGTCGAGCCGAACCGGCGGACGTAGCGCTCGCCGAGGCTCAGGCTGTCGTCGGTGCCCAGGCTCGCGAAGTAACCCATCGCCCCGTACAGCTCGCCGGTGGCGTCGCCGCCGATGCCGAGCAGGCCGTGCTCCTCCAGCGCGCCGCAGAGCCGCGGCCAGGACAGCCCGGCCGCCGCGAAGGCCCGGTTGAAGGCGACCAGGTCGCTGCCCACCAGGCTGAGCAGCACCGCGTCCGGCCGGCCGGCCACCAGCCTCTCCAGGGCCGGGGAGAAGTCGCGGGTGCCGTACGGCACCAGGAGCTCGCCGACGACCCCGACGTCCCGCGCGGCGAGGTGGCGGCGGGCCGCCCCGTGGACCAGGCGCGGCCAGACGTAGTCGTTGCCGAGCAGGAACCACCTGCGCGCCCGGCGGCGGTCGATCAGCCAGTCGAGGCCTGGCCGCAGCTGGCGGGCGGGGGACTCGCCCAGGAAGTAGACTCCCGGCGCGTGACCGCCCCCCTCGTACGGCGGCGCGTAGACGAACGGCACCCTGCCGGCCAGCGCCCGCACCACCTCGATCCTGACGTCGCTGCCGTGGGTGCCGACCACGGCGTCGATCGCGCCCCAGCGCGCGAGCCCCGCCACCTCGGCGGCCACCTGCGCCGCCGGACGGCCCCCGTCGACCAGGACCAGCTCCACCGGCCTGCCGAGCATCCCGCCCGAGAGGTTCACCTCGTCGGCGGCGAGGACCGCGCAGTTGATCGCGCACGGCCCCACCAGGCCGAGCACGCCGGAGATCGGCACGACCAGCCCGACGCGCAGCGCGTCCCCCGGGAGCAGCTGGGCTTCCAGGGGTTCTATGACGGGTGTGATGGCTTCTGCCACACAGACGAGTATCCTCCGGAATGGATAGGTACGGCAGTCCCGTCACTCGGACGGGACACGGATCGTGACGCAGACGGGAGCTCCATGTGGTGACGACCGGGCTGGGATCCTCGCTCGCCTACCTCCTCAGCAGGGCCGAGCGCAGCGTCAACCGGGGACTCGCCGCAGCGGTGACCGCCCAGGACGTCTCCGTCGAGCAGTGGCGCATCCTGCGCGCCCTCGCCGACGGCCGGGGGCACTCGATGGGCGACCTGGCCGAGGCCGTGCTGATGCCGCACCCGACGCTGACCAAGGCCATCGACCGGCTCATCGACCGCTCCCTCGTCTACCGGGGTCACGATCCGGGCGACCGCCGCAAGGTCGCCGTCTTCCTCGCCGACCGCGGGTCCGAGCTGCTGGCCCGGGTCGAGGGCGGGGTGGCCGAGCACCATCGGCTGATCGAGGCGGTCTACGGCACCGAGCGCACCGAGCGGCTCATGCGGGATCTGGAGGGGCTGGTCACCGCCCTGGACGGCTCTCCGGCGGTCCCGTCTCCGGTGGTCTCGGACGCCCCTGGCGGTCCCGGCCGCCCGTGACGCGCCGGGGCCGGCGGCGTCGGAGCCCAGGGGCGCCCTGACCCGCGGGGACCGCGCCGCGCTCCGGTCCACGGCTTCGTCAGGCCCTATGACACGCCCCCTCACAGCCTCAGAGTGCAGCCCGCGCCCGGTGGGCCTCGGCGACACGGCCGGCACCGATCACGGCCTCAGGAGTGCAGCCCGCGTGCCCGGTGGGCCTCGGCGACCCGGCCGACACCGATCAGATGGGCCGCCTGGCGCAGGGTGATCCCGTGCTCGGCGGCGACCGTCGCGGTCGTGTCGAACGCGTCCTCCACGATGCCGCGGAGCCTCGCGTCGACCTCGCGCGCGCTCCACGAGCGCGCCTGCATGTGCTGCAGCCACTCCAGGTAGGAGACGATCACGCCGCCCGCGTTGGCCAGGATGTCGGGGACCACGGTGACGCCCGCGTCGGCGAGGACGCGGTCCGCCCCGGGCGTGGTGGGGGAGCTGGCGCCCTCCACGACCAGGCCGGCCCTGATCCGGGTGGCGTTCTCCTCGGTGATCGCCCCTTCCATCGCGGCGGGGACCAGCACGTCCACGTCGAGCTCCAGCAGCTCCTCCCACGACAGCGCGTCCGCCCGGCGGTAGCCGCGTACGCCGCCGGTCTCCTCCGACCACGCCCGCAGGTCGTCGACGTCCAGGCCGGAGCGGTCGATCACGGCCCCCGTGCGGTCGGAGACGGCGACCACGAGGCAGCCCGCGTCGGCGAGGTAGCGCGCGGCCGGGGCGCCGACCTTGCCGAAGCCCTGGATCGCGACGGTGCGGCCCTCGGGGGAGCCGTCCAGGGCCCTGAGCGTGGCGATCCGCACGCCGCGAGAGGTGGCCCCGGCCCGGTCGGGCGCGCGGCCGGGGGTCACGGGACCGCCGATCGTCACGCCGGGCACCGGGTAGCCCGCGTTCACCGAGTAGGTGTCCATGATCCAGGCCACGGTCCGCTCGTCGGTCCCGACGTCGGGGGCCGGGACGTCCCTCTCGGGACCGATGATCGGCAGGACCTCGTTGACGTAGCGCCGGGTGACCCGTTCCAGCTCGCGGGCGCTCAGCGAGGCGGGGTCCACCGAGACGCCGCCCTTGGCGCCCCCGTAGGGGATGCCGGCCAGCGCGCACTTCCACGTCATGCCCATGGCCAGGGCGGTGACCTCGTGGACGTCGGTGCGGGGGTGGAAGCGGATGCCGCCCTTCGCCGGGCCCCGGGTAGTGTTGTGCTGAACCCGGAAGCCCTGCACGACGTCCATCCGGCCGTCCTCGCGGCGGACCGGGACCGAGACGGCGAGCGAGCGGCGGGGAGTGGCGAGCATGGCGCGCAGGCTGTCGTCCAGGTCCAGCCGGTCGGCCGCCTGGCCGAGCCGGAACAGCGCGGAGTCGAGGGCCTGCCGGCCCGGGCTGACCGGAGCGGTGGCGGCCGGCGTCGTCGACGGCACCGTGAGCGTTGTCAAGGCAAACCTCCGTACGGTGAGCGGAGCGCCCTTGCTCCACTCGGGGCACATGGTCACGATCAGAGTAGGTGCGGTTTTTTGCCCCCAAGGACGGACCGTGTTTCGTTCTGATGACTGATCGCCGGGCCTGTTCGCGAGCACGCGAACAGGAGGTGCGTTGTTATCCGCCGGTCCTCTTGGGCAATCTGGGGGTAACACGCAGATTTGGCAGTCTCCGGTCATGGATTCTTGCCGTTGTGCAGTGGCTGAGGGGATGAACGTGCCGGAACTTGTGGTCGGGCCGATGCTGCGTTATGTCGACGAGACGAGCGCGTCGGTGTGGGTGGAGACGAGCGAGCCGTGTGAGGTGACGGTCGAGGTCGGCGGCGTGCGCTCGGAGGCCAGGACGTTCACCGTCCACGGCCACCACTACGCGATCGTCGACGTGGAGAGCGGCGGGACCTACGAGGTGCGCCTGGGCGGGGAGACCGTGTGGCCACTGCCCGACCAGCCGCCGAGCCGCATCCGCCTGCTCGGCCCGGACGGCCCGAACCGCGTCATGTTCGGCTCCTGCCGGACCAGCGTGCCGCACGACCTCGTCTACACGATCTCCCACGGGGTGGACGTGCTGCGCGCGTACGGCGGCACCCTGCCGGACGCGCCCGACGAGCGCTGGCCCGATCTGCTGCTGCTCCTCGGCGACCAGGTCTACGCCGACGAGCCGTCCGCCGAGATGCTGGAGTTCATCGCGAGCCGCAGGGACACCGACCCGAAGAAGGAGATCGCCGACTTCGAGGAGTACGCCGAGCTGTACCGCCTGGCGTGGACCGACCCGGAGATCCGCTGGCTCCTCTCCACCGTGCCCACCGCGATGATCTTCGACGATCACGACCTGCGCGACGACTTCAACACCTCCATCTCCTGGCGTACGGCGATGGAGGACGTCCCCTGGTGGCGGCACCGGGTGGTCTCCGGGATCGGCGCCTACTGGGTCTACCAGCACCTGGGCAACATGTCGCCGGCGGAACGCGCCTGTGACGAGGTGCTCAGCAAGGTGTGCGCGGCCGAGGGGGACGGCGCCGAGGCCCTCGACGTCTTCGCCGAGCACGCCTACGACGTCCCCGCCGACAGCCGGTGGAGCTACGCCCGCGACCTCGGTGACACCCGTCTGATCATGCTCGACTCCCGCTGCTCCCGCCAGCTCGACCCCAGGGACCGGCGCATGATCGATCCGGTGGAGTGGGAGTGGCTCACCGAGCAGCTCAGCAGGGACGGCGCGAAGCGCTTCGTGATCGGCTCCTCGGTGCCGTTCCTGCTCCCGGCGGGCATCCACCACATCCAGAACTGGAACGAGGCCCTGGCCCAGGGCGCCTGGGGCAAGACCGTGGCCCGCTGGTCGGAGATCCTGCGCCAGGCCGTCGACCTGGAGCACTGGGCGGCCTTCCGCCGCTCGTTCGAGGACCTGTCCAAGCTGCTGATGGGGCTGGGAAAGCCGGTGATCGTGCTTTCCGGCGACGTGCACTACTCCTACGTGGCCAAGGCCCGAGGGCTTCCCATCTACCAGCTGGTCTGTTCCCCGATCCGCAACCCGCTGAGCCGCACCCTCCGCCTGGCCAACATCGTCGCCCAGTTCGGCATCGCCAGCCTGATCGGCCGCTCGCTCTCCCGCGCGGCCAAGATCCCCAAGCCGCCGTTCAAGTGGCGGATCACCAACGGCCCGTGGTTCTCCAACGCGGTGGCGATCCTCTCCCTGGACACCGCCCCCACCTCGGTGCGCTGGGACACCGCCACGGGCACCGAGGTCTCGGAGATCACCGTCGTGGAGCTGGAGGAGGACTCCTCCGTCCGCTAGAGACCCCGGGGCTCCGGTGCGGCGCGTTCCCTCCGGGGCGCGGGCCGCACCGGAGGGGTCACCGCGCGAGTTCCGCCAGGACCGCGCCGAGCTGGTCGACCGCCCACAGGAGATCCTCCTCGGAGACGACGATCGGCGGGGCGAGGCGGATGGTCGAGCCGTGCGTGTCCTTGGCCAGGACGCCGTGGGCCATGAGCGCCTTGGAGACCTCCCGCCCGCTCGCCAGCGACGGGTCGATGTCGACCCCCGCCCACAGGCCGCGCCCGCGCACGGTGATCACACCCTGGCCGATCAGCCCGCGCAGCCTCTCGTGCATGACCCCGCCGAGCTCCCTGGCCCGCGCCTGGTACTCGCCGGTGCCGAGCAGCTCGATGACCGCGTTGGCGACCGCGCAGGCGAGCGGGTTGCCGCCGAAGGTCGAGCCGTGCTGGCCCGGCCTGATCACGCCGAGCACGTCCTCGTTCGCGGTGATCGCCGAGACCGGGACGACGCCGCCGCCCAGGGCCTTGCCCAGCACGTAGACGTCGGGGACGACGCCCTCGTGGTCGCAGGCGAAGGTCTCGCCGGTGCGGCCGAGACCCGACTGGATCTCGTCGGCGATCATCAGGATGTTCTCCGCGGTGCACAGCTCGCGGACCTGGGTGAGGTAGCCGTCCGGCGGCACCAGCACCCCGGCCTCGCCCTGGATGGGCTCCAGCAGCACCGCGACCGTGTTGGCGTCGACGGCCTCGCGGATCGCCTCGACGGAGCCGTACTTAACGATCCTGAAACCGGGGGTGTACGGGCCGAAGCCGCCGCGGGCGTCGGGGTCGGTGGAGAAGCCGACGATCGTGGTGGTCCGGCCGTGGAAGTTGTCCTCCATCACGATGATGTTGGCCTGCTCGGCGGCCACGCCCTTGACCTCGTAGCCCCACTTGCGGGCCACCTTGATCGCGGTCTCCACGGCCTCGGCGCCGGTGTTCATCGGCAGGACCATGTCCTTGCCGGTGAGGTCGCCCAGCCCGGCGGCGAAGGTGGCGAACTGGTCGTGGAAGAAGGCGCGGCTGGTCAGGGTGAGCCGCGACAGCTGCTCCTGGGCCGCTGCGATGATCTTCGGGTTGCCGTGCCCGAAGTTCAGGGAGGAGTAGCCGGACAAGCAGTCGAGGAAACGCCTGCCCTCCACGTCGACGACCCAGGCGCCCTGCGCCTCGCGGATCACGACGGGCAGGGGGTGGTAGTTGTGCGCGCTGCGGCGCTCGCTCAGCTCGATGAAGTCTTCGGTGCCGGTCATCCGATGTCCGCCCCTCCCTGGTTCGCCTGGTCCCTGGTCCTCATGCCGCGCGCCGTCCCCGGATCTCCAGCGTGCAGCACTTGGGGCCGCCGCCGGCCTTGCGCAGCTCCGACAGGTCCACCGGGATGACCTCGAAGCCGCGGCGCTTGAGTTCGAGCTGCAGGTCGGCGGCCTCGGCGTTGATCACCACGTTGACGCCGTCGCTCACGGCGTTGAGGCCCAGCACGGCCGCGTCGTCCTCGCTCGCGACGACGGCTTCGGGGAAGAGGACGCGGAGCACCTCCTGGCTCCCCGGCGAGAAGGCCTCTGGGAAGTATGCCACGTTATGTCCGTTTAGCGGGAAGAGCGCGGTGTCCAGGTGGTAGAACCGGGGGTCCACCAGCTGCAGCGTCACCACCGGGCGGCCGAGGAACTCCTGGGCCTCCTTGTGCGCGGTGATGTCGGTGCGGAACCCGGTCCCGGCCAGCACCAGGTGGTCGAGCGTGAGGAAGTCGCCCTCGCCCTCGTTGGTGAAGGCCGCTTCGTGGACCCGGTCGTAGCCGTTGTCGACGAACCACTTCAGGTACGCGGGTCCCTCGGCCGCGCGCTGCGGGTGGGTGAACCGCGCGCCGTACACGCGGCCGTCCACGACCAGCGCGCCGTTGGCGGCGAAGACCATGTCCGGCAGGCCCTCCACCGGGTCGATGAGGCTGACGCGGTGCCCGAGCTCCTCGTAGGCGCTCCTGAGGGTCTCCCACTGCCTGATCGCCACCTCGCGGTCGGCGCCGGACTCGGGATGCATCCACGGGTTGATCGCGTACTCGACCGCGAAGTGGTCGGGCCGACACATCAGGTAGTGCCTCGTCATGGATAACCCCGCAGCTAAAGGTCGTGGTGACAGCCGCCGTCACGGTCTCGACGGCGGTGCCATCAGCCTAGGAACAGCGTTCTCGCAGGCCAAGGGGCTGCGTTTGCGTGCTGACGCGGGTTTCTTGCGTGTTTCACACTAGAAACGTCGATTCGTTGTGCGGGGCGATGAACGGCTCGCTGCGCGAGGTGACCAGGGGGGCCTCGATCAGGCGGGAGAGCACGATGGAGCTCTTGGTCCGCACCACGAACGGCTCCGCGGCGATGCGCTCGATCACCCTCTCCACGTGCCGCACGTCGGTGGCCCTGATGTGCAGCAGCGCGTCGGCCTCGCCGGTGATGGTGCACGCCGAGACGACCTCGGGATGGCGGCCGACGGCCACCCCGATCTCCGACGGAGAGGTCTTGCCCGCGCAGAACAGCTCCACGTAGGCCTCGGTGGTCCAGCCGAGCGCCGCGGGCTCCACCCGGGCGGTGAACCCGGTGATGGCGCCGGTCTCGCGCAGCCGGTCCACCCGGCGTTTCACCGCCGACGCCGACAGGCCCACCCGCTGCCCGATCTCCGCGTACGTGGCGCGGGCGTCCTCGACGAGCGCCCCGATGATGTCGCGATCCAGCCTGTCCAGTTCCACGCAGACCTGTATACCGCCTGGATCGGCGCGGGTTCGCGAGGGGCGGCGGTGGCGCGCGGCCCGGACACGCGAATGCCGCCGGACAGATGATCTGTCCGGCGGCATTCGCCGTTCGTGAGGTTCAGGTCTGGCCGGCTTCTCCGGTGGCCTGTTCCCGGACCTCCTGGAGGGGAGGTGTCGGGTCAGGTCTGGTCGGCTTCGCCGGTGGCCTGTTCCTGGGCCTCCTCGGGGGAGGTCTCCAGGTCGTCGCTCGCCTGGGCGGCGTTCGCCGTCTGCTTGTCCAGGCCGACCCAGCTCGTCACGCTCTCGACCGCGAACAGCACGCCGAGGTAGAGCGTGAGCGCGGCCAGCACCCACGTCAGCACGCCCAGCGCGGCACCGGCGCCGACCAGCAGCAGCCGGAGCTCCCAGCCCAGCCCGGCCTGGAACACCCAGGGGGCCGGCCAGATGCTCTGCCGCGTCCGGTACACCGTGTCGTAGGTGTGGTAGCCGATCACGTAGATCAGCACGTACAGCAGCCACTTGGGCGCGTCGGCCGCCAGGCCGATCAGGATGATCGTGAGGAACTCGGCCGCCCGGATCAGCGGCGGCGCCAGCCAGTCGAGCTTGCCGAGGTGGTCGCGGGCCGCGGTGGGCAGCACCAGGACGATCATGACCAGCACCGGGACGAGCAGGATCGGCCCGTCCACCAGCATCCCGGTCACGGCCATCGCGATGATCGCCAGCAGCGCGGCGAGCGAGGCGGGCACCGGGGGCAGGCCCGGCCCGACCTTGCCGCGCAGCAGCGTGACCAGCGGGCCGTCGTCGCGGTAGGCGAGCAGCCGGGCGGTCTGCACGCGCAGCCGCTCCTCGTACGGGTCCGGAGCGGGGACGGTCTGCGGCTGGGTGATCATGCGAGAGACCTCATCAGGCGTCCGGTGAGCGAGTAGGCGGCCCCGATGCCGCCCCAGATGATCAGTGTCAGGAAGGTGATCCTGGCGTCGAAAAGGGCGCTGACGATCGCGATGGCGGCGAAGCGCTCACCGATGGGGAACACGATCATCTTGCGGGCCCAGTGCACGGTCCGGTACCTGCCGGCCCTGCCCCACATCTTCAGCAGGCTGCGGATCCCGCTGGTCGTGGCGTTCTTGCGCTGCTCGAGCGCCTGGCGCAGGCCGGTGTCGGCGCTGACCGACAGCGGCACCGAGGGCAGCGGCGACGGGGGCTTGCGCCGGTTCGCCGCGCCGTAGGAGAAGTCGAGGAGGTGCTTGATGGACTGCACGCCGAGCGCGATCAGCGCCAGCGTCCAGACGTCGCCCACGCCGGAGACCGCCGCGCCGACCGCCAGGCCCGCGAAGACCACGTACTCCTTGAACCGGTCGAACGTGGCGTCCAGCCACGCCCCCAGCACGCCGAACTTGCGGGCGTACCGCGCGACCTGGCCGTCCACGCAGTCGAAGACGAAAGCGAAGTAGATCAGCACGCCGCCCGCGACCATCCCGGCCCGCTCGCCGGTGGCGAAGCACAGCGCCGCCGCCACGCCCAGCGCGATCGAGATCAGCGTGACCTGGTTGGGGGTGAGCCCCCGCCTGGCCGCCCAGCGGGCGATGAACCTGGAGTAGGTGCTGACGAAGTACGTGGTGAAGAAGCCGTCGGCGCCCTTCACCGCGTTGTTCAGCCGCGCCTTGTCCTCGTTGAACGTGGACATCTCGGCGAGCGCCTCGGCGGCCTGCTCGGGAGAGGACACCCGGCGGAAGAACAGGTCGCGGCGGCCGCGGATGCCGACGGAGACGCCCTTGCGCACCAGGCCCAGGACCAGCAGCTGGACCAGGTCGTCGTCGGGACCCAGCAGGTGGGCCATGTCGGCCAGCTCGCGGGCGGCCTCGGCGAGGACGGGCGCGTGCTTGTGGTGCAGGTGCAGCGGGCCGAGCAGGACCGAGTTGGGCCTGGTCACCCCGTGGAAGGCCGAGCCCACCGAGATGACCCGGGACTTGCGGGCGCGCACCCGGACGGGCAGGCCCTCCAGCCTCCGGTCGCCGATCTCCGGCAGGGCCTCGTCGATCGGGACGTCGGGGACGATGACGTCGCCGTTCTCGTCCTCCTCCCGCGGCTCCTTGGTGATCAGCGCGAGGGCTCCGCGCTTCGACTTGGTGATCTGGTAGATCAGCTCGTCGTGGATCAGCGAGTTGGTCGGCAGGAAGAGCAGGTTCTCGGTGGCGCCCTCGACCGCGTCGGCCACGGCGCGCAGGTCGCCGGCCAGGTCGGAGGTCTCGACCAGGCTCCCGGGGAAGCCCCGGTGGGCGGCGGCGTCGCCCGAGCGGACGATCGTCACCGGCTGGGGGTCGAGTGAGGCGAGCTGGCCGTGCAGCTTGCCGATCACCGTGGGGCAGCCGGGAAGCGCGGGCAGGGTCAACGCGGCGGGCGTCGCCTGGCCGGGAGCGGCATCGGGGCCGGGCGATGAGCCCAGCAGGACCACGCGGGGCATGGCACCCTTTCGTGCGGAGACGGGTGTTGGGGCGGTGTAACCGGGGGCGGCATTTCGCCAGAGGCCAAAGTTTAGTGAGTTTTGGGTGAACAACACGCACCGGTGATCTATCCGTGTCGTTTGATCATGGTTCCACCTCTGCCAAGTGAACGGTCCCACTACACTGTGCGGGTGAGTCTGTACCGTGACGACGGCATCGTGCTGCGCACCCACAAGCTGGGCGAGGCCGATCGCATCGTCACCGTCCTGACCCGGCGGATGGGCAAGATCCGGGCCGTCGCCAAGGGGGTCCGGCGGACAACATCACGATTTGGGGGCAGGCTCGAGCCGTTCACCCACGTCGACCTCCAGCTCCACACCGGCCGCACGCTCGACATGATCACCCAGGCCGAGACCATCCGGCCGTACGGCGAGCCGCTCGTCTCCGACTACCCGCGCTACACGGCGGGCACCGCGATGCTGGAGACCGCCGACCGCCTGGTCATGGGGGAGAAGGAGCCCGCGCTGCGCCAGTTCCTGCTTCTCGTCGGCGGCCTGCGCACGCTCGGTGCGGGTGAGCACGAGGCGAGGCTCGTCCTGGACGCCTACTTCCTGCGCTCCCTCGCCGTCGCCGGGTACGCCCCGGCCCTGGAGGCCTGCGCCCGGTGCAAGGCCGTCTCGGTGCGGGCCTTCGCCATCGTGGCCGGGGGCGTGGTGTGCGGGAGCTGCCGTCCCGCGGGCGCGGCGGTGCCCGAGGGGGAGACCCTCGCCCTGATGGTGGCGCTGCTCAAGGGCGACTGGCTCACCGCGGACGCCTCCGTCGCCCGGCACCGCGCCGAGTGCAGCGGCCTGGTCGCGGCCTACCTCCAGTGGCACCTGGAACACGGCATACGCTCTCTTCGACACGTAGAAAGGGAGCTCGCCACGTGAACGTCCGCCCACCCGTCCCGCATCCCTCCGGCGCCACCCCGCCCCCGATCCCGCGCGACCTCGTGCCCCGGCACGTGGCGATCGTGATGGACGGCAACGGGAGGTGGGCCAAGCAGCGCGGCCTGCCCCGCACCGAGGGGCACAAGGCGGGCGAGGCGTCGCTCTTCGACGTGATCGAGGGCGCGATCGAGCTCGGCATCCCCTACCTGTCGGCCTACGCCTTCTCCACGGAGAACTGGAAGCGCTCCCCCGACGAGGTCCGCTTCCTGATGGGTTTCAACCGCGACGTCATCCGCCGCCGCAGGGACCAGCTCCACGCGATGGGCGTGCGGGTCCGCTGGGCGGGCCGTCCCGGCCGGCTGTGGCGGAGCGTCATCCAGGAGCTGCGCGACGCCGAGGAGATGACCGAGGGCAACTCCACGCTCACCCTGCAGTTCTGCGTCAACTACGGCGGCCGCGCCGAGATCGTGGACGCCGCCCTGCGCCTGGCGCAGGACATCGCCGACGGGCGGGTGAAGCCGGGCCGGGTCAAGGAGGAGACCTTCGCCCGATACCTGGACGAGCCGCAGATCCCCGACGTCGACCTGTTCGTGCGGTCCTCCGGCGAGCAGCGTATCTCCAACTTCCTGATCTGGCAGACGGCGTACGCCGAGATGGTCTTCCTCAACCGTCTCTGGCCCGACTTCGACCGCCGCGATCTGTGGGAGGCCTGCGAGACGTACGCCAAGCGCGACCGGAGATACGGGGGAGCGGTGCCGAACGCGGTCCCCTCCGCCCGGGACGCCTCGGGTGTCCCGGGTGTCGCGGCGGAATGAGTTATGTTCCGGGTGACGCCGACTCGCTGAGAGGTGCCCCCGGATGACTGTCAGGATCGAACGCGACGGGCCCGTCACCACCGTCGTGCTCTCCAGGCCCGAGGTCCGCAACGCCGTCGACGGCCCCACGGCCCGGGCGCTCGCCGACGCCTTCCGCGACTTCGACGCCGACTCCGGCGCGGCGGTGGCCGTGCTGTGGGGCGAGGGGGGCACGTTCTGCGCGGGAGCCGATCTCAAGGCCGTCGCCGAGGGCCGCGCCAACCGGGTGGACCCCGAAGGCGACGGGCCGATGGGGCCCACCCGGATGCGGCTCGGCAAGCCCGTGATCGCGGCCGTCGCCGGGCACGCGGTCGCCGGAGGGCTGGAGCTGGCCCTCTGGTGTGACCTGCGGGTGGCCGAGGAGGACGCGGTGTTCGGGGTCTTCTGCCGCCGCTGGGGCGTCCCGCTGATCGACGGCGGCACCGTCCGGCTGCCGCGGCTGGTCGGGACGGGACGGGCGATGGACATGATTCTCACCGGCCGTCCGGTGGCCGCCGCGGAGGCCCTCGGCATGGGGCTGGTCAACCGGGTGGTGCCGGCCGGCACCTCGCGCGCCGCCGCCGAGAACCTGGCCGCCTCCATCGCGCGCTTTCCCCAGGAGTGCATGCGCGGCGACCGCATGTCGGTGCTGGAGCAGGAGGGGCTTCCCGAGCGGGAGGCCATGGCGGGGGAGTTGCGCCACGGCCTGAACGCCCTGCCCGGCGCGGTGGCCGGCGCGTCCCGCTTCGCCGCGGGAGCCGGTCGCCACGGCGACTTCGGCGCTCCGTGACCCGCGGTTCCCGGGCGGGGGCCGGGGTCGCGCCCCTCCGCGTCTCCGTGGTGCCCCGGCGTCTCCGTGGCGCCCCGGCTCAGGCCTTGACCTCGCGCAGGCGGCCGGTCTCCACCTCGTAGACGAAGCCGCGCACCGAGTCGGTGTACGGGATGAAGGGGTCGTTCCTGATCCGGTAGAGGGACTGGACGACGTCCTCGTCGAGGTCGGTGAAGGCCTCGGCCGCCCAGTCGGGCTTGATCCCGACCTCGGCCTGGATCTGCCGCTTGAAGTCGTCGTCGGTGAAGGTGAGCATGCCGCAGTCGGTGTGGTGGATGAGGATGATCTCCCTGGTGCCGAGCAGGCGCTGGCTGATGGCCAGGCTGCGCCGCTCGTCGGCGGTCACCACGCCGCCCGCGTTGCGGATGACGTGCGCGTCGCCCTCCGAGAGCCCGAGCAGGCCGTACGGATTGAGGCGGGCGTCCATGCAGGCCAGCACGGCCACCCCGCGCGCGGGCGGCAGGGGCAGATGGCCCTTGCCGAAGGTCTCCGCGTAACGCTCGGCGTTGGCGAGCAGCTCGTCGGTGACGCTCATGGGTTCTCCTCGGGGGTAGGCGACGTCACGTCACAACCTACCCGCATTACCTACTTGGTCAATAGGTATTAGCGGAGAGTGACGTCAGGCTCGGCGCCGGGCGCGGTAGGCGGCGACGTGCATCCGGTTCCCGCAGGTGCGGCTGTCGCAGTAGACCCGCGAGCGGTTGCGCGACTCGTCCACGAAGACGTGGTCGCAGTCGGGCGCCGAGCAGGTGCGCAGGCGCTCCCACTCGCCCTCGACGAGCAGGTGGGCCAGGGCGACCCCGATGTCGGCCGCGAGGTGCTCGTGGAGCGAGGCGTCCGGCGCGAAGTAGTGGACGTGCAGGGGGTGGCCGTCGTGCTCCGCCAGGCGCGGGGTGATGCGGGTCCCGCTCAGGAGGGTGTTCAGCCGGATGACCGCGGTGGGCTGGTCCGGGGCGGTGAAGACCTTGTGGAAGGCCTCGCGCAGCGCGCGCACCTGGGTCAGGTCGGCGGCGTTCAGCTCGCCGATCCCGCTGACCTCCCAGCGCGCCACGAAGTCGCCGAGTTTCGGCAGGTCGGTCAGGGTGTCCTCGCCTCCGGTGGAAGGGGAGGTGTTGACCAGGTCGACCGCGGTGGCGAGTGAGTGCACCATGTCATGTCCGAATGGCATGTTGACTCCTGTAGGAGGCGATTGCAACGTGGAGGCGCGTACGGCGGCTCGCCGTGTCGGAAGCGTATCTCTCCCGTGGACCTCCGGCGCCCCCTCCCGGGCGCCCGTCACCGCGGCGCGCCCCGTGCGGCAAGGCTTTTCGCGAAGCATGCCCTGGTGGGCCGTGATGTGCGGGCCGCGTCCTGAAAACAGTCTTCTCGTACCCGTGCCCCGCCGCCTTCTCGTACGTGTGCCCCGTCGCGCCGGGACGTCCGCTCAGGCGCGGCTCGGCGTGCGGAGCGGCTTGGCGGCGGTGGCGCAGGAGCCGCAGGTTCCGAAGATCTCCACCGTGTGGGTGATCTCGGTGAAGCCGTGCTCGGAACCGACGGTCTCGGCCCAGCGCTCCACCGCGGGCCCGGCCACCTCCACCGTACGGCCGCACCTGCGGCAGACCAGGTGGTGGTGGTGGTCGCCGCTGGCGCACGCCCGGTAGACCGACTCGCCGTCGTCGGTGCGCAGCACGTCGACGTGACCGGTGTCGGCGAGTGCCTGGAGCGCCCGGTAGACGGTGGTCAGTCCGATCTTGGCGCCTTCCGCGCGCATCTCCGCGTAGACGTCCTGCGCGCTGCGGAACCCCTCGCTCTGGCGGAGGATCGCGTGGACGGCGTCACGCCTGTTGCTCATGGGCTGGACTCCTGAGGTCGGCTTCGACGTACGAATCTACCGAGCCCGAGGGCGAGGACGAACCCCGCGAGAGCGACGATGACGATGATCGCGCCCGGCGGGACCTCGATGTAGAAGGAGGAGGTCAGGCCGCCGACCGTGGAGATCATCCCGAACAGCATGGAAAGGAACATCGTGCTCACGAACCCCCGGGTGAGCTGCTGGCTGGTCGCCACCGGCACCACCATCAAAGCGCTCACCAGAAGCAATCCTACGACGCGCATGGCGATGACCACGGTCAGCGCGGCGGTCACGGCGATCAGCAGGCTGAGGAAGCGGACCGGCAGGCCGCTGGCCTTGGCGACCTCCTCGTCCTGGCACAGTACGTAGAGTTCCCGCCCGAAGACGGTCACCACGCCGAGCACCGCCACCGCCAGCAGGCCGATCACCCACACGTCCTCGACGGCGACGCTGCTGATCGAGCCGAACAGGTAGGACATCAGCGTGGCGTTGCTCCCCCCGGGAGTCAGCGAGATGAGCAGCACCCCTCCGGCGATGCCGCCGTAGAACAGCAGGGCGAGCGCCACGTCCCCGCTGGTCCTGCCGCGCTCGCGGACCAGCTCTATGGCCACGGCGCCCAGTATCGAGACCACCACGGCCGTCAGCACAGGGGCCGTTCCGGTCAGGAAGCCCAGGGCCACGCCGGTCAGCGCGACGTGCCCGATGCCGTCGCCCAGCAGGGCCAGGCGGCGCTGGACCATGAACGTGCCGATGGCGGGGGCGGCCAGGCCGACCAGGAGGGCGGCGATCAGCGCCCGCTGCATGAAGTCGAACTGCAGAAGCTCGATCACGAGGCGGGCCTCCAGTCGAGCGGGCTCACGGGCTCCTCCTCGGCGTGCGGGTGCACGTGGTCGTGGCCGGGCAGCGCGTGCGTGCCGACCGCCTGGGGTGGCGGGCCGTCGTGGCACACGTACCCGTCCCGCAGGACCACCGCCCGGGTGATCAGGGGCTCCAGCGGGCCGAGCTCGTGCGCGACCAGCAGGACCGTCTTGCCCTGCGCGACGAGCGTGGACAGGGTCTCCGCGAGAAGCAGCTGGCTCTCGGAGTCGACGCCCGCCGTGGGCTCGTCCATGACGAAGGTGTCGGGCTCCCCGGCGAGGGCACGGGCGATCAGCACCCGCTGCTGCTGCCCGCCGGACAGCGCCTGCACCGGGTCGGAGGCGCGGTGGGCCAGGCCGACGGCCGCCAGGGCCCTGCCGGTCGCCTCACGGTCGGCCGCGCCGGTCGGGCGCAGCCGGCGCTGCCTCGCGATCCTGCCGGAGGCGACGACCTCGCGGATCGTGGTCGGCACACCCCCGCCCACCGAGAGCCGCTGGGGTACGTAGCCGATGCGCCACCATTCGCGGAACCGGGCGGGCGGTCTGCCGTACAGGAGGGTCTCGCCGCCGGAGAGGGGGATGAGGCCGAGCAGGGCGCGGATGAGGGTGGACTTTCCCGATCCGTTCGCGCCGAGCACCGCCACCGCCTCACCGGGCTCGACGGACAGGTCGATCCCGCGAAGCACCGGACGGCGGTCCAGGTCGACCTGGCCGCCGTTCATGGTGAAAACCGTTTTGCTGGATGTCACGTGTGGCCTTTACGAGCAGCCGAGCGCTGCCTGGAGTGTGGAGAGGTTCTGGCGCATGGCGGACAGGTAGTCGCCGTTCGACGGCTGGCTTTCCACCGGATCGAGGACCGCGGTCTTCGCACCGACCTCCTGGGCGAGAATCTCGCCGACCTTCGGGCTGACGAGGGTTTCGGTGAAAATCGTAGTTACTTTCTCCTGCTTGGCCACTTTTGCCACTTCAGCGAGGCGCGCGGGAGAGGGCTCGCCGTCGGGATCGAGACCGCTGATACCGATCTGGTGCAGCTTGTAGCGGTCGGCGAGATAGCCGAACGCGGCGTGGCTGGTGACGATCGCGTCCGAGGAACAGCCGGCCAGGCCCTTGGCCAGCTCCCGGTCCAGGGCGGTGAGGTCGGCGGCGGTGGCGGCGGCGCGGTCCCGGTAACCCTGCGCGTGCGCGGGGTCGGCGGTGGCCAGCCTCTCGCCGAGCTTGGTGGCGACCGTCGCGAAGCGGGCCGGGTCGAGCCAGAGGTGGGGGTCGTGGCCGGTCTCCTCGTGGTCGTGTCCCTCCTCGCCGTGGTCCTCCTCCTCCGCGACCGCGGGAAGGGGGGTGACCAAGGTGGCCGCGTCGAAGGCCCGGTCGGCGGCGTGCTGCTCGACGGCCTCGTCCACCGCGGGCTGGACGCCCTTGATGTAGACGACGAGTCCCGTCTTCTCCAGCCCGGCCACCTGGAGCGGGGACAGCTCCAGGTCGTGAGGCTCGACGCCGGGCTTGGTCAGGCCGGTGACGGTCGCGTCGGGACCGCCCACCCGCCCGGCGAGCCACTGCAGGGGATACATGGCCGCGGTGACGGCGGGTTTACCGTCCGCGGAAACGCTCGAGGCCCCCCCGGATGAGCCGGTGGCCGAGCCGGCCTCGGTGCCGCAGGCGGTGACGGCGGCGAGAAGGATGGCGGATGCGGCCAGGCTGGCATTACGTATACGGATACGTCGGGAGGACTCGGACATCATGCTAGCTAGTATGCGCGTAAATGAAAATGGTTGTCAAAACCGGGCCTCGCGCGATGCCCGCAGCCGGGAACCGGGGCGATGCCTGCGGTCGGGAACCGGGGCGATGCCTGCGGTCGGGAACCGGGGCGATGCCTGCGGTCGGGAATCGGGGCGATGCCTGCGGTCGGGAACCGGGGCGATGCCTGCGGTCGGGAATCGGGGGCGATGCCCGCGATCGGGAATCGGAGGGCCTCCGGACGGCGGGCGTCAGAGAGCCCGGCCGGCGAAGGGGGCGAGTATCGCGGGCCGGGCTCTCGTCGCCGGGCCGGGGAGCCGCCGCTCTCCGGCCTCGGCGGTCGGTGGGGGGTGAACGCGGTGATTCCGGCCCGGCGGAGAGGATCTGGGCTCAGCCGGGGACCAGGTCGACGCGTCCTTCCCCGGTGTAGACGTTCATCGAGCTGCCCCTGACGAACCCGATGAGTGTCAGCCCCGTCTCGGCGGCCAGCTCCACGGCCAGCGAGGAGGGGGCCGAGACGGCGGCGAGGATCGGGACGCCGGCCATCACCGCCTTCTGGACCAGCTCGAAGGAGGCGCGTCCCGACACCATGAGCACGGTCGAGGCCAGCGGCAGGCGCCCGTCGCGCAGCGCCCAGCCCACCAGCTTGTCCACCGCGTTGTGCCGGCCCACGTCCTCGCGCACGCAGAGCACGTCGCCGCCGAGCGTGAACAAGCCCGCGGCGTGCAGCCCGCCGGTCCGGTCAAACACCCGCTGGGCCGCGCGGAGCCGGTCGGGCAGCGCCGCGATCACCTCGGCCGTCACCGGCGCGGGATCGCCGTCCACCCGCCATTTCGCGACCGTGCGTACCGCGTCGAGCGAGGCCTTGCCGCACACCCCGCACGAGGAGGTGGTGTAGAAGTTGCGCTCCAGGGAGGTCGCCGGCGGGGAGGTGCCCGCGGCCAGCCTGACGTCGAGCACGTTGTAGGTGTTGGCGCCGTCGGCGGTGGCGCCCGCGCAGTAGCGGATCGCGGTGACCTCCTCGGCGGAGGTGACCACCCCCTCGCTCACCAGGAAGCCCGCCGCCAGGTCGAAGTCGTCGCCCGGCGTGCGCATGGTGATCGTGAGCGGCCGCCCGTCGAGCCGGATCTCCAGCGGTTCCTCGGCCGCCAGCACGTCGACCCGGTGGGCGGCCGCGGCCTCCCGCAGCCGCAGGACCCGGCGCTTGACGGTGACCCTACCCATCGGCGGAGGCCGTCCGCGTGCCGCGGGCAGGCGTGGAAAGGGGTGCGGAGGCAGGGCCGGGGGCAGGCGTGGAAAGGGGTGCGGAGGCAGGGCCGGGGGCGGGCGCGGAAACGGGTGCGGAGGCAGGGCCGGAAAGAGGGATCGTGTCCTCCGAGGTGGCCACGTTCTGGACGTGCTGGAAGCCGAAGCGGCCCTTGATGCACAGGTTGCCGTGGGTGACCGGGTTGTCGTGCGGCGAACTCACCTTGACGATCCGGTTGTCCTGCACGTGCAGGGTCAGGTTGCAGCCGACCCCGCAGTAACTGCAGATCGTCGTCGTCTCGGTCTGCCGGGACTCGTCCCAGCTGCCCGCGGCGCGCATGTCGAACTCGCTCTTGAACGACAGCGCACCGGTGGGGCAGACCTCCACGCAGTTGCCGCAGTAGACGCAGGCGGAGTCGGTGAGCGGGGCGTCGTGCTCGGTCGAGATCATCGCGTCGAAGCCCCGCCCGGCGACCGAGATGGCGAAGCTGTTCTGCCACTGGTCGCCGCAGGCGTCGACACACTTGTAGCAGAGGATGCACTTGGAGTAGTCGCGCACGTAGAGGTCGTTGTCGACCTTCGCGGGCTGCGCGACCGTGGCGGCCTCCTCGCCGAAGCGATCGGGCCGCGCGCCGTACTCCTCGATCCACTCGGCCGCGCGCGGTGTGGTGGACAGGTCGGCCGTCGAGGCCAGCAACTCCAGGACGATCTTGCGGCTGTGCCGGGCACGCTCGGTCGCGGTGCCGACGGCCATGCCGGGCTCGGCCCTGCGCGAGCAGGCGGGGGCGAGCGTACGGGCGCCCTCGACCTCGACCACGCAGACCCGGCAGGCGTTCTTCGGGGTGAGGGTGTCGCCGTAGCAGAGGGTCGGGATGTCCTTGCCCGCCGCAGAGCAGGCGTCCAGCACGGTCGAGCCCTCCGGCACCCGGACCGGGTCGCCGTCGACGGTTATCTCGATCAGCCGCCGGGGCGGCTGCAGGGGAACACTCATGATGCCTCCGAGGGGGAGAAGACGCCCAACCTGTCGATGGCCGACTCGACGGCGTTCCAGGCGGTCTGGCCGAGCCCGCAGATCGAGGCGTCGCGCATGGCCTGGCCGACCTCCCGCAGCAGTGCGATGTCGCCGGAGGTGGGTTTGCGGCGCAGCCGGTGCAGTGCCTCCTCCTGCCGCACGGTGCCCACCCGGCAGGGCACGCACTGCCCGCACGACTCGTCGCGGAAGAACTCCGCGATGCGCACGAGGATGTGCGCCAGGTCGACGCTCTCGTCGAGCACCAGGACCACGCCCGAACCCAGTGTCGTGCCGGCCGCCCGGGTGCCCTCGAAGGTCAGCGGGACGTCGAGCTCGTCCGGGCGGACGAACCCGCCGGCCGCGCCGCCCAGCAGCACCGCCCGGAGTTCTCCGGTCGCGCCCCCGGACAGATCGAGGAGCTCGCGCAGGGTGGCGCCGAACGGCAGCTCGTAGACGCCCGGCCTGGCGACCGTGCCCGAGACGCAGAACAGCTTGGTGCCCGTCGAGCCCTCCGTGCCGGTCGCCGCGTAGGCGGCGGCCCCGCCGGCCAGGATGGGCAGCACGTTGACGAGGGTCTCGACGTTGTTGACCACGGTGGGCTTGCCGAACAGGCCCTTCTCCACGGGGAAGGGCGGTTTGCTGCGCGGCTCGCCGCGGAAGCCCTCGATCGAGTTGAAGATCGCGGTTTCCTCGCCGCAGATGTAGGCGCCCGCGCCGCGCCTGATCTCGATGTCGAACGCGAAGCCCTGCCCCATGACGTCGGCCCCGAGCAGGCCGCGCGCGCGGGCGACCTCGATGGCGTGGGCCATCCGGCTGATCGCCCGGGGATACTCCCCGCGGATGTAGAGGTAGCCCTTGGGGCAGCCGGTGGCGTACGCGGCGATGGTCATCGCCTCCACCAGCGCGTACGGGTCGCCCTCCATGACCACGCGGTCCTTGAAGGTGCCCGGTTCGCTCTCGTCCGCGTTGCAGACCAGGTAATGGGGGTGGTCGAGCTGGCGGGCCGCGGCCTCCCACTTGCGCCCGGTGGGGAACGCCGCCCCGCCCCGCCCGACGAGACCGGATTCGAGCACCTCGCGGATGACGCCGGCGGGGCCGATCCTGACGGCCTCGCGCAGCGCGGCGTAGCCGCCCTCGGCCCGGTAGTCGTCCAGGCTCGCCGGGTCGACGACGCCCACCCTGCGCAGCAGCACGAGGGAGGGGTCGCCCGCCTGCGGGACGGCGTGCTCGGCGGGGGGCTCCGCACGCTCGGCCAGGGCGGGGCCGCCGGTGGCGTCCATGCCGCTGAGGCCGCCGAGCCTGCTGAGGTCCCTCACCTTGCTCGCGTCGCCCGCGCCGCCGGGGCCGCTCGTGCCGTTCGTGTCACCGGCGGTGCCCGTGCCGCCCGTGCCGCCCGTGCCGCCCGTGCCGCTCGTGCCCTCCGCGGCACGGGCGTCGCCCGCGTTGCCGGCGTCGCCCGTGCCGCTCGCGTCGCCGGTGTCGTGGGCCCGGCCGGCTCCGTTGGCCCCAGTGCTTGCGCCGGCCCCAGTGCTTCCGTTGGCCCCGACGCTTCCGCCGGCTCCGACGTTCCCGTCCGGGCCGCCGTTTCCGTTCGCATCGCCGGTGGAGGCCGGTACCGGCTCGGCCGGACCGTACACGGTCGCCCCCGGGAACTCGCCGGCCTGCAGGGCCAGCGCGGCGGGTGCCCGCTCGCACAGGCCGAGACAGGGACTCGGCTGCCAGGACATGCCGGGCGGGCCGAGCCTTTCCTCGGTGCTCCGCCGCACCGCGTCGGCGCCGCGCGCCTGGCAGGCCAGGTCGGTGCAGACGTGCAGCACCCGCGCCGGCCGCGGCTTCGTGGAGAACAGCGAGTAGAAGGTCGCCACCCCGTACGCCTCGGCGGGCGGCACGGTCAGGCGGCGGCAGATGTAGTCGAGGGCTCCCTCGCTGATCCACCCGATCCTGTCGTTGACCGCGTGCAGCGCGGGGAGCAGGAGGTCACGCCGGCCGCGGGCCTCGTGTCCGCCGACGGCGATCCGCAGGTCGTCGTCCGAGCGGGCGCCGCCCTCCCAGCCCGTCGCCGGGGCGCCGAGGAAGGCGTCGACCGCGGCGCGTTCCTCGGCAGAAGGCCGGGCGTCACTGAACCGGAGATCCACGCCCCCTTCACCCGGCCTTCGCGGGTACGAGCTTGTCGACGCGCACGGCGGCGGCCTTGAACTCCGCGGTGCCCGCGATCGGGCAGGTGGCCTCGATGGTGAGGGAGTTGGTGTCGACCTCGTCGGGGAAGTGCATCGTCATGAAGACCAGGCCGGGACGCAGGGCCGGGTCGATGTGGACGGGAGCGACGACCGAGCCGCGCCGGGAGCTGATCCTGACCTCCTCGCCGGGACTCACCCCCAGCCGCGCGGCGTCCTCGGGGGACAACTCGATGTTCTCGCCCCTGCGCAGCGGCGAGGCGAACCCGGACGACTGCACGCCGGTGTTGTAGGAGTCGAGACGACGGCCGGTGGTGAGCCGCAGGGGATACTCGTCGTCGAGCAGGTCGACCGGTGGGGAGTGTTCGAGCACCGCGAACGGCGCGGCCCTGCCCCGCCGGGCCGGGTCGCTCTCCCAGAGCCGCCCGTGCAGGAAGGGCGGTTCGAGGGAGTCCTCCGACGGGCAGGGCCACTGGATGCCCTGCAGCTTGTCGAGCCTGTCGTAGGTCATGCCGGTGTGGGCGGGGGAGAGGGCGCGGAGCTCGTCCCAGACCTCCTCGGCACCGGTGTAGTTCCAGTCGTGGCCCAGGCGGCGGGCCAGCTCGCAGAGGATCCAGATGTCGTCGCGGGCCTCGCCCGGAGCCTGGAGAGCCTTGCGGACCCGCTGCACCCGCCGCTCGCTGTTGGTGAAGGTGCCCTCGCTCTCGCACCAGGCCGCGCCCGCCGGCAGCACCACGTCGGCCATCTGGGCGGTCTTGGTCAGGAAGATGTCCTGCACGACCAGGTGGTCGAGCATGCTGAGCCGCTTGACGCAGTTCAGTGAGTCGGCCTCGGACTGCACCGGGTTCTCCCCGATGAGGTAGCAGGTGGTGATCTCGCCCTCGGCCATCCCCTCCAGCATCTCGGTGAGGTTGCGGCCGTAGCGCGGCTGGATCGGTGTGTCCCACGCCTGCTCGAACTTGGCGCGGATCCCCGGGTCGAGGATGTCCTGGAAGCCGGGCAGCCGGTTGGGGATGGCGCCCATGTCGCCGCCGCCCTGCACGTTGTTCTGGCCGCGTAGCGGGGACAGGCCCGAACCGTAGCGCCCGACGTGGCCGGTGAGCAGCGCCAGGTTGATGAGGGCGCGCACGTTGTCGGTGGCGTTGTGGTGCTCGGTGATGCCGAGCGTCCAGCACAGCTGGGCGCGGTCGGCCCTGGCGTAGGCGTGCGCGAGCTCCCGGATGGCGGCCGCGGGCACGCCGGTGACCTGCTCGGCCACCGGGAGCGTCCACGGCTCGACCGAGGCGGCGAACTCCTCGAAGCCCTCGGTGGCGCGCTCGATGAACGAGGTGTTGTGCAGCCCCGCGTGGATGATCTCCCGGGCCACCGCGTGCGCGAGCGGGATGTCGGTGCCCACGTTGAGGCCCAGCCAGAGGTCGGCCCACTCGGCGGTGCCCGTGCGGCGGGGGTCGACCGCGAACATGCGGGCGCCCTTTCTTATGCCCTTGAGCACGTGGTGGAAGAAGATCGGGTGCGCGTTGCGCGCCGCCGAACCCCACATCAGGATCACGTCGGCGTCCTCCACCTCCTGGTAGGAGGAGGTGCCGCCGCCGCTGCCGAAGGCCGCGGACAGGCCCGCCACGCTCGGGGCGTGGCAGGTGCGGTTGCAGGAGTCGACGTTGTTGGTGCCGATAACGACGCGGGTGAACTTCTGGCCCACGTAGTTCATCTCGTTGGTGGAACGGGCGCACGACAGCATCGCGAAGGAGTCGGGCCCGTGTTGCTCGACATTGCGCCGGAAGCCCTCCGCGGCCCGTTGCAGCGCCTCGTCCCAGGTGGCGCGGCGCAGCACGCCGTTTTCGCGGACAAGGGGATGGGTGAGCCGGTCGTAGTGCTCGGCGCGGTCCCCGCGGTCCCTCTTCATACCCCATCCTTTCGACAGTCCTGTATACAGTCTACGGTATGTCGCATCAACTGGCGGCGGCAAGATTTTCCCGGACCCGCTCGTCCAGGAGGTCGGCGACCGCGTGGATCGCCCGGAGCGTGGGCACCTCGGCGCCGGTCAGGTCGGCCAGTTCCACGACGGCGGCGAGGAGTACGTCGAGCTCCAGGGGCTTGCCCTTCTCCAGGTCCTGGAGCGTGGAGGTCTTGTGCTCGCCCGCCCGCTCGGCGCCCGCGATCCGGCGCTCGATCGAGATGTCCGGCTCGCAGCCCACCCGGCGGGCCACGTCGACGGTCTCGCGCATCATGGTGACGACGAGGTCGCGCGTCCTGCGGTGGCGGCAGATGCCCGCCATGGTCGCCCGGGTGAGCGCGCTGATCGGGTTGAAGGCGATGTTGCCCATGAGCTTGATCCAGATGTCGCGCCGCAGATCCGTCTCGACGGGACATTTCAACCCGCCCTCGATCATGGCGGCGCTGAAGTCGACGCAGCGTGAGGAGAGGGAGCCGTCGGGCTCGCCGATGGAGAAGCGGGTGCCCTCCAGGTGGCGGATCACGCCGGGCGCCTCGATCTCCGTCGCCGCGTAGACGACGCATCCGATGGCGCGCTCCAGCGGCAGGGCGGCGGTGACCGCCCCGCCGGGGTCGACGCTCTCGATCACGTGGCCCTCGTACGGGCCGGGCAGCCGGTGGAAATACCACCACGGGATGCCGTTCTGGGCGGCGATGAGGCCGGTGGTCTCGTGGAGCAGCGGCTGGATCATGGGCCCGGCCGCCGCGTAGGAGTTGGCCTTGAGGCCGAGGAAGACGTGGTCCACCGGGCCGATCTCGCTGGGGTCGTCGGTGGTGTGGGGGTGGGCGGTGAAGTCTCCGCGCGGGCTCAGCACGCGCACTCCCGATTCGCGCATCGCCGCGAGGTGCTCTCCGCGGGCGATCAGATGCACCTCGGCGCCCGCCCTGCACAGGGCGGCGCCGACGTAGGCGCCGATGGCGCCGGCGCCAAGAACAGCGACTTTCACAAGAGGCTCCGTCCTCGCGTCCATAGTGCATTCGGTATACAGTATGGAAAAAATCCGGTCAAGGAGCCGCCGATGGCCGTCCCCCGATCCACCGTCCACGAAGCCCCGTCCCGCGATCCGGACACCGTCCCCCCGCCGCCCCCGCCGCACCGCGGGGCCCCCGCGGAGGCGCTCCCGTGGGAGTCGGCCCGCCGGGTCGCGGCGTCCGCCGCGGGGCCGCTCCCCCCGGTCGACCTCCCCCTCCATCTGGCGTACGGCTGCCGCCTGGCCGCGCCGTTGCACGCCCTCGTCCCGGTGCCCGGCGCCGACGTGGCCGCGATGGACGGCTACGCGGTCGCGGGCGATCCGCCCTGGCGGGTCACGGGCCTCGTGCTCGCCGGGGGCGCGCCCTTCGGGGCCGCGCTCGCGCCCGGCACGGCGGTGGAGATCGCCACCGGCGCCCCGGTGCCCGAGGGCGCCGAGGCGGTGCTGCCCTACGAGCTGGCCGTACGGACCGGCGGGGCGCCGGGGGCCGGACCGGCCCCCGGGGGCGGGGTGCCCGGCCGATCCGTGCCGCCGGGCCGGTTCGCGCCGCCGCTCGGCCGGTTCGCGCCGCGGGGCGGGGAGCCGTGGCCGGCGGGCGAGCCGGCCGGCGAACGGGTGTCGGCCCCCGCGGGGGCGGTCGAGCCCGGCAGGCACATCCGGCGGCGCGGTGAGGACTGCCCGCTGGGGACCGTGGTGCTCACCGCCGGTTCGGCCGTCACGCCCGCGGTGCTCGGCCTCGCGGCCGGGCTCGGGCACGACGTGCTCCGCGTACGGCCCAGACCCCTGGTGTCCGTGCTGGTCACGGGCGACGAGGTGGTGACGCTCGGGCTGCCTGGCCCGGGGCGGGTGCGCGACGCGATCGGCCCCATGATGCCCGGGCTCGTCGAGTGGGCGGGCGGCCGCACCGAGGCGCCGCGGTGGCTGCCCGACGGGGCGCGGGCGCTGGCCGCCGCGCTCGGGGGGGCCCAGGACGGCCCGCCGGGCCAGGTGATCGTGGTCTGCGGCGCCTCGTCGAAGGGGCCCGCCGACCACCTGAGGGCGGTGCTCGCCGGGCTCGGGGCGGAGATCCTCGTCGACGGCGTCGCGGTGCGTCCCGGCCATCCGCAACTCCTCGCCAGGCTCCCCGACGGGCGCCTGGTGGCCGGGCTGCCGGGCAATCCCTACGCCGCCCTGGTCGCCGCGCTGACGTTGCTCGCCCCGGCGGTCCGGGCGCTCGCGGGCGGGCCCGAGGCCCCGCGCGAGCGGTCCGCGCTGGCAGGCCACGTACGGCCCCACCACGCCGACACCCGCATGGTCGCGGTGCGGCGCGGCGGACGTGGCGCGGTGCCCGTCGGGCACGACCGGCCGGGATCGCTGTGGGGGGCCGCGCTCGCCGAGGCGCTCGCGGTCGTCCCGCCCGGGTGGAGGGGCGAGCCGGTCGAGCTCGTCCCACTGCCCGCACAAAGGGTCTAGACATCCCTGGACCCCGGGGGTAACCATTGCCCTCATACGGTATGCAGTATGGAGAACACAATCGAGAGGACCTCAGAATGACCCAGCCAGCGGACACGGCGCCGGAAACCATCTCCGGAGGCCACCTGGTGGCGAAGGCGCTCAAGGCGGAGGGGATCGATGTGATCTTCACGCTCTGCGGCGGCCACATCATCGATATCTACGACGGTTGCATCGACGAGGGCATCGAGGTCATCGACGTCCGCCACGAGCAGGTGGCGGCGCACGCGGCCGACGGTTACGCCCGGATCACCGGCAAGCCGGGTTGTGCGGTCGTGACGGCGGGACCTGGCACCACCGACGCGGTGACCGGCGTGGCCAACGCCTTCAGGGCGGAGAGCCCCATGCTGCTCATCGGGGGGCAGGGGGCGCTGAGCCAGCACAAGATGGGCTCGCTGCAGGACCTGCCCCACGTCGACATGATGACTCCGATCACCAAGTTCGCGGCCACGGTCCCCTCGACCGAGCGGGTGGCCGACATCGTCTCGATGGCCTTCAGGGAGTGCTACCACGGCGCTCCCGGGCCGTCCTTCCTGGAGATCCCGCGCGACGTCCTCGACGCCAGCGTCCCGCTCTCCAAGGCCCGCATCCCCGAGGCGGGCCGTTACCGCGCCTCGGTACGCCAGGCCGGAGACCCCGAGGCCGTCGAGCGCCTCGCCGACCTGCTCGCCCACGCGGAGAAGCCCTGCGTCCTGCTGGGCAGCCAGGTCTGGACCACCCGGGGCACCGACGACGCGATCAACTTCGTCCGCGGGCTCAACATCCCCGCCTACATGAACGGCTCGGCCCGCGGCACGCTGCCCCCCGGCGACCCGCACCACTTCCAGCTCTCCCGGCGCTACGCCTTCACCAACGCCGATCTGATCATCATCGTCGGCACCCCGTTCGACTTCCGGATGGGCTACGGCAAGCGCCTGTCGCCCACGGCGACGGTGGTCCAGATCGACCTCGACTACCGCACCGTCGGCAAGAACCGCGACGTCGACCTGGGCATCGTCGGTGACGCCGGGCTGATCCTGGCCGCGGCCACCCAGGCCGCCTCGGGCCGCGTCGAGAACGGCGCGACCCGGCGCAAGGAGTGGCTGGAGGAGCTGCGCGCGGTGGAGACCGCGGCCTACGAGAAGCGGCTGCCCCGCCAGCTCTCCGGCGCGCAGCCGATCGACCCCTACCGCCTGGTCCACGAGATCAACGAGTTCATGACCGAGGACACCATCTACATCGGTGACGGCGGCGACATCGTCACCTTCTCCGGCCAGGTCGTCCAGCCCAAGTCGCCCGGGCACTGGATGGACCCCGGACCGCTCGGCACCCTCGGCGTCGGCGTCGCCTTCGCCATGGCGGCCAAGTACGCCAGGCCCGACAAGGAGGTGCTCTGCCTCTTCGGAGACGGGGCGTTCAGCCTCACCGGCTGGGACTTCGAGACGATGGTCCGCTTCGACCTGCCGTTCATCGGCGTCATCGGCAACAACTCGTCGATGAACCAGATCCGCTACGGCCAGGCCGCCAAGTACGGCGAGAACCGCGGCCGGGTCGGCAACACCCTCGGCGACGTCAGATACGACGAGTTCGCCCGGATGCTGGGCGGCCACGGCGAGGAGGTCAGGGACCCCGCCGACATCAGGCCCGCGCTGGAGCGGGCCCGCGAGTCGGGCAAGCCCGCCCTGATCAACGTGTGGGTCGATCCGGACGTCTACGCGCCCGGAACCATGAACCAGACCATGTACAAGTGAGGGGGACCCCATGAAGGCACTGGAAGGTGTCCGCGTCCTCGACATGACCCACGTGCAGTCGGGTCCGTCCTGTACGCAGCTCCTGGCCTGGCTCGGCGCCGATGTGATCAAACTGGAGGCGCCCTCCGGAGACATCACCCGCAAGCAGCTGCGCGACGTCCCCGACGTCGACAGCCTCTACTTCACGATGCTGAACTGCAACAAGCGCAGCATCACCCTCAACATGAAGAGCGAGCGCGGCAAGCAGCTCTTCACCGAGCTGGTGCGCGACTCCGACATCCTGGTGGAGAACTTCGGGCCCGGCGCGGTCGACCGGATGGGGTTCTCCTGGGACCGGCTCCAGGAGCTCAACCCGCGGCTGGTCTACGCCTCGATCAAGGGTTTCGGCCCGGGACGCTACGCCAAGTTCAAGGCGTACGAGGTGATCGCCCAGGCGATGGGCGGCTCGATGAGCACCACCGGTTTCGAGGACGGCCCGCCGCTGGCCACCGGCGCCCAGATCGGCGACTCGGGCACCGGCATCCACGCCGTCGCCGGCATCCTGGCCGCCCTCTACCAGCGCGAGCAGACCGGGCGCGGCCAGCGCGTGCAGGTGGCGATGCAGCACGCGGTGCTCAACCTGTGCCGGGTGAAGCTCCGCGACCAGCAGCGGCTCGGCCACGGGCCCCTGTCGGAATACCCCAACAAGACCTTCGGCGACGAGGTGCCGCGCTCGGGCAACGCCTCGGGCGGCGGCCAGCCCGGCTGGGCCGTGCGGTGCGCCCCCGGCGGTCCCAACGACTACATCTACGTCATCGTGCAGCCGGTCGGCTGGGCGCCGCTCGCCGGGATCATCGGCCGCCCCGAGCTGGCCAACGATCCCGAGTGGGCCACCCCGGAGGCGCGCCTTCCCAACCTCGACAAGATGTTCCAGCTCATCGAGGAGTGGAGCATCACCCGCGACAAGTGGGAGGTCCTCGACCTGCTCAACGCCGCCAACATCCCCTGCGGCCCGATCCTGTCCACCAAGGAGCTGCTGGAGGACGAGAGCCTGCGGCAGGAGGGCGCGCTGGTCGAGGTCGATCACCCCCAGCGCGGCTCCTTCGTGACGGTCGGCAGCCCGCTGCACCTGTCGGACTCGCCGGTGGACGTCACCGCGCCGCCCCTGCTCGGCGAGCACAACACCGAGATCTACGCCGGCCTCGGCCTGTCCGCCGACGAGCTGGCCGAGCTGAAGACGAACGGAGTCATCTGATGGCGCATGACCAGGTCGCCGTACGCGAGGTGCTGGACAAGGCCCGTGCCGAGGGCCGCACCGCGCTGACCGCCCCCGAGGGCAGGAGGATCTGCCAGGCGTACGGCATCTCGACCCCCGGTGAGGGGGTGGCGACCTCGGCCGAGGAGGCGGTGTCGCTCGCCGGGGAGATCGGCCTGCCCGTGGTGCTCAAGATCGTGTCGCCCGACATCCTGCACAAGACCGAGGCGGGCGGGGTGCTCGTCGGCCTGGCCGACCTCGACGCGGTGCGCGCCGGCTACGACCGGATCCTGGCCTCCGCGCGCTCGTACGACCCGGAGGCGTCGATCGACGGCGTCCAGGTGCAGGCCATGGTCGGTGCCGGGCACGAGGTGATCATCGGCGCGGTCACCGACCAGACCTTCGGCAAGGTCGTCGCCTTCGGGCTCGGCGGGGTGCTCGTCGAAGTCCTCAAGGACGTGACCTTCCGGCTGGCCCCCCTCTCGGGTGATGATGCACTCGGGATGCTGGACGACATCAGGGCGGCGGAGGTGCTCCGTGGTGTCCGTGGTGCGGAGGCGGCGGACAGGGGGGCGCTGGCGAACATGATCGAGCGGGTCGGCGCGCTCGTCGGGGACTTCCCCGAGATCGCGGAGGTGGACCTGAACCCCGTCTTCGCCACCGCCGACGGGGCGACGGCCGCCGACGTGCGCATCCTCCTCGACGCCGACCCCGTCGCCGCGCCCGCCCGGCTCTCGCGGGAGGAGATCCTCGCCGGGATGAACCGGATCTTCAAGCCGCGCGCCGTCGCGGTGATCGGTGCCTCCGGCGAGACCGGCAAGATCGGCAACTCGGTCATGCGCAACCTGATCAACGGCGGCTACCGGGGCCACATCTACCCGATCAACCCGAAGGCCCCGGAGATCCTCGGGCTGCCCGCCTACCCCAGCATCGCCGACGTGCCGGGCGAGGTCGACGTGGCGGTCTTCGCCATCCCGGCCAAGTTCGTGCCCGCGGCACTGGAGGAGGCCGGGCGCAAGGGGGTGGCGGGAGCCATCATGATCCCCTCAGGGTTCGCCGAGACGGGCAACGTCGAGGGCCAGCAGGAGATCGTCGAGATCGCCCGCAAGCACGGCATGCGGATGCTCGGCCCCAACATCTACGGCTACTACTACACGCCGGAAAACCTGTGCGCCACGTTCTGCACGCCGTACGACGTGAAGGGCGGGGTCGCGCTGACCTCGCAGAGCGGCGGCATCGGCATGGCCATCCTCGGCTTCAGCCGCACCACCGGGATGGGCGTCTCGGCGATCGTCGGGGTCGGCAACAAGGCCGACGTCGACGAGGACGACCTGCTCACCTTCTTCGAGCAGGACGACAACACCAACTGCGTGGCCATGCACCTGGAAGACCTCAAGGACGGGCGCGGGTTCGTCGAGGCCGCCCAGCGGATGGTCGCCAAGAAGCCGGTGATCGTGCTCAAGGCCGGGCGCACCGCGATGGGCGCGCGGGCCGCGGGCTCGCACACCGGGGCGCTGGCCGGCGACGACAAGGTCTACGACGACATCCTCCGCCAGGCGGGCGTCGTGCGGGCCCCGGGCCTCAACGACATGCTCGAGTACGCCAGAGCGCTGCCGCTGATGCCCGCGCCCAAGGGGGAGAACGTCGTCATCATCACCGGGGCGGGCGGCTCGGGAGTGCTGCTCTCCGACGCCTGCGTCGACAACGGGCTGACCCTCATGGAGATCCCGCCGGATCTCGACGAGGCCTTCCGCGCCTACATCCCGCCCTTCGGGGCGGCGGGCAACCCCGTCGACATCACCGGTGGCGAACCGCCCAGCACCTACGAGAACACCATCAGGCTGGGCCTCACCGACCCCCGCGTGCACGCACTGGTGATCGGCTACTGGCACACGATCGTCACCCCGCCGATGGTCTTCGCCGAGCTGGTCGCGCGGGTCGTGGCCGAGGAGCGGGCCAAGGGCAACGACAAGCCCGTGGTCGCCTCGCTGGCCGGTGACACCGAGGTCGAGCAGGCCTGTGACCATCTCTTCGCGAACGGGGTGATCGCCTACCCGTACACCACGGAGAAGCCCGTGGCCGTGCTCGGTGCCAAGTATCGCTGGGCGAGGGCCGCAGGGTTGCTGCGCGGCTGAGCCGCGCCTCATGAGCGAGGGGGCGAATCGGGGCACTCGCAGGATCAACCAACCCCCCAGGAGGTCCGCAGGTGGACACATCGAGAACACCGGCTGCAGCGGAGCCCGGCGAAGCCGCCGCCGCATCCGGCCAGGAAGAAAAAGTATGGCGGGCGGGCGGGCTGGAGCCGATGCCCATACGCACCCTGCCCGACGCTCCCCCGTCGATCCACATCCTCGGGCCGACGGTGTTCCTCGTCGCGCTCGGCGTGGGCATGGGCGAGTCGTACATGTGGCCTCGGCTGGTCCTGCTGTTCGGACCGGAGATCCGGTGGCTGTTCCTCATCGGCGTCACTCTCCAGGCCGTGGTCATGCTGGAGATGGCCCGCTACGCCATGGCGACGGGGGAGAGCATCTTCTTCGGCGCCGCCCGGGTCTTCAAGCCCCTGATGTGGTTCTTCTTCGTCGTCGCGATCCTCGTCTACATCTGGCCGGGTCATCTGTCCGCGGGGGCCGCCGCCTTCGAGCAGATCACCGGCGTTCCATGGGTGATCACGGCGGTCGCGGGCCTGATACTCGTCGGCGTCGTCTTCAGCCTGGCGAAGGTGATCTACAACCTGCTGGAGAACGTGCTGTCGATCCTGATCGGCACGCTCGTCGTCGGGACCGCCGTGGTGGCGGCCATGGTCGGCACCTGGGGCGACGTGGTGAGCACGGTCACCGGGATGTTCGCCTTCGGCTACCTGCCGGAGCAGGCACTCTCGGAGGCCTGGTTCCCGGTGATCGTGGGCTCGATCGCCTTCGCCGGGCCGTCCGGAATGCAGCAGATGTGGTACACCCTGCACCTGCGTGACTCCGGCGCCGGCATGGGTGCCCACATCCCGGCCGTCCGCGGTCTCCGGCACGCCGGCGAGGAAGAGGCCATGCCCTCGCGCGGCTTCATGTTCGACACGAACAACCCCGAGGAGATGCGCAAGTGGAAGGGGTGGCGGCGCTGGGTCACCTTCGACGCGCTCCTGCTCTTCTGGGGCATCACGATGCTGGTCACCGTCTCCTTCACGGTGATCGCGCAGGCGGCGGCGAGAAACACCCCCGGCGTCCGCGCCGTGATCGAGTCCGGGGAGCGGGAGGCGGCGCTGAACGCGATGGCCGACTCCTTCGCCTCGGCGGGCAGCTCGGTGCTGGGCGGGGTCTTCCTCGGCTTCATCGCGCTGATCGGGTTGAACGCCACCCTCGGCCTGTTCGACTCCTTCTCCCGGGGCCAGGCGGACATGAGCTTCCACTTCGTGCGCGGTGCGAAGAAGCTCGGCATGTCCCGCCTGTACGCCGCCTTCCTGTGGGGCGTCATCGCGTTCGGCATCCTGATCCTGCTGTTCGGCCCGGCCGACGGCCCGAGCGGGATTCTCGACACGCTGGCGTTCCTGTCCACGTTCGCCATGGGCGCCTACTGCGTGACGCTCCTGCTGGTGAACAACCGCATGTTGCCCAAACCGATCCGGCCGAAGATCTGGACCAACCTGATCATCGGCTTCGGGGCGGTCTTCTACCTGGGGATGCTGCTCTACAGCCTGTTCGCCTTCGGCGTGGTCGTGGGCTGAGACCGTGCCGATGCGACAAGCTGAACTCGCCCTTCCCGGGGCGCTGATCGGAGTCGTCGCCGGCGCCGTGGCCGGGGGGCTGACCCTGCTCGCAGGACAGTCCGCCGGCTGGGCCGCGATCTCCGCGGTGACGCTGGCCCTTCCCCTGGGCCTCCTCGGGGCCGGATACTCCATCCTGCTCGGCCAGAACCTGTTCAGACCGGGGCTGTTCGCCCCCGCGGGCCTGTACTGGCTGGCCGGCTTCCCCCTGGCCCGGCTGTTCCAGGAGACGATCACCGGCCTGGCCGTCTTCGGTCACGTCAGCCTGCCCGGCGGGGTGGCGGGATTCCTGGCCTACCAGGCCATGGTGAGCCTCGGCTTCGCGATCGGCTTCCTCTGGTTGCACGAGAGGCTCATGCCCCACTGGTTGATGCGCCTGAGAGAGCGCAATCCGCGGGCGCGCGAACTGTTCGCCGCCTACGTCGAGCACGCTGAGGCGCTGTGGCTCGCCAAGGAACGCCGCCGCGCACGGAAAGGAGCGCGTTGAACATTCCCACCTGGGTGTGGCTGGTCACGATCGCCGGCTTCGGCCTCGTGCTCGCCATCGACTTCTACCTCGTGGCGCGCAATCCGCGAAAGCCCACGTTCCGCGAGTGCACGTTCTGGGTGATCTTCTACGTGTCGCTCGCCATCGCCTTCGGCGTGGGATTGCTGGTGGTCACGGGGCCGTCGCACGGCGGCGAGTTCTTCGCCGGCTGGATCACCGAGTACTCCCTGAGCGTCGACAACCTCTTCGTCTTCCTGCTGATCATGAGCCGCTTCTCGGTGCCGGACCGCTACCGGCAGAAGGTGCTCCTGATCGGCATCGTCCTGGCACTCGTCATGCGCGGCATCTTCATCGCCGCCGGGGCGGAGGCCGTGGCCCGCTTCGACTGGCTCTTCTACATCTTCGGCGCCTTCCTCATCTACACCGCGTGGAAGCTCATCGGTCATGAGGAGGAGGAGGCGGAGTTCTCCGAGAACATCGCGCTGCGCACGGTCAGGCGGGTCGTTCCCACCACGGAGAAATACCACGGCTCATCGCTCTCCGTGATGGTCGACGGCCGCCGTGCCGTCACCCCGATGCTGATCGTGATGGTGGCGATCGGAACCACGGACCTGTTGTTCGCCCTCGACTCCATCCCGGCCATCTTCGGGCTGACCAAGGAGCCCTACCTGGTGTTCACCGCCAACGCCTTCGCGCTGATGGGGCTGCGGCAGCTGTTCTTCCTGATCGGCGGGTTGCTCGACCGCCTGGTCTATCTCAGCAAGGGCCTGTCGATCGTCCTGGCCTTCATCGGCGTCAAGCTCATCTTCGAGGCGCTCCACCACGACGGCGTCTCCTGGGCCCCGGAGATCCCCATCCTGGTCTCCCTGGGGGTCATCGTCGGCACGCTGGCCGTCACCACCGTGGCCAGCCTCCTCAAGTCGAGAAGCGACCGCGGTCGCACCCCGGCGGAGCAGAACGGCTCCGCGGAGAATCCGGCCGCCGGTTCCACGGACCCGGTGGCCGACCCTCCCGGTTCCTCCGACGCCCCCGACCCCGCCGACCCCGCCGCGAGGCGGAGGGAGGCGCACGCGGACGGCTGAGGCGCGGCCGGCCGTCGCGAGCGGGTGGTCTCCCCGGCGGGGACCTCCCGCTCGCTCATTTGGGAACGTCGATCCCGTCGGTCCGCTGCTCGGTCGCCCAGCGACGCAGATGGCGCTCGGCGTTCTCCGCCGAACCGTACTTTCGCATGGCCGTCGCGAGGCCGACTCCCATCATCCCGCCGTCGGCGGAATAGCCCGCCGGTGCGGAGGTGAGAAAGCGGAACCTGTTGAGAAACGCTCTCATCGATCATCACCACCAATTCTTTCGTCAAGTATCTGCCCTGGGTGTTTCACTCAAACGGGCGAACCGTGAATTCTGTGTCAACTGGCCCGTGAGCTGCTCGGACCGTGCGAGAACAGCCCGCGAGGGGCTGGGGCCCGTGCCGGTCAGCGCGGGGTGACCGCGCTTTTCCGCACCCGCCGGCACGGACCGGCGGGTGCGGCCGGCATGGGAAAACGGGTGCCGATCCGCGCGGATTAGCGGGTGCCGATCCGCTGGATTGTCCGGCGCGGGCCTATTCGATCTTCGTTACCGGTGCGCAAGGGGTTCAAGTGCCGGTTCGCACGGGTTCTTCCGTGCTTCCCCGGACGCGCTTCCTCGGATGTTCTTCTCCGGACGCGCCTTTTCTGACGTGCTTTTCCCGTGCGTGCCGCTCCGTGTGTGCTTCCCCGGGCCGGGACACGTGTGTGCTTTTCCGTGCCGGGACAGGGGTGTGCCTCCCCGGACCGGGACACGCGAGCTTGTCTCGTGCCGGAGCACGCCGGCGCGAGTGGGTCACCGGTGATCGGCCCGCACCGGACCGAGCCGGCGCCGGACCCGTACGGGAGGGGGCCGGACCCGTACGGGAGGGGATGGCTCGCGCCGGCCCGGGAGGGCCGGCGCGCGCCGAGGGGACGGCGAGGGGACGGAGGGTCAGCTCGCGCTGAGTGAGCGCGGGCGCCGGCGGCGGGCGGCGGGCGCGGGCTCCTCCGGCTCGACGGGCTCCGAGGCTCGCTGCTCCAGGTAGGAGGAGCGGGTGTGCTCGGTGTGGTCGCGCATGATCTCCGCGGCCCTGATCTCGTCACGCGCCTCGATGGCGTTGATCAGCTGGTCGTGCTCCTCCCAGGAGTCCCGGCCGCGCTGGCGGGCCACCGGCGTGTGATACCACCGCACGCGGCGGGAGACCTGCGAGGCCAGCTCGGCCAGCACCGCGTTGCCGGACAGCTCGGTGACCAGCGCGTGCAACTCGGAGTTGGCCGCCACCGAGGTGTCGATGTCGTCCGCCTCCAGGGCCCGGAGTCCCCGCGCGCACACCTCGCGCAGCCGGGCCACGCCCGCGGCGTCCGAGTTGAGCGCGGCCAGCCGCGCCGACTCGGTCTCCAGCAGGGCGCGTACGGCGAGCAGCTGGTCGGCCTCCTGCACGGTCGGCGCGTGGACGAACGCCCCGTGGCCGGGACGGAGATCGACCCAGCCCTCGCCGCTGAGCATCTGCAGCGCCTCGCGGACCGGCTGGCGCGACACGCCGAGCAGCTCGGCGAGCTCGCTCTCCGCGAGGTGCTGGCCGGGGCTGAGGCTCCCGTTCACGATGAGTTCCAGGATCGCCTCGAAAACGCTCTCCCGGAGAGTGGTCGGGCGCGGGATCTTGGGCGCCGCTCCCGAGTTCGCCAGTTCCGACCGCACCATGTCTCTTCAGCTCCAGGATGAGAAAATATGGCGGCCCCGCGTCCGGCCGGCCCATTGTCTGTTGTCGACTGCCTACAGTATACAGTTTCGGGCAGGGTGGCCGTGGTGAGCCTGATCACATCATCGCTCATCCGGGAAGCGTGACCGGATGGCCGGGCTGGCGCAGCGTGGCGCTGAGGGCGGCGGCGGCCAGCACCAGGCCCGCGGCGAGGAAGAACGCCGCGGCGTGGCCGGAAGAGGTCAGGGCCCAAGCGGCGAGGCCGACCCCGACGAGCCCGGCGACCGCCTTCGCGCTGTAGACCACGCCGTGGATCGAGGCGGTGTGCCTCTCGCCGAAGTATTCGCGGACCAGGCTGGCGATGAGCGGGTAGAACGCGCCCCCGCCCAGGCCGGCGGGCACCGTCGCCACCAGGATCATGACGGCCGATCCGGTCACCGTCCCCCAGGCCAGCAGTAGCTGCCCCAGGCAGAGCAGGGCCAGTACGGCACTGAGCGTGCGCCCCCGCCCGGTCATCTCGGCGGCGAGCATGGCGCAGGCGCGCCCCACGCCGTTGAGCACCAGGAGCAGGGCCACCGCCGCCCAGGGGAAGAGGCCGCCGAAGGTCGCCAGCGCGACCACGTCGAAGATGGAGACCGCCCCCGCGCAGACCAGGATCGTCACCAGGGTGGGGAGCGAGCCCGTCCGCAGCGCCTGGCTCAGGGAGAACTGGCGCACGGCCCGAGGCTCCCTGCGCAGCGCGATCCGGTCGTCGGCCCAGGCGCGCGGGTCGATGTGGGCGGGCCACCAGTGCGGCGGCGGCAGGCGGACGAAGGTCGCCGCCAGGCCCACCGCGACCAGCGCGACGGCCGCCGCCACGGCGAACAGCGGCTGGAGCGCGCTCCCCGTGTTCCCCGTGCCCCCCGCGGCCCCGTAGAGGCCGGCCGCCACCGCGAGCGGGGCCGTGCCGTAGGCGAAGGCGCCGGTGGTGAAGCCCACCTTCGCGGCCGGGCGCTCGGGGTACCAGCGGGCGACGGCCTCGGTGCACGCGCCGTACACCAGGCCGGCTCCCACGCCGCCGAGCAGGGCGTAACCGGCGAGGACGGCGGGGAGGTCGCGGGCGAAGGCCGTCGTGAGCAGCGCCGCGGCGCTGAGCGGCGCGCCGGCCCACAGCGCGACGCGGATCCCGAGCGCTCCGCGCCGCAGCAGCAGGACGGTGGGCAGGGCGACGGCGGCCTGGCAGACGATCCAGACGGCCAGCGGCGCCAGGGCCGAGGCGAGCGGCCAGCCGCGCGCCTGCGCCAGGGCGGGCACCGCCGCCGCGTAGCCGTACTGCATGGCGCCGATGGAGGCCATGGCGGCCCAGGGGAGCCAGAACATCCACGACCGGGGACGGTTGATCAGATCCTGCGGGGTGTCGCCGACGAGGTAATCGCGTCCCCGCCAGTCTCGTACGAGCTGCGTCTTCTCCATACCGTATGGAATATCCGTCGCCGGAGTCCCTGTCGAGGCCTGGACGGCTAGATTTCCATACGGTATACCGTCTACAAGAACCGTATCCAGGGAGGTCGCGTGGACCTGTTCGAATACGAGGCGAAGAAGCTCTTCGCGCGGCACGGGGTCCCCGTCCCCACCGGCGAGGTCGTGGCCACTCCCGAGGACGCCCGCGCGATCGCGGCCGGCCTCGGCGTCCCGGTGGTCGTCAAGGCTCAGGTGAAGACCGGCGGCCGGGGCAAGGCCGGGGGCGTGCGGCCCGCCCCCGGCCCCGACTCCGCCGAGCAGGAGGCCCGGCACATCCTCGGCATGGACATCAAGGGCCACATCGCCGAGACCGTGCTCGTGGAGACGGCCACGGTCCCGGTCGAGGAGTATTACGTGGCCTACCTCGTCGACCGGGCCAACCGGTGCTTCCTCGCCATGGCGTCCGTCCACGGCGGCATGGACATCGAGGAGGTGGCCGCGACCAGGCCCGAGGCGCTGGTCAAGATGCCGATCGACCCCCTGACCGGGATCGACGAGAGCGCCGCGCGCGAGCTGGTGACCCGGGCGGGCTTCCCTCCCGACCTCCAGGGCGCGGTGACCGAGGTGCTGGTCCGCCTCTGGCAGGTCATGGTGGAGGAGGACGCCCTGCTGGTCGAGGTCAACCCCCTGGTGTGGACGGCGGGGAGCACGATCCTCGCCCTCGACGGCAAGGTCAGCCTCGACGAGGGCGCGGCCTTCCGTCACGAGCACGCGGCCCTGACCGCCGGGCCCGGCGACGGCGGTCTCGAGGCGCGGGCCAGGGCCAAGGGCCTCAACTACGTCAAGCTCGACGGCCGCGTCGGGGTCGTCGGCAACGGCGCGGGGCTGGTGATGAGCACCCTCGACGTCGTCGCCCAGGCCGGGGAGCGCTTCGGCGGGGTCCGCCCGGCCAACTTCCTCGACATCGGCGGCGGGGCGTCCGCGCAGGTCATGGCGAACAGCCTGGAGATCATCCTCTCCGACCCCGACGTCAGGTCGGTCCTCGTCAACGTCTTCGGCGGCATCACCGCCTGCGACGCGGTGGCCGACGGCATCGTCTCCGCGCTCGGGCTGCTCGGCGACCGCGGCCTGAGCCGCCCCATCGTCGTGAGGCTCGACGGCAACAACGCCGAGGAGGGCCGCCGGATCCTCACCGAGGCCGGACACCCCGCGATCCGCCAGGTCACCACCATGGACGGCGCCGCCGAAGAGGCGGCCAGGCTCGCCGCGGCATGAGCGGGCCCACCACCGGATGCACCGGACCCACCGGACACGGCGAGCCCGCCGGTCCCGCCCACGGAGGGCACGCGAGCACGGAGAGGGAGCGGCAAGCATGGCGATCTTCTTGACAGGCCACAGCAAGGTGGTCGTGCAGGGCATGACCGGCGCGGAGGGGAGACGGCACACCGCCAGAATGCTCGCGTCGGGCACCGACGTGGTCGCCGGTGTCACGCCCGGCAAGGGCGGCGGCACGGTCGACTTCGCCGAGCGGAGCGTGCCGGTGTTCGGCACGGTCGCCGAGGCGATCACCCGGACGGGGGCGGACGTGTCGGTGGTCTTCGTGCCGCCGAGGTTCGCCAAGGCCGCGGTCATCGAGGCCGTCGACGCGGGGATCGGCCTCTGCGTGGTCATCACCGAGGGCATCCCCGTCCACGACACGCTGGCCTTCTGGGCGCACGCCCGGGCGGCGGGCGGAAGGACCCGGATCATCGGGCCCAACTGCCCGGGGCTGATCAGTCCCGGCGCGTCCAACGCGGGGATCATCCCGGCCGACATCACCAGCGCGGGCCGCATCGGCCTGGTCTCGAAGTCGGGCACGCTGACCTACCAGCTCATGTACGA